>JAKZRK010000214.1:0-16164 GCA_047518225.1 Alphaproteobacteria bacterium | reverse complement strand
CGGCCACCCAGTCCTTAAGATCAGGCGGCAAAAGCATCCGTTGTGAACGGTCATAAGAGCGAAAATTCTTCATCAAGAATCATACCAGAACAGAGCAGAATTGTAGCGTCAAAACACCCTCAAATCCGACAGACTGCTAGGGCCGCCAAGCGTCCTTAATATGTTTAGGCGGGCGATGGGGCAGTACCACTATTACGTCGAAACGAATATCCAATTCACCAAGACCCGTATGCCGCGCCATGAAAGCCTGCGCCGCGCGGATAATGCGCCGCTGCTGCCGCGCGGTCACCGCCGCCAAGGCGGCCGCCACGTCGGGCCGCCGCTTCACCTCGATCACCGCCAACAATCGACCACGCCGGGCCACTATATCCAATTCGCCAACGCCTGCACGATAATCTCGGGCCAGAATGCGATACCCCTTCAGGCGCAACAAACCCGCGGCAATCATCTCCGCCCTGCGTCCCGCACGATACGCGCGCCGACGCGGTTTTCGCGCCGATTCGTTGCCCATGCCATGGCCAAGTCTATTCATCCTCCGCGCCTGAGTGCAAGTCATCCCCCGCGCCGGCGCGCAAGATCAAGGCCCGGTTGTACAGGGCCCGGCGGGGCAGGCCCGTCCGTTCGGCCAGGGCAGCGGCGGCATCCTTGACACTGCCTTGATCCAGGGCCGTCAGCAGCAAGGCGTCGATTTCCGCTTCGTCCAAGGCAATCGCGCGGTCATCGGGGGGCGCCACCAGCACGACGATTTCGCCCTTCGGCGGTCCCTCGGTTCGATAATGCCTGGCCAGATCGAGCAGGCTGCCGTGGCGGGTTTCTTCGAATTTCTTGGTCAGTTCGCGAAGCACGGCGGCATCTCGCGGGCCCAATTCGGCCGTCATGTCGGTCAAGGATGCGGCAAGGCGCGGGGCCGATTCGAAAAAAACCAGGGTGGCGGGTATTGCTGCGAGTTCGCCCAGTGCCCGGCGCCGGGCAGTGCTTTTCGCGGGCAGAAACCCGGCGAACAGAAACTTGTCGGTCGGCAAACCGGCGCTGGCCAGGGCGGCCAAAGGGGCGGACGCGCCCGGCAGCGCAGTCACGGCCACGCCGGCCTTGCGCGCCTCGTTGACCAGGCGATAGCCGGGGTCCGAGATCAAGGGCGTACCCGCATCGCTGACAAGCGCCACAATTTCGCCCTTTATCAAGCGCTCCATAAGACGGGGACGAACGCGGGCGGCGTTATGGTCGTGATAGGCTAGGGTCGGGCGGTCAATATCATGGATAATTAACAGTTTGCGCGTAACCCGGGTATCCTCGCAGGCGATGATATCGGCGCTCCGCAACAGGTCCAGCGCCCGCAAGGTGATATCGCGGGCATTGCCGATGGGGGTCGCGACCACGTAAAGGCCTGGCGTAAAGGAGGCGGGCACCGCTTTACCCCCCGTGGCCCGCGCACTAGATTGAACATCGTCGCCGGAAGTTTGAACTGATGCCCGGACGAATTTCAGAGAGGACGAAGCGCTTGCACCCTTCGCCGATCCATCATTGGCCTTCCCGCCCGACTTTTGTCTTGGTCGCATGTCTGCTGATCCCTACCCTGCTGCCGGGCTGCGCACAAACGCCGCGCGACGAGTCCGGCAGTGTGCCAGTAGTGAGCCCAAAGGCCGAAGCGAAAAAGCCGGCCAGACAAAAACAAACCGTGGCCGCGCCAACCAGGCCGCCTAGGACCCCACCGCCCATAGCGCGCGCGTTACCGGCACCCCAAGATGTGCAGGTGCGCTCCGCACCAGCTTTGCGGCCGCCATCCGGCGTCGAAGGCCAACCGACCCGCGTCGGACTGTTGCTGCCCTTGAGCGGCGCCGACAACGCCGCCGGATTGGGCCATGCCATGTTGAATGCGGCGATGCTGGCATTGTTCGATATTGGCGGTAAACGGCTGTTATTGATGCCCAGGGATACCGGTGGCACGCCGGAAGGGGCGGGCCGCGCGGCCATGGAACTGGTCGGCGAAGGGGCGGAAATCATCCTTGGCCCCCTATTCAATACCTCTGTCCAGGCGACCGCGGCCATCACCCGCGCCGGTGGCCTGCCCATGATCGCCTTTTCATCCGACCGGCGGGTGGCGGGCAATGGCGTCTATCTGTTGAGCTTCACCCCGCACCAGGAAGTTGACGCGGTCATCGGCTTCGCCGCCTCCCGTGGGTTGAAACGATTCGCGGTCCTGGCGCCGGACGACGCCTATGGACTGGCCGTGTTGGAGGCCGCGCGCGAAGCGGTACTGCGCCATGGCGCGGAGCTGGTCCAGGCGGAATTCTATTCCCCTACCGGCGAGGACCTGGATAAATCGGTCAAACGCCTGGCCCATTATCATACCCGCCGGCAGGCATTGCTGGCGCGGCGCAAGGCGCTGGAGAATAGCCAAGAGCAATCGGCCAAGCGGATGCTGAAAGCGTTGAAGAAACACGACACCCTGGGCGATCTGAACTATGACGCTGTCCTGCTGCCCGAGGGCGGTGAATTGTTGAAGTCCTTGGCCCCCTTACTGCTCTATTATGACATCGACACGGTGGAAATCCGCATGTTGGGCACCGGCCGCTGGGACGATGCCAAAGTTCAATTGGAGCCGGCCCTGTTGGGCGGTTGGTTCGCGGGCGCGGACCGGACGGCGGCGGCTGATTTTCGCGGCCGTTACAAGGCCGCCTTTGGCCACGGCCCGCCGCGCCTGGCCTCGCTGGCCTATGACGCCATGGCCCTGGCCGCCGTCCTGGCGCTGGAAACGGGGGGGCCGGATTTTTCGGCCCGCGCCATTACCGACCCCGACGGCTTCGTCGGCAGCGACGGCATCTTCCGCTTTGGCCCCGATGGCGTGGCCGAACGGGGCATGGCGGTCTTGGAAATAAAGCGGGACGGCTTTCGCGTGCGGCGAAAAGCGCCCACCACGTTCGAGACGCTGAGCAATTAGGGCCTATCCAGATCGGTCCGCGCCACCCGGGATGACCCGCAACATCTTCGATGCCTATCTGATCGTCGATTGGAGCGCCAACGCCACGCCCAAACGGGGTGCCGACAGCATTTGGTATTGCCTGATGCAACGGAGCGGCCGCGGCCTGCGCCGTGAACATCTGTGCAATCCGTCAACACGTTGGCAGGCCCGCGACGAGATCGCCGACATTCTGAAAGATCTGACGGCGGGGGGGCAACGGGTCCTGGCGGGTTTTGATTTTCCCAACGGTTATCCGGCCGGCTTTGCCCGCGCGGCCGGATTTTCCGGGGCCCCTTGGCGCGCGGTATGGGATGGCCTGGACGCCCTGATCCAGGATGGTGCGGACAATGCGAACAACCGCTTTGACGTCGCGGCCGCCTTGAACGGACGCATATCCGGCGGGCCATTTCCGTTCTGGGGCTGCCCTGGCCATCGGCAAAGCGCGACCCTGTCCATGCGCAAGACCCATGCCTATGACGAAATAATTCCGGAACGACGGCACTGCGAGGCTTTGTTGCCGCGCACCCAGCCGTGTTGGAAGCTATACACCACCGGCTCCGTCGGCAGCCAATCCCTGGTAGGCATCCCCGTATTGAAGGCCTTGCGCGACCACCCGGAATTAACCGCCAAGATACTGGTCTGGCCCTTTGAAACCGGCCTGGCGCCGCCGGACGCCGGACAATCATGGCAAATCATCCTGGCGGAGGTCTATCCCTCGATCCTCAAGATCGAGGCGGAAACATGGGCGGGGGCGGTCAAGGATGCGGTTCAGGTGGAAACCATCGCCCGTTATCTGGCCCGCCGCGACGGGCGCGGCGAACTTGCCCGGGATCTGTCTGGACCCGACAACCTGAATGGCACGGTCCGTGCCCTGGTAGAGGCGGAGGAAGGTTGGATCCTGGGGGCCGGCACCTTTGCCTGAGGGGCGCCGTCAGACTGTCGGAACGGCTCGAGAGCGGTTCCGGGCTATCACGAACCGCGGTCGGCGGCGCGGCGTTGGGCCAGCTCGGCCATGACGGCGTGCTGCCTCTCGGCGCTCATATCCTGCCAACCGGCGATTTCGCCGATGGTTCGATAGCAGCCCAGGCAGAACTTGGTTCCGGTATGCAATATACAGACCCCGGCGCAGGGCGAGACCACCCGTCGCCTGGTTTCGGACCGATCGGGGGGCGCTGTCACGGGCCGCTCCAAAATAATTCCCACTGGCTGTATCGCGGATAATCTATAAGGCATATGCCGGCCCGCGCAAATGCTCTTGAAGGTTCCTGGCGGAGCGACTATTTAACGGGCCGAATTCACCCGAACATAACACACCGGATAATTTCTGGGCGAAAGAGGCAAAACGTCTATGGATTGGATGATAGAGGTCGAGGGCCTGGTCAAAACCTTTGGCCACCTTAGGGCCGTGGATGGCGTCAGCTTCAATGTGCCCAAGGGTCAGGTGTTGGGATTTTTGGGCCCCAATGGCGCGGGCAAGTCCACGACCATGAAGATGATTACCGGCTTCATGACGCCAACCGCGGGCTCGGTCCGGGTGGCGGGCCATGATATGGATGACCACCCCATCGCCGCCAAGGCGCAAATCGGTTATCTGCCCGAAGGCGCGCCGGCTTATCCCGATATGACGCCGATCAGCTTTTTGAATTTTGTCGCCGATGTGCGCCGGCTGGATGCGGCCACCCGCCGGCGGCGCCTGGACTATGTCATCGCCAGTGTACATTTGGAAGCGGTCCTGGAACAGCCCATCGAAACCCTGTCCAAAGGCTTTAAACGGCGGGTCGGTCTGGCCCAGGCAATACTGCATGATCCACCCGTCCTGGTCCTGGACGAGCCGACCGACGGCCTGGACCCGAACCAAAAACATGAGGTGCGGAGCCTGATCGCCGAGATGGCGAAAGAAAAGGCCATCGTTATCTCGACCCACATTCTGGAAGAGGTCGATGCGGTCTGTACCCGGGCCATGATCATCGCCGACGGCCGGATCGTCGCCGACGGCACGCCGGCGGAGTTGGAACGCCAATCACCCTTCCACAACGCGGTGCTCATCGACAGCCAGGACGACGGCGTGGCCGAAGCCTTGGAGGCCATGGCCAACATTTCCCTGGTTGAAGAAATCCAAGGCGGGCGTTATCGGGCCTATCCTGAAAATGGCCAATCCATCGTGGCGGAGATCGCCGATTTGATCAAACAACGGAATTGGTCAACCTCGCGCCTGTCGGTGGAACCGCCCCGCCTGGACGATGTGTTTCGCAATATCACCCGTGCCCGGCCCGAAAAAAACAGCCAGGGCGGCGGCGGGCGTGATGGCCGCGGGGAGGCAGTATAATGGCAGCCACATGGGCGGTCTTCCGGCGCGAGTTGAAGGGGTATTTCAACGCCCCGTTGGCTTATATCTTCATCGTCATATTTCTGTTTCTGACCGGCATCTTTACCTTCTATCTGGGCAGCTTCTTCCTTCGCGGACAGGCGGATTTAAAGCCGTTCTTCAACTTTCATCCCTGGCTGTATCTGTTCCTGGTGCCGGCCATCGCCATGCGCCTATGGGCCGAAGAGCGTAAATCCGGCTCAATCGAACTGTTGTTGACCTTGCCCCTGTCCGTCTGGTCCACGGTGGTTGGCAAATTCCTCGCCGCATGGGTATTCATTTCCATCGCCCTGGGTCTGACCTTTCCCATGTGGCTGACGGTCAGCTATCTGGGCCAACCCGATCATGGCGTGATCGTGGCCTCCTACCTGGGCAGCATGTTGATGGCGGGGGGTTATCTGGCCATCGGGGCCTGCATATCGGCGGCCAGCAAGAACCAGGTTGTCGCGTTCGTTGTATCCGTGGTCGTGTGCTTCCTGTTCACGGTATCCGGCGCCCCGATCGTACTGGACTTCTTCGCCGCCTGGGCGCCGCAGGCGCTGCTGGACGCGGTCGCCTCGTTCAGCTTCCTGAGCCATTTCAACGCAATTCAGAACGGCGTCATCGATCTGCGCGATCTGATTTATTTCATCTCGCTGATCCTGCTTTGGCTATTCGCCAATCTGATCATCGTCGATCTGAAAAAAGCCGATTGAGGGGGATAGGCGCATGAACCGTTCCACAACCGCCGTGCTGGCCCTGATTTTGGCCGCCATCCTGTATCTCAGCGTCAACGTGTTCTCGTCCAACACCTTGCTTTCAACCCGCCTGGATCTCACCCAGCAAGGCCTGTACACCTTGAGCGCGGGTTCCAAGCGCATCCTGGACGAGATACCGGAGCCGATCCGCCTGCGTTTCTATTTCTCGGAAAAACTGGCCAACCAGCTACCCAATATCAAATCCTATGGCCTGCGGGTCCGGGAATTGCTGGAGGAATATGTCAATCTGTCCAGGGGCAAAATCCGCCTGGAAATCATCGACCCCGAACCCTTTACCGAGGATGAGGATAATGCCGTCCGCCTTGGCCTGCAGGCCGTGCCCCTTGGCACGGGGGATAGCCTATATTTCGGCCTGGCCGCCACCAACACCATCGATGACCGCCAGGTCGTGCCGTTTTTCAGCCGTGAAAAAGAGGCCTTCCTGGAATATGACCTGACCCGGATGCTGTATAATCTGAGTGACCCGAAAAAACCGGTGGTCGGTCTGATCAGCGGATTACAGATGAACGCGGACGCTTCCCCCATGATGCGCTTCGGCGGCGGGCCGCAGCCTTGGGCCATCGTCGATGCCATCCGCGGTGTCTTCGATCTGAAGACGCTGGAGCCACGGCAAGGGGTGATCCCCAACGATGTCGACGTCGTTATGATCACCCATCCCCTGGGCCTGAATGACCGCGCCCTTTATGCCATTGACCAATTCGTCATGGGCGGCGGACGGGTCCTGGTTTTTGTCGATCCCTTTTCCGAAGTGACGGCGCGCGAGCAACGGCAACGGGGGCGGCAGCAGGCGGTGGAGCAGGCCAGTTCGCAACTTGAAAAACTGTTGAACACCTGGGGCGTATCCGTCGCCACCGATCGCGTCATCGGCGATTTTGAAGCATCCCAGCAGGTCAACGCCGGCCAGGCGGGGCGCACCCGTATCGTCCGCTATCTGGTTTGGCTGCAAATGGGCCCCGGAAACCTGAACCCGGAGGACGTGGTCACAGCCGATCTCGGGCCCATTATATTGGCCAACGCGGGCAGCATCAAAGCCTTGCCCGAGGCTGGAATCCTGATCACCCCGCTGATCTCCACCTCGGCCCAGGCCATGCGGATGGAGACCAATCTGGTCCGCTTTGGCCCCGCGCCCGACCGGCTGTTGGAGGTCTTCAAGGCGGACGGCGTCCGCCACATCATCGCGGCCCGCCTGGGCGGCAATGCCAAATCAGCCTTCCCCGACGGCCCGCCAAAGGGCAAAGGCGAGGCCGTGGGCAAGACGGGCGTCCAACCTGATCCGCCCCATCTGAAAGAAAGCAGTAATCCCATCAGCGTCATCGTGGTGGCCGATAGCGATCTGCTGCATGACCAATTCTGGCTGCGCCGGCAGAACTTGATGGGCCAGGATGTGGTCGTGCCGATCGCCGCCAACGCCGCTTTCGTGATCAACGCCTTGGATAACCTTTCGGGCTCTTCCGATCTCATCGGGCTGCGCAGCCGGGGCAAATCCACCCGCCCGTTCGATGTGGTGGAAGCCATGCGCCGGACGGCCGAGCAGAAGTTCCTGAACGAGGAGCGCAAGCTGAAAGAGAGCCTGGAAAAGAGCAAAAGCCGCATTGCCGGGCTTGAATCCCGGGCCCAGGCCGGTGGCGGCAACCTGTTGACAAAGGAACAACGAGCCGAAATTCAATCCGTCCGCGCCCAGGTATTGAAGACCCGAAAGCAACTGCGCGATGTCCAACATAACCTGAACCGGGACATAGATGGATTGGAGGCGCGGTTGAAATTCGCCAATGTGGGCCTGATGCCCCTGGTGGTCGCGGTGGTCGCGGCCATCCTTGCCCTGTTCCGCCGCCGCCGGCGCCGGGCGGGCGCGGCGCGAAGCTGAGGAGGGAGAAAAGAAAATGAAAATGAAACAATTCGCCCTGCTCGCCATCGTCACCGCATTGTCCGTGGCGGCGGCCGTCTGGTCCAGCTTGGAGCGGAGCCGGGCCACGGCATCCGCCGCGCCGCCGGGCAGCCTGTTTCCCGATTTGATCACACAGGTCAACGACATCGCCCGCATCAATGTGCAGACGCCAAAGCTGGCCTTCACCATTCTTCGCGGCAAAGGGGATGTCTGGGGGGTCAAGGAGCGGGATGGCTATCCGGTAAAATTCGCGACCATAAAACAGGCCGCCGTCGGCATTGCCAGCATGCGCCTGCTGGAAGCCAAAACCGCCAAGCCGGATTTACATGACCGGCTGTTTCTGAAAACGCCAAAAGACGGCGGGCGGGGCACCACCATCGCCCTTGCGGACGGCAAGGGCAACACCATCGCCGCCGTTGTCATCGGCAAGACCAAGGTCAGTCCGACCCAGAACGAAGACGGTATCCACTATGTCCGGCGCCTGGACGGGGCGCAGAGCTATCTGGCCTCTGGCCGGATTGAGGTCTGGGAGACCATCGACCGCTGGCTGGATAACGCCATGCCGACCATTGCCCGCAAACGGGTACGCGCCGCGGCCACCATCCAACCGGACGGCACCCGCGTCGAGGTTTTCCGGACGGATCCCGACGGCCGCGATTTTAAGGTGGCCGACATCCCCCCTGGCATGAAACAGATGCACGACACCGCCGGCAATGCCCTGGGTTCGGCCCTGGGATTTCTGACCTTCCAGGACGTGCGCCGCGGCGAAAAAGTGGACTTTAGCGGCGCCAATCGAGCGGTTTTCAACACCTTTGACGGCGTCACCGTGAAACTGTCCGTGATCAAGCGCAAGGACGGCCATTGGTTGCGTCTGTCGGCAGCCTTCGATGCCGCCGAAATCAGGCTGGACGGCCTGACGAAAGAGCAGAAGACCGCCATGAAAAGCGAGGGCGACGCCCGCTTGGAAGTCGCCATGATCAATAAACGTTTCGCCCCATGGGCCTACAAATTGCCCGACTACAAGGCGAAAGACTTCCTGACCGAGGCCAGCGCCCTGCTGGTTGAAGACAAAGACGCGAGCAAATAAAGGACAATCCGAAATGAGCGAGGAAACACTCTCCTTCCAGACCGAAGCGGCGCAGCTTTTGCGCCTGATGGTCAATTCGGTTTATTCCGACAAGGAAGTCTTTCTGCGGGAATTGATTTCCAATGCCTCCGATGCCTGCGACAAGGCCCGTTACCTGTCCATTACCGAGCCGGAAATTCTGGGCGACGATCCGGACTTCAAGGTACATATCAAGGTCGATACCGCGGCGCGGACCCTGTCCCTGTCCGACAATGGCATCGGCATGGACCGCGATGGCCTGGTCAGCGATTTGGGCACCATCGCGCGCTCGGGCACCACCGCCTTCATGGAAAACCTCAGCGGCGATGCCGCCCAGGACATGCAGATGATCGGCCAGTTCGGCGTCGGCTTCTACTCGGTCTTCATGGTCGCCGACAAGGTCGAAGTGACCTCGCAACGGGCCGGGGACGAGGCGGCCTGGCTCTGGACCTCGGACGGCCTGGGCGAATTCACCATAGCCGAAGGCGAACCCGCGGGCCGGGGCACCACTGTTCTGATCCACCTGAAAGAGGGCGAGGATGAATGGCTGGAGGCGCACAAACTACAGGGCGTCGTGAAGAAATATTCCGATCACATCGGCCTGCCGATCATGCTGGCCATCGACGAGGCCGAGGAAACCGCCGCCAACGCCGCCTCGGCCATATGGAGCCGGCCAAAAAACGAGATCACGGACGAGCAATATACGGAGTTCTATCACCACGTCGGCCACGCCATGGACGATCCCTGGCTGACCATCCATTACAAGGCCGAGGGTAAGATCGAATACACCGGCCTGCTGTTCGTGCCGACCCGCCGGCCCTTTGATCTGTTCGATCCGGCCCGGCGTCACGCGGTCAAACTTTATGTGCGCCGCGTCTTCATTACCGACGAGGCGGAGGGCCTGATCCCCTCGTATCTGCGCTTTTTGCGCGGCATCGTGGACAGCGAGGATCCGCCCCTGAACATCAGCCGCGAGATGCTCCAGACCTCTCCCGTGATGCGCCATATGAACCAGGCGGTCACCCGGCGCGTTTTGACCGAATTGAGCAAGAAAGCGGAAAAAGAGCCGAAGGAATACGCTGAATTCTGGGGGAATTTCGGTTCCGTCCTGAAAGAAGGCCTATACGAGGATCAGGAGCGGCGGGCAGAATTGCTGGAACTGGTGCGGTTCCGGTCCACTGCTGGCGCCGGCGACGATCTGGTCAGCCTGAAAGACTATGTGGGGCGCATGAAGGAAGGCCAGGAGGCGGTTTATTACATTACCGGCGATGATCAGCAGACCCTGGAAAACAGCCCCCATCTGGAAGGCTTCCGGGCCCGGGGCATAGAGGTTTTACTGCTGTCCGACCCGGTGGATGATTTCTGGCTCTCCGCGATCTTTGAATACGACGGACATGCCCTGACCTCCGCCACCCGCGGCGCCACGGATCTATCGAATTTGGGCGAGGAAACGGCCAAGGACGAGGCGGAGGCCGAGCCCATCCGCGATGCTGAACTGGCCACCCTGATCGCCCTGGTCAAACAGACCCTGGGCGAGGCGGTGAAGGACGTACGCACCACCGATCGCCTGACCGACAGCGCGGTCTGTCTGGTCGCCGATGAGGGGGATATGGATATGCGCCTGGAACGGATGTTGAAGGCGCATAATCAGCTCGACACCAATTCCCTCCGAATTCTGGAAATCAACCCCAAACATGCTTTGATCAAGAACATGGCCAGCGCGGCCACCAAGGGCGGCGCGGCGGACGATTTGGCCGATCTGGCCCACCTGCTGCTGGATCAGGCCCGCATTATCGAAGGGGAACCCCTGCCCGACCCGGCGGCATTTTCCCGGCGCATGGCAACGGTGATGGTCAAGGCGGCGGGCTGACAAGCGGTGGGCAACATGGCACAGTTGCCGCATTCGCTTAGTCGTCATTCCCGCGAAGGCGGGAATCCATGGTTGGGACAAGTCAGAACCACCGGCAACGAGGCGATTTAGATGAAGTTTGGATTCCCGCCTTCGCGGGAATGACGCTCGAGTCGGGAGGCATCTGATGCGAAAGCTGACGCAAAGCTATAGCCACGGGGCCAGTTCGGTGCCGTTGATCGGCGAGACCATCGGCGCTTTTTTCGATGCCGCCGTTGAACGCTGGGGCGATCGGGATGCGCTGATCGTGCGCCACCAAAACCTGCGTTGGAGCTATGCCCAGTTGAAGGACGCGGTGGACGACTTTGCCGCCGGCCTGCTGGCCTTGGGGTTGGTGCCAGGCGAGCGTATCGGCATCTGGTCCCAAAACAACGCCGAATGGGCGGTCAGCCAGTTCGCCACCGCCAAGGCCGGCCTGATCCTGGTCAACATCAACCCGGCCTATCGCCTGACCGAGCTGGAATATGCCCTGAACAAGGTGCAGTGCAAGGCGCTGATCATCTCGCCCAGCTTCAAGACCTCCGACTATGTCGCCATGGTCCGCGGCCTGGCACCGGAGATCGACGGCGCCGAACCGGGGCAGCTTAAGTCTGAGAAATTGCCGAACCTGCGCATTGTCATCCGCATGGGCGAAGAGGCCACCCCCGGCATGTACAATTTCGACGCGGTCGCCGCGCTGGCCGGGGAAAACCACCGGGAACAACTGAGCGCCCTGGCCGGCGAGTTGCAGTTCGACGACGCCATCAACGTTCAATTCACCTCCGGCACCACCGGCTTTCCCAAGGGCGCCACCCTGACCCACCACAATATCCTCAACAACGGCTATTTCGTGGGCGAGGCGATCAAAATGACCGAGGCCGACCGCCTGTGCATTCCCGTGCCCTTGTATCACTGCTTTGGCATGGTCATGGGCAACCTGGGCTGCCTGACCCACGGCGCGGCGATGGTCTATCCCGGCGAAGGCTTCGATCCGACGGAAGTATTGCAGGCGATCCAGGACGAAGGCTGCACCGCGCTGTACGGCGTGCCGACCATGTTCATCGCCGCCCTGGATCATGCGGATTTCGACGGCTTTGATCTCGCCACCCTGCGCACGGGCATCATGGCCGGCTCCCCCTGTCCCATCGAGGTGATGAAGCAGGTGGTCGAAAAAATGAATATGGCGGAGGTCACCATCGCCTATGGCATGACGGAGACCTCGCCTGTCAGCTTCCAGGCGGCGGTGGACGATACCATGGAACGCAAGGTGGGCACGGTGGGGCGTTCCCTGCCGCACGTGGAATGCAAGATCATCGATGCCGACGGGCGCATCGTCGCGCCGGGCGAGACCGGCGAAATTCTGACCCGTGGCTATAACGTCATGCTGGGCTATTGGGACGATGCCGAACGCACGGCCGAGGCTATCGATGCCGCCGGCTGGATGCATACGGGCGATCTGGGCACCATGGACGAATACGGCTATGGCAACGTGGTCGGGCGCATCAAGGACATGGTGATCCGGGGCGGCGAAAACGTCTATCCCCGCGAGATCGAGGAATATCTGTACCGCCACGACAAGATCCAGGACGTCCAGGTGGTGGGCATCCCAGACCCGAAATTCGGCGAGGAACTATGCGCCTGGATCGTGCTGCGCGACGGCGAGGCGGCGGAAGAGGACGAGATCAAGGAATTCTGCCGCGGCCAGATCGCCCACTACAAAGTGCCGCGCTATATCAAATTCGTGGACGAATTCCCCATGACCGTAACCGGCAAGGTGCAAAAATTCGTCATGCGCGAACAGATGATCGAGGAACTGAAACTGGCGGAAGCGAAAACGGCTTAGAGAGCGAGAGCGGTGCCGGGCTATTCTGACCCATTTGATGGCGTCCATAAGCCATTCGGGTAGGCGCGTCGCGCAGCGCGATATGGTATATCGGGCAAGCGGCGCAACGCATCCGAATGGCTTAGGGCCGCCACCGAAGGCCGCTCACCAAGGCCCCGTGACGGCGTTGCGGTTCTTGGACGATGTCCCACATCGACCTGCGAACCGCGCCTACCCACGGGGCCTTGGTGAGCGGTCAAATGGGTCACAATAGCCCGGAACCGCTCTAGAACCGGCTATATGGAATTCCCATGTTGGGCTTTACAATGCCAGTTTGTGGAGGTCCGCCATGATTTTTCGATTTGTCTTGGCCTGTCTTGTCAGCTTGTCGCTTACACATGCGGCGGCAGGTCAGTTGAAGGTCGACTACATTGGTGCAAGCTCGGTCGGGCTCGATAATCCGCATGATCTGAAACTGTCGCCCGATGACAAATATCTGTTTGTGTCGGATGTCGGCAACAACCGCGTCGCCATTCTGGATCCGAATTCCCTGGCGTTGATCGCCGCCTTTGGCGCGGATCATCAGTCGGGCACCCACGACGTGGATTTTGACCGGCAGGGCCGCGTCTATGTCGCCGATGCCCACAATAACCGCGTTGCGATCTACAACATGACCGGCACGACCGCCACTCTGACGGGCGAGTTGAGCCAGCGCATTCGGGGCCCTGAAGGCGTGCTGGCGCACCCTAACGGCAATGTATATGTCGCCGGCGCCTGGTCGGGCAATGTGGTGGCGTATAGGAACGGCGAAGTGATCGCCGAACTCCGGGGACTTTCCGCGCCGCACGATCTCGAACATACCCGTGACGGCAACATTTGGCTTTCCGACGCCGGCAACAACCGCATGCTTTTGCTGTCCCCGGACCTCACCATAAAGCGCGAGTTGAAAGGCGAGCCCTACAATTTCGATGGCGTTCGCTATCAGGATATTCTGCCCGACGGCACCATTATCGCGGCGGATAAAAACAATCACGCCGTCAAGATCATCTCGCCAGAAGGAAAGCTATTGTTGGTCATCGGCACGGGCGAACCGGGAAAAGGCCCTGGTCAATTTACCACCCCGGAAGGGATAGAGGTGCAAGGCCATACCCTTTGGATCTCCGACTCGGGCAATGACCGTGTCGTAATGTACAGGATCGACCGAAATTGATTGCGCCCTATACGGCAGGCCTTACGTCGGAGTAGGCGCGGAACCGAGAAGATCAATGTCGTTCTAGAAACCGCCAAAGGCGTTGGCGTTGATATAGCCGCCCAGCACGAGAAGCGAAACAAAGAAAACCCGCCGGAAGCGCTGTTCTGACAGTCTTCGCCGAATACGCTGGCCAAGCACCATCCCGATGACCGCAGGTAACAACGCCATGGCCGACATGGTTCCAAGTTCGATGCTCAGCAGGCTGTTACCTTGCAAGGCGGCGGCAAGGGCCAATGTGGATGCGGTGAACAGCATCCCCATCGCCTGAATTAATTGGTCGCGCGACAGCCCGATGGCTTGCAGATAAAGAACCCCCGGCACGACGAACGAACCGGTCAGGCCCGTCAACACGCCATTTACGGTACCCAGCAACGGGCCCATCCACACCTCCTGCCGCAAGGTAATTGTCAGGCGCACCCTGGCCAGGCTGACCGCCGCGTAGGTGATGAGAAGGGCGCCAAGAAGGGCCGACAGCCAGGTCAGATCGACACGGGTCAAGGCAATGGCCCCCAACCAGACCGTGACCGTAGCCATCAGCAGAAAGGGCCAAAGCCGGCGCAGCATGGCTTTACCCGCGCCTCCAAGCGTCGCCTGCCAGAGGTTGGTGACGAACGAGGGCACCAGCAACAGGGCCATGGCGCTGGGCAAATCGATCGCCACGGTCAAAAGCGCGAGACTAACCGTAGGCAGGCCAAGGCCAATAACGCCCTTTACGGCGCCGGCAATCAGGAAGGTCCCGAAAACCGCAAGGATCGTGAAGGGATCGAACATTACACCGCGCTAGAGAAATTCGAGATTAGTAACGACCGCTTTGGATTGTCTGGTCCGGGTCAAGTTTCGACAATACTTCTTCCTCCAGCCGGGCCAGGTTTTCGTCCAGGTTGCCACGGGACGGAGGGCCCAGGGGGATCAACAGGCGGTTGACACCGAGTTCGCGGTGAGCTCCCAGCCCCGCCATGCCGGGTCTGATCCGAGGCTACGAGGCCTGGTTCATGATCACTTCGACCTGATCCTCGGGCACATAAATATATGATCCGGGGCGGAACTCGTAGCCCAGATCCCCCAGCAGACGCCGTTGCCTGGGCGTGCAGCGGTCCGTGACGTGGGATGAAACGGCATAGTCATAGGGGCGTACGAACATCTGACAATAATTATACAGCAATGTTTTCCGCGCCCGTCCCGACATGTTCGGACCCGGACCGTGCCACAGGGAATGGGAAAACAGAAAACAATCTCCCGCCTTGCCCATCAATGGTACGGCGCCCGGCATATCCGGCGATGGGATCGGCTCGTCAAGTTCCGGGTAGGGCCGCAGATGGCTGCCGGGAAAGACCGTGAAATTAGAGCTATTGGGCTCCGTCACGTCGGTCAAAAGATACAGCGCTTTCATGGCCAAGGGCAGGCTGCTCTCCGTCACCCGGACGCGGCGCAAACCTTCGCCGCCGTCGGTATGGGTATAACCGGGAAAATCCGGGGTCGAGGCCCGCACGATAGCCTGTGACATGGAGAACGCCAGATAAGGCCCCATGATGTCAACGACTAGGTCGAAGACTCCCGGCCGGTCGATCAGGTCGATGAAGGCGTCGTGGTAGGGCAGGATATCGCGGCGGTCCATGAAACTTTCCGTATCCATATCGGCATGCTCGACCCAGCCGTAATGGCCGCGTTGCAGGTTGGTGGGCTCCCAACCGGGCTTGGCCCGCAGGTTATCCAATTCAGCGCGGAAAAAGGCGACTTCGTCCCCGTCGAATACCCCTTCCAGATGAATATAACCGTCAATCTCCCAACGGCGGCGCTGTTCCTTGGTGAGTGTCTGCACGGCTGTCTGTCCTCCAATTTGGCCCATCGCGCCGCTTAGCAGCCCGTTGAAAAAGGCGCTATTGACCGGGTTTCACTCGACGGCGAAACATAACGCGACGAAGGCGGTTTCGCCATCCTCCGAGACGATGAGGACCATCTGAGCGACCAGAACGGCTCCAGCGGGCGCAATAAGCACGCAAATACAGCCATATCCGCCCGCCACGGCCTCCCGCGGGGTGCCGGCGCCGATCAGTTTGCGCATCAGGAGACTCAGATTGTGGCCGGCGACATGGAGCAGGTATCGCTTGTGCACGTTCTCGCGCCCGCGCA
>JAKZRK010000213.1:0-9907 GCA_047518225.1 Alphaproteobacteria bacterium | reverse complement strand
GCGGCCTTCGGTGGCGACCCTAAGCCATTCGGATGCGTTGCGCCGCTTGCCCGATAGACCATATCGCGCTGCGCGACGCTCCTATCCGAATGGCTTAGGGTCGCCACCAAATGACTCACAATAGCCCGGAAACGCTCTAGTAGTCGGTGTCGGGCAACACCGCCTTTCGCTCTTCCATGAAACTCTTGAGGGCCTCATCGACCGCGGGGTCGATGGCGGGCGGCTGATAGGCGGCGAGGCGTTTTTTCCAAAGTACATTCGCGCGTTCCACGGCGGTACTGGCACCTTCCGCCGACCATTGCTCAAAGGAATTGTTATCGGCGGTGGAGGAGCGATAAAACGCGGTCTCGAAGTTCCGCTGGGTATGCGACGCGCCGAGGTAGTGGCTGCCCGGTCCGACTTCGCGAATGGCGTCCATGGCTTGGGCCTCTTCCGAAAGATCGACCCCGCCCGCCAAAACCGCCATCATGCCGCATTGATCTTCGTCCAGGACAAACTTCTCGTAACTGGAGACCAGGCCGGCTTCGAGCCAGCCGGCGCCGTGCAAAATGAAATTGGCACCGCCCATAATCACCGGCCACAGGGATTGCGCGCTTTCGTAGGCCGCCTGGGCATCGACGACCTTGGAGGCGGTCAACGAACCGCCCGACCTGAACGGCAGACCAAGCCGCCGCGCCAATTGCGCGGCCGCCAGCATCACTTGGATGGGCTCGGGCGTGCCAAATGTGGGGGCGCCCGATTGCATCGACAAGGCGGCCGAAAACAACCCAAAGACGACGGGTGCGCCCGGCCGCAAGACTTGGGTCAGCGCCGCCCCGGCCATACCTTCGGCCAAAGCCTGGGCCAGGGTGCCGGCGACGGACACCGGCGCCATGGCGCCCGACATGATAAATGGCGTGACGATGACCGCCTGGTTCGCCCGGGCGTAGGTCTTCAGCGCCCCCAACATAGTGGCATCATAGGTCATCGGCGAATTCACGTTGATCAGCGACATCACCACGGTGTTGTCGCGCACGAAGTCTTCCCCGAAAAGGATCTCCGCCATTCTTACCGTATCCGCGGCACGGTCGGCGTGAGTGACCGAGCCCATGAACGCTTTGTCCGACCAGCGCATGTGGGCGTAAACCATGTCCAGGTGGCGTTTGGGAACGGGCACGTCAACAGGTTCGCAGACCGTGCCGCCCGAGTGATGCAGGTGCGGCGACAGGTAGGTCAGCTTGACGAAATTCTCGAAATCCTCGAGCGTCGCATAACGCCTGCCCCCTTCGAGATCGTGAACGAAGGGTGGGCCGTAGACCGGGGCGATCACCATGTTGTCGCCGCCAATGGGCACATTGCGTTTACTATTGCGCGCGTGCTGTATGAATTGGGCCGGAGCGGTTTCGATTAGTTTGCGGGCCAAACCCTTCGGCAAGCGCACCCGGCTTCCATCGACATCGGCGCCGGCGCCGCGCCATAATCCCAACACCTCTTCATCACCACTGAATTCAATGCCGATTTCTTCAAGGATGGTCTCGGCATTGGCTTCAATGATCTCTATGCCTTCGAGGGAAAGGATTTCAGAGACGGGGTGGCGGCGGACGATGAATGGCGCCGAGTCCGTATCCGCACGGGTGCGGGCCGCGCGCTTTGCCTTGCGGCCACCGCGGCGGCCTCTTGGCTCTTCGGTATTCATGAGATCGTGCCCCTGCTTCCGTTGGGTGAACCGTAAATATGATCGCGCCCGGCGCCGGCAACTAGAGCAAATCCGACACCGGTTTGTCCACAGCCGCCACCTGGCCGCCGCTATCGGACACCGGCCCCATCCCATCGGGGTTCGGCTGGTGGCGTTCGGATCGCGGCGTGTGACCAAATTGGCCGCGGTAGCTTTTGGTAAAATGCGAGGCCGAGACAAAGCCACAGGCCAAGGCAGCCGCGGTAACCGGCAGGTCGGTCTGCAGCAACAACAGCCTTGCCCGTTCGAGTCGAAGTTCCAAATAATATCTGGACGGCGTTTTTCCAAAGTAGCGATTGAAAAGTCGCTCCAGATGCCGCATCGAAAGGCCCACCCTTTCCGCCAGCTCGGCGTAGCTTATGGGCACCTCCAGGTTTTGCTCCATGAGCGAGACGGCGGCTTGCAACTTCGGGTGACCGGTTCCCAGGCGCAATCTAAGTGGCATGCGCTGCTGGTCGTGGCTGTCACGGATACGCTCGTGCAGTAATTGCTCCGCGACTTGGGCCGACAGTTCATCATCGTAATCCATGGCGATGATATTGAGCATCATATCCAGCGCCGCCGTCCCGCCCGAGCAGGTCAGACGGTTTCGATCGATTTCGAACAGTTCCGATGTGAACTCTATATCCGGATAGCGTTCGATCAACCCGGCCAAGTTCTCCCAATGCACCGTACAACGATAGCCGTTGAGCAGTCCTGCGCGGGCCAATACGGCGGAGCCCGTGCATAGGGCCCCTAGCTTGGCGCCACGTAAATCTAGGCGCCGGAACCAGGCCTGAGCCCTGCGGTCGTCATAGTTATGGGAATTGATGCCGCCACAAACGAACATCATGGGATGGCTGTCAATATCGGCAATAGAGTAGTCAACCGCGAGCGCGATGCCGTTGGACGCCGCGACCGCCTTGCCGTCGGTGGAAATCAGGCTCCAATCATAGAGGCGCCTGTTAGTGACGTGTTCCACGATCCGCAGCGGCTCGACGGCGGCCGTCAACGCGATCATGGTGAAACCGGGCAATAGAAAGAAACCAATCTGGCGCGGCCGCTCGGCGGCGGCATCTGGGTCCATCTCAACCACTCCCTCTGATAAGATAGGCGTTCGGCGGAAATTATAGCGCGAAATCGCGTCGCGGTGGGACAAATTTATGTCGCTGGGACGCTAGCGATAACGATAACTTAGGCGTCCAATGGGCCGGAATCCAGCGCCCGGCGGACGGGCAGATGTTCGGCAAGGAGTAACCGCCATGGCCGATGAAACAGACCTCGATCTTTCCACCTTGAATGACGATGAACTCGTGCAGCAGATGCACGACGATCTCTACGATGGCCTAAAGGAAGAGATCGAGGAGGGCGTAAATATTCTTCTCGAACGCGACTGGGAAGCTTATCAAATCCTGACCAAAGCACTTGTGGAGGGCATGCGCATCGTCGGCATCGATTTTCGCGACGGTATTCTGTTTGTCCCCGAGGTGCTTTTGGCAGCCAATGCGATGAAAGCCGGCATGGCCATATTGCGGCCACTGCTGGCCGAGTCCGATGCCCCGCTCATGGGCAAGATGGTCATCGGTACGGTCAAGGGCGACATCCATGATGTCGGCAAGAATCTGGTGGCGATGATGATGGAGGGCGCGGGCTTTGAAGTCATCAACATCGGCGTCAACAATCCAGTCGAGGATTACCTTGCGGCTCTGGAAGAGCATAAACCCGATATTCTCGGCATGTCGGCATTGCTCACCACGACAATGCCCTACATGAAGCTTGTGATCGATACCCTCCAAGAAAGGGGGATACGCAGCGATTACGTGGTATTGGTTGGCGGCGCGCCGCTCAACCAAGCATTTGCCGAGAGCATTGGCGCCGACGCTTACTGTCGGGATGCCGCGGTTACGGTGGATATCGCGAAGGAATTCATGGCCCACCGCCAGGGATCGGGTGTCGCCTTAATGCAGCAAGCGGCCGAGAGTTAGGCTGGTGAAGAAACGGTCGGCTTTACTCATCGCCTGCGGCGCGCTTGGCCGCGAGATTGTTGCCGTGCTCAAGGCTGGCGGCCTGGAAGGCCTCGAAGTGACCTGCCTGCCGGCCCATCTGCACAACACGCCGAAAGCCATTCCCGATGCGGTGCGGGGCAAGATCCGCGCGGGCAAACGCACGCACGACCAAGTATTTGTACTATACGGCGACTGCGGCACGGGCGGTGAACTCGACCTTGTCTGCGCCGAGGAAGGCGCGAGCCGTATTGGCGGCGCCCATTGCTATGAATTCTTTGCCGGCTCCGACGTGTTCGCGGCCCTGACGGAAGTAGAACCGGCCGCGTTCTATCTGACTGACTTTCTGGTACGGCACTTCCAACGCCTGGTTATCGAGGGCCTCGGCCTGGACCGGCATCCCGAACTTTTGAGCGACTATTTTGGCAACTACCGCCGCCTCATCTATCTCGCGCAAACCAAGGATGCCGGGCTTGAGGCGCGGGCGCGCGTGGCGGCGGCGCGCCTTGGCCTTGAATACGATTACCGCTTTACCGGTTATGGCGGACTGGAGACATTCATTCGAGAGGCCGGATCCGTGTCGGCGGAACCGAGTCTCGTTTGAGGTTCGCACCATGTACACGATCAGACGATGGTCGGTCCGGCATGCACGGGGCTTGGAAGCCGTCTACTTGGTTTTTCGCCGGGTTCTTCTAGCATCCTCGCCCCTATGGCGGGCTTTTGGCCTCGCCCGTTTAGAGGCCTTGTTCGCCGGGACGGAACGCGTCCTCAAGGGCGCTCTGTTTGATTGCCAAATGTGTGGTCAGTGCATTCTCGCCGACACCGGCATGGCCTGTCCCATGAACTGCCCCAAGTCGTTGCGAAACGGGCCTTGCGGCGGCGTTCGGCCGGACGGCAGTTGCGAGGTCGACGCGACGATGACTTGCGTCTGGGTCGAGGCCTGGAACGGCAGCAGGCGTATGCGCAACGGCGATATTCTAGCCATACAGCCACCCATCGATCATCGCCGTATCGGCCGCTCCGCCTGGTTGGCGGACCTCACTGACCTAAATCGCGGCGAGACCCGGGGCCGGTGAACGCCCAGGGCCATTATGATCCTGGGGCGCCCCTGCCACCCCTGCCTGGCCACACTTCGGCGGGCCGGCTTGAACGTGTGCTGCGGAGCGGGCGGTTTGCCGTCACGGCGGAATTCAATTCGCCGGATTCGGCGGACCCACGCGATGTTTACGATAGGGCGCTCGTACTCGCCGAGGTATGCGACGCGGTCAATGTTACCGACGCATCGGGCGCCAACACCCATATGTCGAGCCTCGCCATCAGTGCGTTGCTGTCACAAGCCGGCTATGCCGTGGTGATGCAGATGTCGTGTCGCGACCGCAATCGTATCGCCATTCAGGGCGACGCGCTGGGCGCGGCCGCGCTAGGCATATGCAACCTGCTCTGTCTTACCGGTGATGGGGTCGGCACCGGCGATCAGCCCGAGGCGAAAGCGGTATTCGATCTAGATTCGATATCGTTGCTGGAAACTTTGCGCGGGATGCGCGACGAGGGGCGCTTTCTGTCCGGGCGCAAGATTTCGTCACCGCCGCGCTTATTCCTGGGCGCGGCGGCCAATCCCTTCGCGCCGCCAATTGACTTCCGCCCCCTGCGTCTGGCCAAGAAGATCGCCGCCGGGGCCCAATTCGTGCAAACCCAGTATTGTTACGACCTGGTTCGGTTCGAGAGCTATATGGCGCGTATTCGGGATATGGGCTTGCACAAGCGCTGTTTTATTCTTGCCGGGGTCGGTCCACTGGTCTCGGCGCGGGCGGCGCGCTGGTTGCGCAACAACGTTCCAGGCGTGCATGTTCCCGACGCCATCATAGAGCGCCTGGAGTGCGCGGACGGCCAGGCCGCGGAAGGCAAGGACATATGCATCGAAATGATACAGAAATTGCGCGAAATTGAAGGGGTCGCCGGTGTGCATGTCATGGCCTACCGCCAGGAAGAACTGGTTTCCGAAATCATAACGGCTTCGGGTGTTTTGCACGGGCGGCGGCCGGAGGCTCGGCGGTGGCGGCATAAGAGCGGTACAGTATCGGAGGAACCCAAATGACTGAAACCATTCTCAGTTCGCCGAACCGGGAGGTCATCATCGGTTTCGATCGGCCGTTCGTGATTATTGGCGAGCGCATTAACCCAACAGGGCGAAAACTGCTGGCCGCGGAAATGGCCGCGGGCGATTTCTCTCGGGTCGAAGCGGATGCACTGGCCCAGGTCGCCGCTGGCGCCCATATGCTGGACGTCAATGCCGGCATTCCCATGGCCGATGAGCCGGCAATTCTGGCGGCGACAATTCGCCTTGTGCAATCGATTACCGACGTCCCGCTTTCGATCGATTCTTCCATCATCGCGGCCCTCGAAGCAGGGCTCGATGCCTACCAGGGCCGCCCCTTGGTCAACTCCGTGACCGGCGAGGACGAGGTGCTTGAAGCGGTGTTGCCCCTGGTCAAAAAATACGATGCCGCGGTCGTCGCCATATCCAATGACGAGACCGGCATCTCTGAAGATCCCGACGTCCGTTTCGAGGTGGCGAGGAAAATCGTCGAGCGCGCCGCCGATTATGGCATTGCCGCACGTGACGTGGTGGTCGATCCACTGCTCATGCCCGCCGGCGCGATCAATGGAGCGGGCCGCCAGGCGCTGCGCATCATCCGCCGCCTGCGGGAAGAGCTGAAAGTCAACACCACGGGGGGCGCCTCGAACATCAGTTTCGGTCTGCCAAACCGTCACGCCCTGAACGGTGCATTCATTTCCATGGCGATCGGGGCCGGCATGACATCCGCCATTCTAAATCCGCTGCATGGTGAAGAAATGGCGGCGATCAAGGGGGCCGACGTGATGATGGGCGTCGATCTTCATTGCAAGGCGTGGATGGCGCGTTATCGCGATCCCGCGACCGTTGGCGAAGGACGCCGCGGCGGGCGCCGGCGCCGCGCGAATGTCCGTGAGTGAACGAGCCCAAGTCGTCTTCCTCCCGTCCGGGCAGCGGGGGACCGTCGCGCACGGCACCACGGTGTTGGACGCCGCCCGTGAGATCGGCGCGGATCTTGGATCCGTGTGTGGCGGACGCGCAAAATGCGGGCGCTGTTGCATCCGTGTCGGCGAGGGTGAATTCAGCAAACTCGGCCTAACTTCATCCTACCGCCATCTCACGCCGGCCGGGGCCGATGAACATAACTACGGCGCCCGGCGGAAAATGGCGGCGGACCAGCGCCTGGGTTGTCAGGCCGGCATCATTGGCGATCTGGTCATTGACGTGCCGCCGGAAAGCCAGGTGCATCGGCAGATTGTCCGCAAACGCCCCGAGGCCAGGGCCATTGCCATCGATCCCGTGCTCACTTTGCATAGCGTGGAAATCGGCGGGGCCGGCACGGCCGCGGCGCTGGCTGAACAATGGGGTATCGAAGGCCTTCAGATCGCCGCGGGGCTTGACCCGCGTGAAGGCATGGCGACCGTGGCGGTCCGCGACGGCATATCCATCATCGATATTCGACCGGGCCTGGTCGAGCGTGCTTACGGGCTTGCCATCGATGTCGGATCGACGACGCTGGCAGCGCATCTCGTTGATCTCGCCGACGGCGAAGTGATTTCAACGGCGGCCGGCATGAACCCGCAAATCCGCTTTGGCGAAGATGTCATGAGCCGGGTTTCATACGCCATGATGAATGACGGTGGCGCCGAGGCGATGACCCGGGCCGTGCGCGGCGCGATTGACGCCCTGGCCGGAGAAGCAGTGAAAAGCGCCGGCATATCGCGCGTGGATGTTTACGAGGCTGTGATTGTCGGCAATCCGATCATGCATCACCTGTTGCTGGGCCTCGACCCGGTACCCTTGGGTATGGCCCCGTTTCCCCTTCAGGCCGAGGGTGCGGTGGAGCGCCCGGCCTCTGAAATCGGCCTTTCCCTGGCCACCAACGCGCGGGTTTATGTACCGCCCTGTATCGAAGGACATGTCGGCGCCGACGCCGCGGCAATGATCCTTTCCGAAGGTCCGCATCTTGGCGATGACTGTATTCTGCTGATAGATGTCGGGACCAATGCCGAGATCGTGCTTGGCAATCGCCACCGCCTGCTCGCGGCATCCAGCCCCACGGGTCCGGCGTTGGAGGGTGCCCAGATCACCTGTGGCCAGCGCGCCGCGCCCGGTGCCATAGAACGGGTCCGCATCGACCGCGAGACGGGCATCGCCCGTTTCCGCGTTATTGGCTGCGATCACTGGTCGGATGAAAATGACTTCGATGCCGCCGTCACCGGTATCTGTGGATCGGGAATTATCGAGGCCGTGGCCGAAATGGCAGCGGCCGGCGTGATCAGGCCGGACGGCGCTTTCGCCGACGGTCGAAATTACCTTCTGCATGCCGGCCGGCCCAATATCGTTATCACACAGCAGGATGTCCGCGCCGTGCAGCTTGCGAAGGGTGCGCTCCACGCCGGCGCCAGGCTGCTGATGGAGCGCTTCGGCGTCGAAACGGTCGACCGCATCGTGCTGGCCGGAGCCTTCGGCAGCCGAATCGCTCCGGTGCATGCCATGGCGCTGGGCCTGATACCCGACTGCGATCCCTCGCGGGTCTCGTCGGCGGGCAACGCGGCGGGCACGGGCGCCCGCATAGCGTTGCTTAACAAGGCCGCGCGGGCCGAGATCGAGGCCGTCGTGCGGCGGGTCGAGAGGGTCGAAACCGCGACCGAGGCGGCATTTCAGACATACTTCGTCGAAGCCATGGCGATCCCTCACGCCACGCAGCCCTATGGCAACTTGCGGGCGGTGATGGATATGCCGGTCTTCGCGGCGCCGAAGGCCGGACGCAGGCGCGGCAGGGGCGCCAGGCGCGGCCAGGAATAGAAAAAACCATAGGCCCGAATATGTGGCCTTTGGCGGATCGGTATCGTAGCTTGGCTGGCGTGATCCCTAGAGCGTTTCCGGGCTATTGTGACCCATTTGATGGCGTCCATAAGCCATTCGGGTAGGCGCGTTGCGCAGCGCGATATGGTATATTGGGCAAGCGGCGCCCAGGGCCTTGGGCATCCGAATGGCTTAGGGGCGCCACCGAAGGCCGCTCACCAAGGCCCCGTGGCTGCGTTACGGTTCTTGGACGATGTCCCACATCGACCTGCGAACCGCGCCTACCCACGGGGCCTTGGTGAGCGGTCAAATGGGTCACAATAGCCCGGAAGCGCTCTAGCACCAGAAACCGGATGGACAGATCATGGCGCTACATTTCGAGGTCGCGGAATTCCAGCAGCGGATAGGGGCTACAATTTCCATGCTGCAGGAGCGCGGACTGGACGGCCTGCTGATGTTTCGGCAGGAAAGCATGTACTATTTGACGGGTTACGACACTTTCGGGTTTTGCTTTTTTCAGTGCCTTTACCTTGGCGTCAATGGACAATTGACGCTGTTTACCCGGGCGCCTGATCTGCGCCAGGCGCAAAACACCAGCATCATAGAAGATATCCGGATTTGGGTTGACCGGGACGGCGCGACACCTTGCGATGAACTGAAATCTATCTTGCGCGACAGCGGCTGCGCCGGGCGCCGGTTGGGGGTGGAGTATGACGCCTACGGGCTGAACGCAAAGAACGGCATGGCCCTGAATGCCACGCTGGATGGGTTTTGCAGCCTGGAGGATGCGTCCGATCTGGTCAGCATCCTACGCATGGTGAAAAGCCCTGGAGAGTTGGAATATGCGCGCCGGGCGGGTGAGCTTGCCGACGAGGCATGGAACGAAACGCTGGGACTTACCTCCGCCGGCGCCGCGGAGAGTGACATTCTGGCGGCGATGCAGGGCGCGGTCTTTCGCGGTGGCGGCGACTATCCCGGCAACGAATTCATCATTGGATCGGGCGCCGATGCGCTGTTATGCCGATACTTCACCGGGCGTAAGGTTCTGCTTTCGGAAGACCAGTTAACCTTGGAATTCGCCGGCGCCTACCGTCACTATCACGCCTGCATGATGCGTACGATTGTCATCGGAGAGCCGACGCCGCATCAATTTCACATGTATAATAGTTGTGTTGAAGCCTTGGCGTCGTGCAAAGCCGCCCTGAAAATCGGCCGGCCCATCGGCGAGGTGTGTCAACGGCGGAGCAAAATTAGTCCACCCGGGCGGAGCAAAACTAGTCCACTTAACGTTATGCGGTACGCGGTGTTGGGGGGTTGTCCCGGTAGTCC
>JAKZRK010000212.1:0-12110 GCA_047518225.1 Alphaproteobacteria bacterium | reverse complement strand
AGACCCTCCGCGCCCGAAGCCTCGAACCGGTCGCGCCAGCGCCGGAAGGTCCGCTCCGAAACCCCCAATATAGACGCCGCTTCATGCTGGCTCAGCCGCCGCGCCGTCGTGCGTTCGTAAATCTCCTCGAACTTCATCAATATCAGTCCCTGTACTTGTTCTGTCCGCCGCATCGAAGTCCTCCCTATGGAGACCTTCTAAATCCGGACAGATCATTTGGTACATAAACCGGACAGATCACATGTTACCGACACCAAACATGATAATAAATTGCCCGCGAATTAATAGTATGCTAATCAATAGGGGGCAAATTGTTCCCGCGCATTTTGGTGATATCGTGATGGATAGCCTAAAAAACGGCGAAAAAGTTGATGTGCGTGAACAGTTCGGCTTTCGCCTGGGCCAACTGGCCCGGCTATGGCGGGCCCGTCTGGATGAAAAAATGCGTCCCCATGGCCTGACGCAGGCCCGTTGGGTGGTCTTGATGTACCTGCAACGGGGGGCCGATGGCCATCAGCAAAAGGCCTTGGCGGCATTTGTCGGTATCGAGGGACCGACCCTGGTGCATATCCTGGACAAACTTGAAAAACAGGGTTTGATCGAACGCCGCCAGGACGAAGCCGACCGGCGCGGCAAGACGGTGCATTTGACGGACGAGGGCTGGCGGATGATCGGGGTCTTGGACGACGTCGCCGTGCAATTGAGGAAAGAACATCTGGCCGGCATCTCGGATGCTGATTTGGCGCATTGTCTGGCGGTTTTTGACCGCATACAGCGTCAGGCCGTGGCGGCGGTGTCGGCTGGCGGCGCGGCGCTGGAATTGGATTTAGGATCTGCAGGATCGGATTGACCAAGTGAACGATAAATCGACTACCGGGCGGTTGGAACCGCAGAATGACAGGCAGACCGGCGCCTCGACGGACGGGCAGGCGGCGGACGGGCAGGCCGGAAGTCAGAGTGCCGCGCGGGCCATTCCGCTCGACAGCGGTCTGCCCCAAGGGCAATCGCGTCTGCGCCGTGGCATCGGACGGGTCCTGTTGGTGGCCGCCGTCGCCGTCGGCGTTGCCGGTCTGGCATACTGGGTCTATGGCCGCTACACCAACGTGGTCGTCTATGACGCCCGCATCAAGGCGGACATGATCATGATATCCTCGCGGATCGACGGCTGGGTCACCAAGGTCCCCGTATCCGAGGGCAGTCTGTTGAGCGTCGGCCAACCGTTGATCATGATAGATAGCCGCGATTCAACCCTGCACCTGCGGGAAATCGATGCCCAGCGAAGTTCATTGCAGGCGGAGCGGCAACGGATTCAGGCCGAAGTTCACATGATCGATCAACAAACCCGCGGCCGTTACGACGCCAGCCGCGCCGCCTTGACCGCGACCCAGGCGGCAAAAGCCGGCATGGATACCGAGATGGAGCAAATCCGTAGCGATTTCGAGCGGGCCGAGTCCCTGATGGCGAAAAGGGTGATCTCGCGGCAACGCTGGGAAACCTACCGCACTGCTTTTCGCATCGCGGGGCAAAAGGTTTTGAAACTTGAGGCGGATGTGGCCCAGGCCAATGCCGCCGTCATCGAGGCCCAGGCGGATCGCCAGCGCATGGACCTCTTGCAGGGCCGGGTCGCCAGCCTGCGGTTTGATGAAGAGCGCCTGAAAACACAGTACCAACGGCAACAACTCGATCTGTCCGACCGTACCATCAAGGCACCCAGCGCGGGCAAGGTGGATCGCGTCTTTATCGATCCCGGTGAATATGTGGCGCGGGGACAGCGCCTGCTGTTATTGCACGATCCATCGGTGATCTGGGTCGAGGCGAATATCAAGGAAACTGATATCCGCGACGTCAAATTGGGCGCCAAGGCAAAAATTGACATCGATGCCTATCCAGACCTTGAAGTGATTGGCGAAGTGGTTCGGATCGGCAACGCGGCAACCAACCAGTTTGCCCTGCTGCCCAGCCCAAACCCCTCTGGCAGCTTCACCAAGATCACCCAGCGGCTGCCGGTCAAAATTTCCATTCCCCAGGTCGATGGCTTATTGCGGCCGGGCATGATGGTCGAGGTTGAGATTGCGATCACCCGCGATTGAGGAAATGTTCGCGCGGTTCGGTCCGCGCTACCGCTACTACGTGTCCTTTACGGCCATGCTTGGCACCATGGCCATGGTGCTGACCGCCACCATGATCAACGTCGCTGTTCCGGTTATCATGGGCACCTTCG
Source organism: Alphaproteobacteria bacterium (assembly GCA_047518225.1). Classification (GTDB taxonomy): domain Bacteria; phylum Pseudomonadota; class Alphaproteobacteria. The sequence continues at coordinate 9,889 of JAKZRK010000212.1, read as the reverse complement.
GTGTGGGTCAGGATATCGTACATTGGCTTTCCACCGGTTTTATCGCCGCCATGACCATTTCCATGCTGGTCAACGATTGGTCGGTGCGCGCCTTTGGCGAAAGGGCGACTTACCTTGGGGCCATGGCGATTTTTACCTTCGGCGCCGTGATGGGTGGGCTCTGCAACAGCATCGATACCATGATCGTCGCCCGAATTCTGCAAGGGTTGGGGGCTGGGATGGTGCAGCCCCTGTCCATGATCTTGATGTTTCAGGTCTTTCCCGTGGAACAAAGGGGCCGGGCCATGGGCCTGTTCGGGATGGGTATAATCGTCGCGCCGGCATTTGGACCGACCCTGGGCGGGATATTGCTAGACGTTTTCAACTGGCGCTACGTCTTTTTCATGTCGGTGCCAGTGGCGGCGGCGGGTGTGCTGTTGGCCTTTGTATTCATGCCCACCCAGAACCGCAAGGGGCCGTTGCCGGTGTTCGATTGGACTGGCCTTGTCCTGGTCATTGTCTTCGTCGCGTCGGTTCTGACGGGTATGTCCAGTGGCCAGCGCGAGGGCTGGGGGGCCCCCATTATCTCGGTCTATTTCTCGGCGGCGGCGGTCAGCGGGGTGGCCTTTATCTTTTGGGAACTGACCACACCCGATCCCATCATGCAGTTGCGGGTGTTTAAGAACAGCAACTTCACCGCCGCCGCCGTTGTCGGCATGGTGCTGGGGGCCGGTCTTTTCGGGTCGATCTACGTCGTTCCGTTATTCGTGCAGACTATTCAGGGTTATAGCCCGACGCGATCCGGCCTGTTAATGGTGCCCGGCGGCATATTGATGATGATGGCGTTTCCCATTGCCGGGCGCCTGTCCGACATGTTGCCGTCCTATCAGATGGTTATGTTCGGTCTGTTTGTGTTTGGGGCCTCGTCCATATTGATGATGGAGGCACATACGGACACGCCGTTTTGGGTGTTCGCCATTTGGATCATGATCGGCCGCGTCGGCTTGGCGGCGATCATGCCGACGCTTACTGTCAGCGCCGTGGCCACCCTGAGGCCCGAGCAACTAAGTCAGGGCGCGGGCTCGATCAATTTCACCCGCCAATTAGGGGGTGCCGTAGGCGTCAATTTGATGGCGATGTTGTTGGATCGGCGCACGGCCTTCTTTTCGGACGCCTTCGCCGGCCTGCAGACGCCGGACAACGACACCACGATGCACCTCATGGCGCAGTTTGGCCACACCTTGAGTCAATTGGGCTGGCCCTTTGAAATGACCCCGGCGGGGGCGCTTTATTTGGTTGGCCGCAGTGTCTATGCTCAAGCTTCCATGATGGCATTTCGTGATGTTTTCCTGTTCATTGCCTTGGTCTATTTCGCGACCATGATACCCGCGCTATTGATACGCGTGCGAAAGCCCAAGGCGGAGGCACGGCCCATGCCCCGGCCCCGGCCGGGCTGACGGGGAGGTTGTGCCAACCGCCGCCATCGAGGCGCTATTTGAACGCTACGGACCCAAATACCGGGTCTTTGTAACGTTTACGGCGATCCTTGGCGTGGTGGCGATGCTGTTGAACGCCACCATGATCAATGTCGCCATACCGGTGATCATGGGGGCCTTTGGGGTCGGCCAGGATACGGTGCATTGGCTGGCCACCGGCTACATCGCGGCAATGACGGTGGCCATGCTTTTGAACGATTGGTTCGTCCGCTCGTTCGGCATGCGCGCCACTTATCTGGGCGCCATGTCGATCTTCATCATCGGCGCCATCATGGGCGGTTTCAGTGCCAACATCGACATAATGATCCGGGCGCGCCTGTTGCAGGGTACAGGCGCGGGCCTCATTCAACCCCTGTCAATGGTCCTGATGTACCAGATTTTTCCGGTTCACCAGCGCGGCAGGGCCATGGGCCTGTTTGGTCTTGGCATTGTCGTTGCCCCGACCCTTGGGCCAACCCTGGGCGGCGTGCTGTTGGATGGCTTCAATTGGCATTACGTCTTCTTTGCCTCGATACCGGTGGCCGGTTTGGGCGCTATTCTGGCCTGGTTGTTCATGCCTTGGCGTTCAGGCGATGATGCCAAACCGAGCTTTGATTGGACCGGTTTGGTGCTGTTGGTGACGTTTGTCTGCTCGCTGCTGATCGGGCTGTCGTCCGGCCAGCGCGAGGGCTGGCACGAACCCATTGTCGCCGTCTATTTCTCCACCTTCGCATTGGCCCTGCTGGCCTTCTTATGGTGGGAGTGGCGTGCACCTGATCCAATCCTGCAATTGCGTCTGTTCTTGAATCGGGAGTTTGCCGCGGCGGCGGTCGTGCGCATGGCCCTTGGCGCAGGTCTGTACGGCACCACATATCTAATCCCCCTGTTCGTGCAGACCGTGCAAAGTTATTCGCCGACCCGCTCGGGCCTGTTGATGGTACCGGCGGGCCTTACCATGATGCTGCTGATGATGCCCATTGGCGGCCGCCTGGCGGACCGGTTTCCCCGCCATTGGCTGATTTTGGGCGGCTTGTGCGCCTTTGCCACCTCATCTCTACTGATGACTTCAGCCCATACCGACACGCCGTTTTGGACCTTTGCCTTATGGCTGGTGGTGGGACGCATTGGCCTGGCCTTTGTCATTCCCACGATCAATGTCACCGCCTTGCGCAGTCTGAGCGGTCCGCTGTTGAGCCAAGGTTCGGGCGCCGTCAATTTCATGCGAAATCTGGGCGGTGCCTTGGGGATCAACCTGATCGCCGTGGCCTTGGAGCATCGCACGGCCGTGTTCTCGCAGGCCTTTGCCGGTATGCAGACGCCGGACAATATTCTGACCCAGGATCTGTTACAGCGTCTGTCCGGCCTGTTGTCGCAGTTGGGCTGGCCGACCGAAATGCACCCCTTGGCGGCTCTGCAAATTCTGGGCAACAGTCTTTATGCCCAGGCTTCCATGCTGGCCTTTCGCGATGTCTTTCTGTTTTTGGGGCTGGTCTATTTCGCCGCCATGGTGCCGGCCCTGCTGTTGCGCGAACGCAAGCAAAATGCAGCCTTTGGGCCCGTCGGGGCCAGCGATTCCGGAGCCGTGGGCGAGGCCCGAACCTACCTTTCGGAATTTTTTTGGAATATGCCGGGAAAGTGGCGAAAGACGGTATTCCGGGCCTGATTTTTGCGACCAAAGATTGCCGATAACCGCAAGACTTGGTATAGTTCCCGACCCTGCCACGCAATATCTCGTGATAGCGGTTTCAGGCACCAAAGCCAAATGAACCCCTTCGACGCCGGCCGTCGAAACATACCTATCAGGACCGATCAAATTGACTGACGACAGCCAGACACCACCCGCCGCGCCACCCGAGGAGCCGCCCACGGAGCCGCCCGCCATGCCGCCATCTGGTGGCGGCCGCGGCGATTCGATCCTGCCCATCGCCATCGAAGACGAAATGCGCAAATCGTATCTCGATTATGCCATGAGCGTGATCGTCAGCCGGGCCATTCCCGACGTCCGCGATGGTCTGAAGCCGGTGCATCGCCGCATTCTCTTCGCCATGCATGAAGCGGGCTATACCTCGGACAAGCCGTACCGGAAATCGGCCCGCGTCGTGGGTGATGTCATGGGCCGCTACCATCCCCACGGCGATCAGGCGATCTATGACGCCATGGTGCGCATGGCGCAAATTTTCGCCATGCGTTTGCCGCTGTTGGATGGCCAGGGCAATTATGGCTCCATGGATGGCGACCGCCCCGCCGCCATGCGTTACACGGAAGTGCGCATGGACAAGCCGGCTGAAATGCTGCTGGCCGATATCGACAAGGATACAGTCGATTTCCAGGACAATTACGATGGTTCCGCTTCGGAACCCGTTGTCCTGCCCGCCATGTTTCCGAACCTGCTGGCCAATGGCGCGGGCGGTATCGCCGTTGGCATGGAGACCAATATTCCGCCCCACAATCTGGGCGAGATTATTGACGCCTGCTGTGCTTATCTCGACGATCGCGAGATCACCGTTGAAGGCATGATGGAATTTGTCAAGGGCCCGGACTTTCCCACCGGGGGCATTATTCTGGGCCGGTCGGGTATCCTGTCGGCATTCCGTACGGGACGCGGTTCCGTCGTCATGCGCGGCCGGACCAATGTGGAGACCATCCGTAAAGACCGGGAAGCCATCATCGTCACGGAAATGCCCTATCAGGTGAACAAGGCCGGCATGATTGAAAAGATTGCCGAAGCTGTGCGCGCCAAGCGGATCGAGGGGATTTCCGATCTGCGCGATGAAAGCGACCGGAACGGCGTCCGTGTGGTGATCGAATTGAAACGCGACGCCATGGCGGATGTGGTGTTGAACCAATTGTACCGGTTCTCGCAACTGCAAACCTCGTTCGGGGTCAACAGCCTGGCCCTAAACCACGGCCGCCCGGAATTGATGAATCTGGCGCAAATGGTGGCCGCTTTTGTCGATTCACGGGAAGTCGTCGTTACCCGGCGGACCAAATATTTGCTGGGCAAGGCGCGCGAGAGGGCCCATGTCCTGGCCGGCCTGGCCATTGCCGTGGCCAATATCGATGCCGTCATCGCCCTGATCCGCGGCGCCCCGGACCCGGCCACGGCGCGGGCCCGGTTGATGGATCGGGATTGGCCGGCCCATGACGTGGAGGCGATGATCCAGTTGATCGACGAGCCCGGGCGCAGGGTTACCGATGGCGTCTATCGCCTGAGCGAGATACAGGCCCGGGCCATCCTGGATTTGCGCCTGCAACGGCTGACCGCCCTGGGCCGGGATGAAGTGGGCCAGGAATTGCGGGACCTGGGTACGAAAATTCTCGACTATCTCGACATCCTGCGCTCCGACGACCGTCTGCGGGAGATCATCCGGGCGGAACTGACGGATATGAAGGCACGCTTTGCCACCCCGCGGCGCAGCGAGATTATCGAGGGGGACGCGGACCAGGATGATGAAGATCTGATCCAGCGCGAAGAGATGGTGGTGACCGTTTCCCACAACGGCTATGTCAAGCGGGTGCCGCTTTCCACCTATCGGCCGCAACGCCGGGGCGGCAAGGGGCGCCAGGGCATGGCCACCCGCGACGAAGATTTCGTCAGCCAACTGTTCGTCGCCAATACCCACACGCCGATGCTGTTCTTCTCGTCCACCGGCAAGGTTTACAAGCTGAAAGTCTATCGTTTGCCCATGGCCGCACCCCAGGCACGCGGCAAGGCCATGGTCAATCTGTTCCCGCTGGAGACGGGGGAAACCATTCACACGGTTCTGCCTCTGCCCGAGGACGAGGCGGAATGGGCCGACCGTTATGTCATGTTCGCCACCGCGTCCGGGTCTGTCCGGCGCAACGATCTGGCGGATTTCCAAAGGGTTCAGGCGAACGGCAAAATCGCCATGAAGTTGCCGCAAGGCGACCGCATTGTCGGCGTCGCTATCTGTGGCGCCAATGACGACATCCTGCTGTCCGCTGTCCGGGGTAAATGCATCCGCTTCCCCGTCATTGACGTGCGGGTTTTCAAAAGCCGGGATTCCGTCGGCGTGCGCGGCATTCGATTGGTTGGCGGTGATGAACTGATCGCCATGTCGATCCTTGGCCATGTGGAAACCGATAGCGACACGCGGGAGAGTTATTTGCGCTGGTCCAACGCCAGACGCCGGGCGGACGGCGAAGGCGAGAGCGATGACGATCCGTTGCCGACGCCGTCCCAGGCCGAGGCCATGACCGGGAGCGAACAGTTCATCCTCTCGATCACCGAAAATGGCTATGGCAAACGAACCTCGGCCTACGAATACCGGGTCACCGGGCGCGGCGGCCAGGGCATCATCAATATCGAAACCTCGGACCGCAATGGCCCGGTCGTGTCCTCGGCACCGGTGGGGGAAGACCATCACATCATGCTGGTGACCGATACGGGACGTCTGATCCGCATACCGGTGCACGATATCCGCATCGCGGGCCGGAATACCCAAGGGGTAACCCTGTTCGATGTGGAGCCGAACGAGCGGGTGGTCTCGGTCGCCTGGCTGTCGGAGCAGGCCAGCGGCGGCGGCAATGGCGATAACGGCATTGATGACGACGATGCGGGCGTGGATGTTGATAATGTCGATGATGATAACGGCAATGCCGGCGGCGACGGCGATACCGCTGGGGAATAGTTAGGTTATCCGATCGGTCGTATTCGGCCTTTCCATGTCCGCCGCGAAAGGTTAATGATCTCCCCAAGATTTGTCCGCTGGCAGTAGGAGGCTATCTTGTCGAAGGAGCGTATCGGCCTGTATCCGGGAACATTCGATCCCATCACCTTGGGGCACAGCGACATAATTCAACGCGCCACCAAGATGGTTGATCGATTGGTCATCAGTGTCGCCATCAACCGTGACAAGGGGCCCATGTTTACCCTGGATGAACGGGTGGAAATGGTCAGTGACGAACTGGATGCTATTCAGGGCCAGTTGAACAATTGCAAGATCGAGGTGCATCCCTTCGACAATCTGTTGATACATTGTGCCCAGGAACACAACGCCGGGATTATCGTTCGCGGCTTGCGGGCGGTGTCCGATTTCGAGTACGAATTTCAGATGGTCGGCATGAACCTGCGTCTGGATTCAAAAATCGAGACGGTTTTTCTCATGGCCAACGACAAATTTCAGTTCATTGCCTCGCGCCTGGTGAAAGAGATCGCCCGTTTGGATGGCGATATCTCGGCCTTTGTCTCGCCGCGCGTGGTCAAGCGGCTGTACGAGCGGGTCGGCCGCACCTGAAAAGGCCCCTTGCCGGTGCTGTTGCGGGCTAAAAATTCAGTTAATAAAGGCGATAACATGCTGTTAAGACGACTATTTTTTGGATTAATATTGGCCTTCGCATTGCCGGCCATGCAAGCAGGAGCGGTTGACTTGGAGAATACCATCTATCTGGAATTAAAGGACGGCCGGGTGACGATCGAATTGCGTCCCGACCTGGCACCCAAGCACGTCGCACGGATCAAGGAATTGGTGCGGAATAAATTTTACGACGGCATCGTCTTCCATCGGGTGATCAAGGATTTCATGGCCCAAACCGGCGACCCGACGGGCACCGGCACGGGGGGATCGGGGCAGCACCTGGAGGCCGAATTCTCTGACGAGAAGCATTTGCGCGGTACCCTGTCCATGGCCCGCGCGGCCGATCCCAATAGCGCCGACAGCCAGTTCTTCATTGTCTTGAAGACGGCGCCGTGGCTGGACGGACAATATTCAATCTGGGGTCAGGTCACCGACGGCATGGATGCCGTGGACAAGATCAAGATGGGCGCGCCCGGCAGCGGGACGGTCGATGACCCGGATAAGATCATCACGATGCGGATCGCCGCCGACGAGAAATAGGCGCCCGGCGGCGCCCCTGGCCCATTCGGGCGGAGAGCGGAACGCCCATCCATGGACGTCGATCAATTTGATTTTGAACTGCCGCCAGAGGCCATCGCCCTGCGCCCGGCGCGGCCGCGCGACAGCGCCCGTTTGCTGCACATCGATCATGCGGGATGGCACGATCGGGTTATCGGCGATCTGCCCGGTTTGTTGCGGCCCGGGGATTTGCTGATATTTAACAACACCCGTGTCCTGCCCCTGCAATTGGAGGCCCGGCGCGGCGCGGCGCGAATTGAATTGACCCTGTTTCAAGCCTTGGGCCAGGGCCGCTGGCGGGCTTTCGCGCGTCCCGCCCGGCGTCTGCGGGCGGACGACCGCCTGGTCATCGCCGATGATTTTACCGCCATTGTGCAGGGCCCCCATAGGGATGGCCAGGTGGTGTTGGACTTTGCAATGGACGATTCCGCGATGATGGCGGCCCTGGAACGCCATGGCGGCTTGCCACTGCCCCCCTATATCCGCAGGCACAGGGCCGTCGATGCCCGGGACCGGGTGGATTATCAGACCATCCTGGCCCGCCACGATGGCGCCGTCGCGGCACCCACCGCCGGCCTGCATTTCACCGAAAGCCTGCTGGCGCGGCTGCACCAGGCCGGAATTGGCCGGGGGGAAGTTACCTTGCACGTGGGACCGGGAACCTTCCTGCCCGTCTCCGTGGCCGATACTGATGATCACCGGATGCACGGGGAATGGGGCCGGCTCGATGACGGGGTGGTGCAACAGATCCACGAAACCAGGGCCAGGGGTGGACGGGTGGTGGCGGTGGGCACCACCTCGTTACGATTGCTCGAATGTGCCGCGCAAGACACGACGGCGGGCGATGGACTGGCGCCGTTCGCAGGCGAGACGGATATTTTTATCACGCCGGGCTATCGATTTCGCATGGTGGATCTGTTGTTGACCAATTTTCACCTGCCCCGCTCCACCCTGTTCATGCTGGTCGCCGCCTTTGCCGGTTTGGACCGTATGCGGGCAGCCTATGCCCATGCCATTCAAGGGGGATACCGCTTTTACTCCTACGGCGACGGCTGTTTGTTGGAGCTTGAACATCACCGGAGGGCAGCCTGATGGCGGCCTATGATTTTCAAATCCTCGCCCGGGACGGCGCGGCGCGGACGGGCGAGATCGCCACCGCCCACGGCGCCATCGCCACGCCGGCGTTCATGCCCGTGGGCACCGCCGCCACGGTCAAGGCCATGACGGCGGAGGCGGTGGCCGAGACCGGGGCGGATATTGTCCTGGCCAACACCTATCACCTGATGCTGCGGCCCGGCGCGGAACGGCTGGCCCGCCTTGGCGGCTTGCACGATTTCATGCATTGGCAGCGGCCGATTTTGACGGATTCTGGTGGCTTTCAGGTCTATTCCCTCAGCGGTCTGCGGCAATTGGACGAGGCCGGGGTGACCTTCAAATCCCACCTCGATGGCAGTGAGATGCACTTGAGCCCGGAGCGCAGTATCGAGGTGCAGCACCTCCTCGATGCCGATATCACCATGGCCTTCGATGAATGCACCCCTTTTCCCGCCGCGGAAGAGGCCGCCGCGGCCTCCATGCGGCTGTCCATGCGCTGGGCCGAACGCTGCCGGGCGGCCTTCGTGGCGCGGCCGGGCTATGCCCTATTCGGCATCGTACAGGGCGGCATGTACCCGGATTTGCGGGCCGAATCCGCCGCCTCCCTGTTGCAACTGGGCTTTGACGGTTACGCCATCGGCGGCCTGGCGGTGGGCGAGGGGCAGGCGTTGACCTTCACCACACTGGAGGCCACCGTGCCCCATTTGCCCACGGACAGGCCCCTCTACCTCATGGGCGTGGGGCGGCCGGGCGACATCGTCGGGGCGGTGCGGCGCGGCGTCGATATGTTCGATTGCGTGCTGCCCACCCGTTCGGGCCGCACCGGCCAGCTATTCACCCCCCGCGCCACCCTGAATATCCGCAACGCCCGCCACGCCGATGATCCCCGCCCGGTGGATGGCGACTGCCGCTGCCCCCTATGCCGGCATTATTCCCGGGGCTATCTGCATCATCTGTTCCGCGCCAAGGAGATCCTGGGGTCCATGCTGGCGACCTGGCACAACCTGACCCATTATCAGGATTTGATGGCCAATCTGCGCACCGCCATTGACCAGGGACGCCTGGACGATTTCGCCGCCGGGCATGCCCGGATGGCGGGCAGGGGCGATTTGGATCCCAGATGATATTTACCCCGCCAAAGGTCGAATTAACGTTGACCCCAACCCCGCACCGACCTAAGTTCCGCCGCGATGCGCCCGTAGCTCAGTTGGTAGAGCAACTGACTTTTAATCAGTGGGTCACAGGTTCGATTCCTGTCGGGCGCACCAAGGTTTCCAAGGGGTTAGGCGAGACAGCGTGTCCCGCAATCGGGCGCGTGTCCCGTTGTGTCCCGAAATCAGGCGCGTGACGGTTGGCGCAAACATCTCCGAGCACAGGGCGCACGGCCGCCCGCTTTCAGGCGTTTGTCTGCCCGACCGGCGGTATCAGGCATTTACCAAAGGCTTAAGCCGGGCAAGGTGTTGC
>JAKZRK010000211.1:0-27072 GCA_047518225.1 Alphaproteobacteria bacterium | reverse complement strand
CGGCGCAAGCCGCGTTGACAGGGAAAAGCCGCTGTAACTCAAGAAGTGATGCTGGAAATGGCGAATCATCCCGTTTCAAAACATCAATTTCCACTCTGACACCCTTGCCTGCCGTATGACGGCACACCCTACATATAGTGCGTGTGGGTTACAACCGGATAGGCACGGTTCCATCTCCAGTCTGCATTGTGTTGTCGGCTCGCATTCCCACGTCCCTAGAGCGTTTCCGGGCTATTCTGGGTCATTTGACCGCCCATCAAGACCCCGTGGGTAGGCGCGGTTCGCAGGTCGATGTGGGACATCGTCCAAGAACCGCAACGCAGCCACGGGGCCTTGGTGAGCGGCCTTCGGTGGCGACCCTAAGCCATTCGGATGCGTTGCGCCGCTTGCCCGATATACTATATCGCGCTGCGCAACGCGCCTACCCGAATGGCTTAGGGTCGCCATCAAATGATCCACAATCGCCCGGAAACGCTCTAGTTATCATTACCTGTCCATGGCCACGAGATTGGGAGCGTGGAAATTTGGGCCAATTCGGGATCAGCCAACCGGTGCCGCGGCGCGGGGATGACAAGCTGTTGCGCGGGGCGGGCCGGTTTATCGACGATCTGGCGCCGGACGGCCTGGTGCACGGCCATGGCATCCGCCATATCGATATGCCCGCAACCCCGGAACGGGTCTGGCCGGCGATCCAGGGGGCGGCCTTGGCGAAGCCGGATGGCGGATCCTAAGGGATGTTTCGGCCAATATCGAAAAAAGACTCGCCCGCGATGTGGGACCAGAAATCCGGCGGTGCATCGTCGAATTGGGTATAGGTCAGAAGCTGGTTAATGGTCTCGCCATCGTCAGACAAGGGCAGGAGCAACCGGGATGTGCCGGATTTCCGGTACGGGCTATCATGGATTACCTCGGTGCGGAAATGCATCGGGGCGCCGGCTTCGATGGTGTCCTCTACCTGCCTGAAAATGCTTTGCCCCAATTCCAACGGCGGCAACGCCAAGACACTTTGGCCCGTCAAATCCCGCCGCAAGAATTTGACCAGGCCGCTTCCGAACAGACGATAGGTGAAATCAACAGGATCATTTGCCACTTCCAGTATGCAAAGATATCCTAAATAAGCCCGCAATTCCATCGGGTCGATATCGTGCCGGGAGGGGTTTTTCCGCGCGCCGCATAAGCCGTACCAGTGCCTGGCCAAGGCGGCCATGTCCTCTGGCGCCTTGGCCAGGGGAAGGGCCGTGGATACCATTACGATGGCCATGACGTTACCTGAAACGCCGGGAATTAGGCTTATCGGGCGATTTCAGTTTTGCCGCCAAGCCCGGACAGGCAAAACCCCGACACAGGTGTGATAAATTCATTTGCATCCTGATTTCAATGCCAGTTCTACATTGATCGGTGGATGCCCTCAATTATCGTCGAGCATCCGTTCGTTGGGTTAACGGAGCGTTAATTATCACCCCGATCCATTAATCCACTGCGCGGTGCTATAGACGGCGGGGTGGGAATTGCCTATATCCGGGCAATCATGGGAAAGCCGGAACAAACCTTTTTGAAGATGCACGGCGCGGGCAACGACTTTATCGTGCTGGATCTGCGCCTTTCGTCTTGGCGCGTGGATGGCGCCCTGGCCCGCGCATTGGCGGACCGGCGGACCGGCGTGGGCTGCGATCAGGTTATCTCGATCGAGCCGTCCCATCGGGGCGATGCCTTCATGCGCATCCACAATCCGGACGGCGGCGAAGCGCAAGCCTGTGGCAACGGCGCCCGGTGCGTGGCCAGCCTGTTGTTGGCGGAAAGCGGCCGGGATCACGCGGTGATCGAAACCCGGGCCGGCCTGTTGCCCAGCCGCATGGCCGAAGACGGCCGCATTCAGGTGGATATGGGTCCGGCCTACCTGGATTGGCGGGATATCCCATTGGCCCATGAAATGGACAGCTTGCGCCTGGATCTGTCCCTTGAACCGGATCGGGGCCCGGTGTTGAGCGGTCCTTGCGCGGTCGGCATGGGCAATCCGCACGCGGTATTTTTTGTCGATGATTTGGATGCCGTCGATCTTGCCTCCGTCGGACCTGTGTTGGAGAACCACGCCCTGTTTCCCGAACGGGCCAATATCGGCGTGGTGCAGGTATTGGGCGAGGATGCCTTGCGCCTGCGGGTTTGGGAACGCGGCGCCGGGTTGACACTGGCCTGCGGTTCAGGCGCCTGTGCCGCGATGGTCGCGGCCCACCGGCGCGGCAAGTGCGGGCGCCGGGCGAATCTGATCCTGGACGGCGGTGCGCTGAGCATGGAATGGCGTGCCGATGACGGCCACGTGCTGATGACCGGGCCAACGGCGACGGTCTTTTCCGGGGTGCTGGATGACAGCCTGTTTGATGCGGCGGGGCGGGCCGGATCACGGCCAAGATCGAGATCAGTGGCATGAAGGAACCGGAAGTCATAAATTTCGGCTGCCGCCTGAACGCATACGAGGCGCAGGTGATGCGCGATCAGGCGAAAAGCGCCGGTTTACGCGATACCATCATCGTCAACACCTGTGCCGTCACCAATGAAGCGGTACGCCAGGCGCGGCAGGCCATCCGCAAGGCCCGGAGGCAACGGCCGGAGGCAACCATCGTGGTGACCGGTTGCGCCGCGCAGTTGCAGCCGGGCGCGTTCGCGGCCATGGATGAAGTTGACCGGGTTTTGGGCAACCGGGAAAAACTGCACGGGAAGAACTTCGTCACGCCCCTTGATGGCAAGATCCTGGTCGATGACATCATGTCGGTGGCGCAATTGGCTGGCCATCTGGTGCCGGGCTTTGACGGCCGCAGCCGCGCCTTCGTGCAAGTGCAACAGGGCTGCGACCACCGCTGCACATTCTGCATCATTCCTTTCGCCCGCGGCCCCTCGCGCTCGGTGCCCATGGGCGCCATCGTGCGGCAAATCAGGACGCTTGTGGAAAACGGTTACGCGGAGGTGGTTTTGACCGGCGTTGATATCACCGCCTATGGCAGTGATCTGCCGGGCCGGCCCAACCTGGGACAATTGCTGCGCCGGCTGTTACGGGCGGTGCCGGAATTGCCGCGCCTGCGGTTATCATCCCTGGACGCGGTGGAAATCGATCCGGAACTGGAACGGCTGCTACTGGGCGAGGAAAGGGTGATGCCCCACCTGCATCTTAGCCTGCAGGCGGGCGACGACCTGATTTTGAAGCGCATGGCGCGGCGGCACAGCCGGGCCCAGGCCATCGATCTATGTCAGCGCCTGCGCGCCGGCCGCCCAGATATGGTCTTTGGCGCCGATCTGATCGCCGGCTTTCCCACCGAAACCGAGGCGCAATTCCAGAATTCCCTGTCCTTGATCGATGACTGCGGCCTGACCTATTTGCATGTCTTCCCCTATTCCGCACGGCCGGGCACCCCGGCGGCCCGCATGCCCCAGGTGCCGGGGGCGGAACGGCGGCGGCGTGCTGCCTTGTTGCGGGAAAAGGGCGCCTCCGTCTTGGCCGATTTCCTTGCCTCGCGGGTGGGGGGAACCTGCCGCATCTTGTTGGAGCGGCCCGGTGAAGGGCGCAGCGAGCAGTTCGCCCTGATTGCGCTTGATCAAACCGTCACCGCCCCGGAAAGCGGGATCGTTAAAGCCGAAATTGTCGCCGCCACCCGGGACCGTTTGATCGGACGTCTGGCCGCATGAATACAGGTAAGCCGGGGCTGTTTTCCCGGCTGAAGGCCGGCCTTAGCCGTACGGCGGGCAATTTCAGCGCCGGCCTGACGACTGTGTTTACCCAACGCAAGTTGGACGCCGCCGCCCTGGAGGAGTTGGAGGATCTGTTGATCGCGGCCGATCTGGGCCCGGCTGTCGCGGCGCGGGTCAGCGGCAGGCTGGCGGCCGACCGGTTCGACAAGGAAATTAGCGAACTCGAGATCAAGGCGGCCCTGGCCGATGTGGTAACCGAGATACTGGCCCCCGTGGCCCGGCCCCTGACCATCGATGGCACGAACCGCCCACACGTGATTTTGGTGGTGGGTGTAAATGGCACCGGCAAGACCACGACCATTGGCAAAATGGCGTATAATCTGCGGGCCGAAGGTAAATCCGTCGTCATGGCCGCAGCCGATACCTTCCGCGCCGCCGCCATCGAACAGTTGCAGATTTGGGGCCAACGCACGGGCGCGACCGTGATCCGGCGCGATGTCGGCGCCGATCCGGCGGCGGTCGCCTACGAGGGGTTGCAGCAGGCCCGGGCCCTGGACGCCGATGTGCTTTTGGTGGACACCGCCGGGCGCTTGCAAAACAAGGCCGGCCTGATGGACGAACTGGCCAAGGTGGTGCGGGTGCTGGGAAAATTGGATCAGAACGCGCCCCACGACTGCCTTTTGGTGTTGGATGCCACCACCGGACAAAACACGCTACGGCAGGTGGAGGTCTTTGCCGAAGTCTGTAACGTCACCGGTTTGGCAATGACCAAATTGGACGGCACCGCCCGCGGCGGCGTGCTGGTCGCGGTGGCGGAACGCTTTACATTGCCTGTACATTATATTGGTATTGGCGAGGGGATAGAAGATTTGCAGCCCTTTACCGCCGCGGCATTCGCGCGCGCGGTCGCTGGATTGAATGAATAAGCCGGCCTTTGCCATCGCCGGAAATGCCCGGCGCCGATAATTGCCGACCAAAAGATATTCCCGGTTATGCCTCAACACGGGCATGAGAATAATAGTAATATGATTACATATTCACTAAAGTCGTATCACTAATATGATACAATTATGCATATCATATAATGCGGATGCTCGGACCTGTTTGTAACATTCTAACACTTGCATTATTATTCCACTGCAAACCACGGGGCGGAATTAGTAACTGATTATATCCAATCTGCCGAACCAGCCACGGCCGGTTGAAATGATCTTTTGACGGGAAGAATGATGCTGGGATTAATTTTAGTTGTCGATGACGATCCAGATATGCGTTTGGTTTTGCGCGATCATCTGGAACCCGAAGGATTCGATGTCATCGATGCCGCCAACGGCGCCGAGATGCGCGCGGTGATTGAACAAAGGACAGTCGACCTTGTAATTCTCGACCTGAATTTGCCCGATGAAGACGGCTTGAATCTGGCCAAGGTTCTGCGTGAAAAGACCGATGCGGGCATTGTCATGCTGACGGGCAAGGGCACAACCGTTGATATGGTCGTCGGTTTGGAGGTTGGCGCCGATGATTACGTGGCCAAGCCGTTCAAGTCGCGGGAATTGCTGGCCCGCATTCGTAGCGTGTTACGCCGTACCAAGGAGGCCCGAAAGGCGGCGAAATCGGCGACCGGCGGCGCCACCGTGCGGTTCCAGGGCTGGCTCTTTGAAAGCGCCTTTCAACGTTTGACCAGTCCCCAGGGTGCCGACACGGTGTTAACGGCGGGGGAATCGCGGTTGCTGCAAACCTTGATCGATAACGTGGGTAAATCCGTGGAACGGGATACCCTGCACCGCGAGGCACTGGGTTACGGCATGCAGGCCAGCAGCCGGAATATTGATGTCTTGGTTGGACGCTTGCGGCGCAAACTGGACACCGACGGCGGCAAGGAAAATCTGATCAAGTCGGTCCGTGGCATTGGCTATGAATTCACCGGCGAAATCGACCACGATTAAGACGACCGCTCACTTGGCCGCCGCTTGCGCCGCGGCGAGGCGGGCAATGGGCACCCGAAAGGGTGAACAGGAAACATAGTCCAGGCCAATGGAATGACAAAAGGCGATAGAGGCGGGATCGCCGCCGTGCTCGCCGCAGATTCCCAGTTTTAAATCCGCCCGGGTCCTCCGCCCCCGCGCGGCCGCCATTTCCATCAGTTCGCCGACGCCATCCCTATCCAGCGTTGCGAACGGGTCGGCTTCCAGAATGCCCTTGCCCCGGTATTCTTCCAGAAATCCGGCGGAATCGTCGCGGCTGATGCCAAATACCGTCTGGGTCAGATCGTTGGTTCCGAACGAGAAGAATTCAGCCGCCTCCGCGATCTCGCCGGCCCGCAGGGCGGCACGGGGCAATTCGATCATGGTGCCGATCAGATAATCCACATCGCCGCCCCGTTCGGCTGCAACCAGTTCGGCCACGGCGGCAATGCGTTCCGCCAGGAAGACGAATTCCGCCTTGCCGGCAATCAGCGGGATCATGACTTCCGGCACCACCAAATCGCCCTGCGTGGAACTGACGATCGCGGCCGCCTCGAATATGGCCTGGGCCTGCATCTCGTATATTTCCGGATAGGAAATGCCCAGGCGGCAACCACGATGGCCCAGCATGGGGTTGTATTCTTGCAGTTGGCTGGCCCGATGGCGCAAATCCTCGACCGAGGTCCCCGTCACGGCGGCCAGTTGCGCCAGTTCATCGTCGGACTTCGGCAGGAATTCGTGCAGCGGCGGATCCAACAGCCGGATCGTCACGGGCAGGCCGGACATGATGGTGAACAGATCGACGAAATCCTGCCGCTGCATGGGCAAAATTTTTGCCAGAGCCGCCTGCCGGCCCGCCAGATCCTGGGCCAGGATCATTTCGCGCACGGCCAGGATACGCTCGGCATCGAAGAACATATGTTCGGTACGGCACAAACCGATGCCCTCGGCGCCGAAATCAATCGCCGCCTTGGCCTCCGCCGGCGTTTCTGCGTTGGTGCGGATGCCAAGTTTGCGGATCTCGTCCGCCCAGCCCATCAGGGTGCCGAAGTCACCGGATAATTCGGGCTGTATGGTCGCCACTTCGCCCAACATTACCTCGCCGCTGCCGCCGTCGATGGTGATGACATCGCCGGCGGCAATGATTGTGTCGCCGACCCGCATGGTTTGCGTTTGGTAGTCAATGCGCAGTTGCCCCGCACCCGACACACAGGGCCGGCCCATGCCGCGGGCCACCACCGCCGCGTGACTGGTCATGCCGCCCCGTGCGGTCAGGATGCCACGGGCCGCGTGCATGCCATGGATATCTTCCGGCGAGGTTTCGATCCGCACCAACAGGATATTCTCGCCCGCATCGGCCAGGGCCTCGGCCTGTTCGGCGGAAAACGCAACCTTGCCCGTGGCCGCACCTGGGGAGGCGGGCAATCCACGGGTTATGATCCGCCGCGCCGCGTCGGGATCCAGGGTGGGGTGCAGCAATTGATCCAGTGAATCCGGATCCACGCGATGAATGGCCTCTTCCCGGCTCAACAGGCCTTCATTGGCCATTTCCACGGCAATTTTTATCGCGGCACCGGCGGTGCGCTTGCCGGACCGGGTTTGCAGCATGTACAGGTTGCCCCGTTGCACCGTGAACTCGATGTCCTGCATGTCCCGGTAATGCGCTTCCAGGCGTTGATAAATTGTCTCCAACTCGGCGAAAACCGCCGGCATCACCTCTTCCAGCGACGGCTTTTCATCCTTGGCATCCTGACGCGCCGCCTTGGTCAGATGCCGCGGCGTGCGGATGCCGGCGACCACATCCTCGCCCTGGGCGTTGATCAGATATTCGCCGAAAAAGCGTCTGTCGCCGGTGGAAGGATCGCGGGTGAAGGCGACGCCGGTGGCGGAATCCTCGCCCATGTTGCCGAACACCATGGCCTGAATATTGACGGCCGTGCCCCAGGAGGCCGGGATATCATGCAGGCGGCGATAGGTAACGGCGCGGGCGTTCCGCCAGGACCCGAAGACCGCGGCGATGGCGCCCCAAAGCTGGGCGTCGGTATCCTGGGGAAAGGCTTCCGCCCCTTCGCTTTCCACCTTGGCCTTGAATTGATCGACCAGTTGGCGCAGATCATCCGCCGAAAGCTCCGTGTCCAGTTGCAGGCCCAAATTCTCTTTATGGATCTCCAACAACTCTTCAAAATGATAATGGTCAATGCCCAGGACGACATCGGAATACATCTGGATAAAGCGGCGATAGCTGTCCCAGGCAAAGCGTTCATTGCCGCTCTGCCTGGCCAGCGCCTGCACGGTGATATCGTTCAGACCCAGGTTCAAGACCGTGTCCATCATGCCGGGCATGGAGGCCCGGGCGCCGGAGCGGACGGAAACCAGCAGCGGATTGTCGAAATCGCCGAATTTCGCGCCGGCGGCCTTTTCCATTTTCCCCAAGCCGGCCGCGACCTGGTCCCGCAACCCGCCGGGAAAGGTCTCGTCATTTTCGTAGTAGGCGTTGCAGACCTCCGTCGTCAGGGTAAAGCCGGGCGGCACCGGCAGGCCCAGGCCCGACATCTCGGCCAGGTTTGCGCCCTTGCCACCCAGCAAATTATTGTCCGCCGCGCCGCCTTCGGCCCGGCCATCGCCAAAGTTGTAGACCCATTTTGTCATCGCAATCAGCCTTCAATCTCGCTGAAATCGGCAACCATGTGCATGGTCGCGCGTATGCGTGACAACAGGCGCAAACGATTACCACGTTGCGCGGCATCGTCGGCATTGACGGTCACCGCATCAAAGAAATCGTCGACCGGTTGCCGCAAACCGGCCATGGCCGCCATGGCGACGGCGAAATCTTCCACCCCAAGGGCGGTGTCGATCTTGGCGAGCGCCATGGACAGAGCATCGGCCAAGGCAACTTCCTCGTCCTGTTGCAACAACCCCGCCTCGACGGCGCCGCCGTGGACCATGCCGTCTTTTTTTTCCTCGATCCGCAGAATATTGGCGGCGCGGCGATAGGCCACCAGCAGGTTGGCGCCATCCTCGCTGCCCAGAAACGCGTCCAGGGCGTTCACCCGCGCCATCAAGCGCACCAGATCGTCTTCGCCGCCCAAAGCGAAGACCGCCTGCACAAGATCGTGGCGCACGCCCTGTTCCCGCAAATGTACTTTCAGACGGTCGGCGAAGAAAACAAGCAGATCAGAATCCTCTTCTGTTTGCTCCTCCTCTTCCCGCGCAAAGGCCCCAAGCGCCGCTGAGAACATCTCTTCCAACGGCAGGCGCAGCCCGTTCTCCAAGATCAAGCGGATCACGCCCAGGGCAGCACGGCGCAGGGCAAAGGGATCGCGGGAGCCCGTGGGCTTTTCATCGATGGCCCAGAAACCAACCAGGGTATCTAGCTTGTCGGCCAGGGCGAGGCAGACCGCCGTCGGCGCCGTCGGACAATCATCGGATGGGCCGGCCGGTGAATAATGCTGCTGGATGGCATCCGCGACCTCCCCGTCCTCGCCGTCGTTGAGGGCGTAATAGCGGCCCATCACGCCCTGAACTTCCGGAAATTCATAGACCATGTCGCTGACCAGGTCCGCCTTGCACAAATGCGCGGCGCGGCGGGCCAGCTCGGCATTGGCGCCGGGCACGTATGGCGCCAGCGCGGCGGCCAGCTTTTCGATCCGCGTAACCTTGTCCCGCACGCTGCCCAGCTTGGCATAAAAAACCATCTCGTCCAGGGCGGGCAGACGGCTTTCCAGGCTTTTCTTCTTGTCCTGGGTCCAGAAGAATTCCGCATCCGCCAGACGGGCGGTCAGGACATATTCGTTGCCGGCGATGATCTGCCCGCCGCCGTCCCGCGCCTGCAAATTCGCCACCGTGATAAATTTCGGCGCCAAATTGCCGCTGCCATCGCGCAGGGACAGGTATTTCTGGTTCACCTTCATGGTGGTCACCAGAACCTCCGCCGGCACGTCCAGGAAACGGTCATCGAAGGCGCCCAACATGGGCACCGGCCATTCCACCAGGCCGGCGATCTCGGCCACCAGGCCATCGTCGGCGACCAAGGTCAAATCGGCGTCCTGGGCCAGTTGTGCCGCACCCTCCGCGATAAGCCGGCGCCGGTCAGCGGCATCGATCAGCACCTTCGCCCTTGCCAACTTGTCCCGATAGTCGGCGAAATCCGTAACCGCGAACGGTTCCGGCGCATGAAAGCGGTGGCCCCGGGTCTGATCGCCGCTGTCGATGCCGGCAAAGGAAAGCGGCACCACCGCCCCGTCGAACAAGGCCAGTATGGAATGCAGGGGGCGCACCCAGCGGGTCGCCCCGGTACTCCAGCGCATGGACTTGGGCCAGGGCAGATCGGCCATGGCGGCGGGCAATATCCCGGCCAGGACTTCGCCCGTGGGCCGGCCCTGGCGTTCGATGATGGCAAAGAGGAACCTGCCCTTG
Source organism: Alphaproteobacteria bacterium (assembly GCA_047518225.1). Taxonomy (GTDB): domain Bacteria; phylum Pseudomonadota; class Alphaproteobacteria. The sequence goes on along the minus strand of JAKZRK010000211.1, from coordinate 17,014 downwards.
GGCAATTCGCGTTCCTCGCATTGCTCACGGGTCAGGCCGCTGCCGCGCAGAAAACCTTCGATGGCCTTGTCCGGCGCATCCACGCGGGGGCCGCGTTTTTCCTCGCGCACATCCGGTTGGGCCAGGGGCAGGCCGGTGATATGCAATATAAGGCGGCGCGGCGTGACAAAGGCCGCCGTCCCTTGGAATGGTAATTCAGCCGCCTTCAGGCCGGCACGGACCAGGCGTTGCAAATCGTCCGCCGCGCGGCTTTGCATGCGGGCGGGAATTTCTTCCCCGAACAACTCCAACAACAGATCCGCCATGTCAGGCCGCTCCCCCAACCGGCTGATCCGGGAGCAATTCGCCCTCGGCGGTCAGATAGGCCGTGGCGCAGGCCTTGGCTAGCTCCCGCACCCGGCCAATGTAGGCGGCCCGTTCGGTCACCGAGATCACCCCACGGGCGTCCAGCAGATTGAACAGATGTGAAGCCTTGATGCACTGGTCATAAGCCGGCAGAGGCAGTTCGGCGGCAACCAGGGCGGCGCATTCCGCCTCCGCATCCGCGAAATGGCGAAACAGCATGTCCGTATTGGCGCAATCGAAGTTATAGGCCGAGAATTGTTGCTCCGCCGCCAGATAGACATCGGCGTAGGTTTTCGAACGCGCGTTGCCGGGCTCGTTCCAGGCCAGTTTCTGAAAATGGTCGACACCCTGCACATACATGGCCAGTCGCTCCAGGCCATAGGTCAACTCGCCGGAAACCGGGTTGCAATCATAGCCGCCGACCTGTTGGAAGTAGGTGAACTGGCTGACCTCCATGCCGTCGCACCAAACCTCCCAACCCAGGCCCCAGGCGCCCAGGGTCGGGCTTTCCCAGTCATCCTCGACAAAACGTATGTCATGGTTGGAGGCGTCCAAGCCAATTGCCGCCAGGCTGCCAAGATAGAGATCCTGAAAATCGGGGGGTGATGGCTTCATGATCACCTGGAACTGGTAATAATGCTGCAGGCGGTTTGGGTTTTCGCCAAAGCGGCCGTCGGTGGGCCGGCGCGAAGGCTGTACATAGGCCGCGTTCCAGCTTTTGCCGCCCAGGGAGCGCAGGGTGGTGGCCCAATGGAAGGTGCCGGCACCGACTTCCATGTCATAGGGCTGCAGGATGACGCAGCCCTGCCCGGACCAATAATGCTGCAGGGCCAGGATCAGGCCTTGAAAGGTCTTGGTGTTGAAGTTCGGCGTGCCGGTCATGGCGCTGGCTAATCCAGGGAATTGTGAATATTGCTTCGATCGCGGGTTCGCGTTTGGCGCAACCTAGTCGCCGCCCCGCGCCTTGGCAATGGCTTGCAGGATCAAACCGCGTGGGGGCAATCGGCGCGCTCGCAGCCGCGCGTGTCCGCGGCCACGAAATTGCCGCAGACGGAACATTGGCTCAAGTCCAGGGCTTCGTTTTCCACCCTGTCCTTGCCAACGTCACCGGTTTTCCGACCCCGGCCGCGCAGGGCCCTGGAGACCACGGCGACCACGGCGATCACGGCCAGAAGGAGCAAAATTTTCGGCAGGCTAAGCATGGTGGCGCAGCTTACGGTGCGAATTGGCGGCGTCAAGGCAATTGACGGATCGGGCATTCAATGGCCGTCCCGCCCATCTTGAATGATCATTTCCGCCGCTTTTTCCGCGATCATCACCACCGGGGAATTGGTGTTGCCGGAGGTGATGGTGGGCATGACCGAGGCATCGACGACCCGCAGCCCGGCAATGCCGTGCACGGCCAGGCGGTCATCGACCACCGCCTGGCCGTCGCCGCCCATGCGGCAGGTGCCGACGGGGTGGAAGATGGTGGTGGCCAGGTCTCCGGCGGTCTTGACCAGCTCGCCCTGGTCATCGCCAACCGTCGGGCCGGGGCGGAATTCTTCCGGCCTGAAAGGCGCCAGGGCATCCGCCGCGCAAATTTTACGGGTCAGACGAATGGCGTCGGCGGCGACCGCGCGGTCGGCATCGGCGGAGAGATAGTTCGGACGAATATGGGGTTGGCGCAGGGGATCGGGGCTGGCGATATGTATGCCACCCCGGCTTTCCGGGCGCAGATTGCAGACCGAGGCGGTGAAGGCCTCGAAGGGGTGCAAATCTTCGCCCAGCTTGTCCGTGCTCAAGGGCTGGACGTGATATTGCAAATTCGCGGTTTCCTTGCTGGCGTCGCTCTTGGCGAAGGCGCCAAGCTGGCTGGGCGACATGGTCAGGGGGCCAGTGCGGAACAGGCCATATTCCAGGCCCATGGCGAGGCGTCCCAACAGGCTGTTGGCGCGTAAATTCAACGTGCGGGTGTTGGATACTTTGTAGACCAGGCGGATTTGCAGGTGATCCTGCAGGTTTTCCCCCACCCCTGGCAATTCGTGCCGCACCAAAATGCCGTGCCGTTGCAACAATTCGCCCTGCCCGATGCCGGAAAGTTCCAGCAGTTGCGGCGAGGCGACAGACCCCCCCGAAAGGATGACCGCCCCCCGCGCCCGGGCCGGATTGCCTTCCTGAAGATATTTCAGCCCCGTGGCGCGGCCGTCTTCGATGACGATACCCGTCGCCTGGGCATGGGTCAGAACCTTTAGGTTTGGCCGTTTCATGGCCGGTTTCAAAAACGCCTTGGCCGCGCTCCACCGCACGCCGCGCCTTTGGTTAACCTGAAAATAGCCGCAGCCCTCGTTATCGCCGCGATTGAAATCATCGGTCTTGGGAATGCCGACCTGGGCCGCCGCCTCGCGAAAAGCCGCCAGTATCTCCCAGGACAGGCGCTGTTCCTCGACCCGCCATTCGCCATCAGCACCATGCATGTCATCGGCGCCGGCATAGTGATTTTCACTTCTGCGGAAATAGGGCAGCACATCGTCCCATGACCAGCCCGTATTGCCCATCTGGCGCCATTGATCATAGTCGCGGGCCTGGCCACGCATGTAGATCATGCCGTTGATGGATGAACAGCCGCCCAGGACCTTGCCGCGCGCGTAGTCGATGGCGCGCCCGTTCAGGCCCGCTTCCGCTTCCGTCTTGAAGCACCAGTCGGTGCGCGGGTTGCCCAGGGTATAAAGGTAGCCGACGGGAATATGGATCCAATGGTAGTTATCCTTGCCCCCCGCTTCCAACAGCAGCACCGAGGTTTTGCGATCGGCCGATAGGCGGTTGGCCAGAACGCAGCCGGCGGTGCCGGCGCCGACGATGATGTAATCGAAACTGTCGATGGTCATGTTCCGCCCCCAATTATTTCTCTGGTGGATAAACCAGGATAACCTGGAACCGGTCTAACGGACATTCCGGTTCTCGGAATCCGGCTCATTGGATCCATCGCCGCCCGCGCCCCCGAGGCTTCGCCATAGGCGGCCGATCAGGTTTTCCATGTTGTTGGAGCCACGGTCCTTGCCGCGGCGTAGGTTCAGGGCCAGAACCGGCATCCCCTTGTGGGCCGTCGTCATGAAATCCTTCCACAGCCGGGCCGGCGCGCCGCCTCCCGTCACCCGGCGCATGGGCGCGCCATTGTCGTTGCCCAACCAAACGCCGGCCACCAGTTGGTTGGTATAGCCAAGAAACCAGGCGTCCCGATAGTCCTGGCTGGTTCCGGTCTTGCCGGCGGCGGGGCGGCCGATTTTGGCGGCCCGGCCGGTACCATGGCTGATCACGCCGGCCAGCATCTGGTTCAATTCCGCCACATGCCAGGGCCGGGCGACCTGGCCCCGCCCCGAACCACGGCGCCGGTACAACACGTTGCCCTTGTCATCGCGCACTTCCAAAATGCCGTGGGGCAGGGCGCCCTTGCCTCGATTAGCCAGGCCGGCGTACAGGGACGTCATCTCCAGCAGGCCGACCTCCGCCGTGCCCAGCGCGATGGAGGGATGGCGGGGAATACGCGTGGTCAGGCCGAGGCGCCGGGCCACGGCCACCACCTTGTCCCGGCCCACCCGCTCCATGACCTGTACGGCCACGGAGTTGGAGGAATAGGCCAGGGCCTGGCTGTAGTTGATCCGGCCACGATACTTGCCGGCATAATTCCTGGGCGACCAGCCGTCGACGGTAATGGGTTTGTCCATGAAAATAGTATCAGGCCGCAAGCCGGCTTCCAGGCCGGCCAGGAAGACAATGGGCTTGAAGGCCGAACCCGGTTGCCGCCGGGCCTGGGTGGCGCGGTTATATTGGCTTTTGCCATAGTCCCGGCCCCCAACCATGGCCCGGACCGCACCATCGGGGGCCATGGCCAAAAGCGCGCCCTGGCCGATCTTGCGCTTCCCCGCCGGGCCGGCGAACAGGCGGGCCATGGCGGCTTCCGCCGCGGCCTGCATATCACGATCCAGGGTGGTCTTGATGACCAGATTGCGTTCCGTCGGGCCCAAATAATCGGTCAGGCGGTCCATTGTCCAATCGGTGAAGTAGCGCGCGGGCCGCGGGCCCATTCCCTCAGGTCCGCCGCCTCGGCGCCGCCGCAGACTGGCGGGCCGGGCCTTGGCACCTTTCGCCGCCGCTGCATTTATGTAGCCCGCGCCGACCATATTGTTCAGCACCACGGCGGCACGGGCCCGGGCCGCCTTGAGATCGCGGGTCGGCGCCAGGCGCGAGGGCGCCCTCAAAAGGCCGGCCAGCATGGCCGCTTCCGCCAGATTGACCCGCGCCGCCGGCTTGTTGAAATAACGCCGGGCCGCCGCGTCGACGCCGTAGGCGCCGGCGCCAAGATAGACCCGGTTCAAATACAGGGTCAGGATCTGCGCTTTGGAAAAATTGGCTTCCAGCCACAGCGCCAGCAGGAATTCCTGGACCTTGCGTTTCAAAGTGCGCTGATGGGTCAGAAAGACATTCTTGGCCAATTGCTGGCTGATGGTGCTGCCGCCCTGAACGATGCGCCCGGCGGCTAGATTATAAACCATGGCGCGGGCCAGGCCGATTGGGTCAACGCCGAAATGACTGTAAAAGCGCCGGTCTTCCGTGGCCACCACGGCGCCTGGCAAATGACTGGGCAACTGGCTCAGTTGAACCGGTTCGCCATAAACATCGCCGAACCGGGCAATCTGCCGGCCCTTGTGATCCAACAGGGTAAGGGATGGCTTGCGCTGGATCGCGGAAAGTTTGTCGACGGACGGCAGGTCATAAGCGTACCAGACGATCACCCCCATGGCGGCGATCACACCCCAGACCATCAGCACTATCAGCCAATAAAATAGATGGCCCAGCCAGCCGCGCCTGGATGATTTCACCGGCGGCTCCTTGGCTTTCCCCTTGGCCGGCTTACCTTCGGCGGCGGCGGGCTTCTTCACGGCCTAGATATCCAAATTGACCACATTCAGTGCATTGGATTGAATGAATTCCCGGCGCGGCTCCACCTCGTCGCCCATCAGGGTCGAGAACACCTCGTCCGCGTCGGCCAATTCCTTGACCTGAACCTGCAGCAGGGTACGGGCGTCCGGATCCAAGGTGGTTTCCCACAATTGCTCCGGATTCATTTCGCCCAGGCCCTTGTACCGCTGCACGGACAGGCCCTTTTGCCCCAGCTTCAAGACCGTGGACAGCAGGTCGGAAGGGCCCGGAATGCGGACATTGTCGTCCTTGCGGGTCAGGGTCGCGGGCCGTTCATAACTTTCCTGCAATTCATTGGCCATGGCATCCAATTGACGGGCTTCGCCGCTACGGATCAAAATAGTATCGATCACATGGGTTTCGACAACGCCGCGCATGCTCCGTTGCAGAGAGTAGCCGCCGCCATCACTGGCCTCGCCTTTCCAACCGCGTTCTTCCTCCGCCTCCAGGCCATCCAGACGGGCGGCCAGATAATGGGCGACCTCGCCCGCTTGCGCCGCGTCCTCGATCACATCCGGGCGCAACACGCCCAGGATCGCCGCCTGCTCCACTATTCTTCGGTTATAGCGCCGGCCAACGGCCTCCAGCAGGGTCGCGGCGCGGCGGGCTTCCTCCACCATGGCCCGCAAATCGGCATCGGCCCGCTGGCTGCCGTCATGCAGGGTCAGAACCGCATCGCGCAGACCTTCATCGATCAGATAGTCTTGCAGATCGCGGTCGTCCTTCAGATAGCGGCCGGCGCCGGAACTACCGCGCCAAACCTTATACAACGGCGGCTGGGCGATATAGAGATGCCCCCGTTCGACGATCTGCGGCATTTGCCGATAGAAAAAGGTCAACAGGAGGGTGCGGATATGGGCCCCGTCGACATCGGCGTCGGTCATGATGATAATTTTGTGATAACGTAACTTATTGATATTGAAATCATCCCGGCCGATACCGGTGCCAAGCGCCGTGATCAGGGTGCCGATTTCCGTCGATGACAGCATTTTATCGAAGCGGGCCCGTTCCACATTCAGGATCTTGCCGCGCAGGGGCAGAACCGCCTGGTTTTTACGGATCCGGCCCTGCTTGGCGGAACCCCCGGCGCTATCACCCTCGACCAGGAACAATTCTGATTTCGCCGGGTCGCGCTCCTGACAATCGGCCAGTTTGCCGGGCAGGGAGGATATATCCAGGGCCCCCTTGCGCCGGGTCAGATCACGGGCCTTGCGGGCCGCCTCGCGCGCGATGGCGGCATCAACCGCCTTGCCGACGATGCGGCGGGCATCGGTGGGATGTTCTTCGAACCATTGGGCCAGCTTTTCCCCAAGCAGGCTTTCAATCACCGGCCGGACTTCCGAGGAAACCAGCTTGTCCTTGGTCTGGGAGCTGAATTTCGGATCGGGCAGCTGCACCGAAAGCACGCAGGTCAGCCCTTCGCGCGCGTCATCGCCGCTTAACGAGACCTTTTCCTTTTTGGCGATACCCGATGAATTGGCATAGCCATTGACCGTCCGGGTCAAAGCCGCGCGAAACCCGGCCAGATGCGTGCCGCCGTCGCGCTGGGGAATGTTGTTGGTATAGCAAAGGACGTTTTCGTGATAGCTGTCGTTCCATTGCAGGGCGCAATCAATGCGGACATCGGCACGCGCGCCGACAATGGAAATTGCCGGGTCGTGCAGGGCCGCTTTATTGCGGTCAAGATATTCTACATATGCGCCAACGCCGCCTTCGTACAGGAAGATGTCCTCTTTCGGATCGATCCCCCGTTCATCGCGCAACACCACCCGCACACCGGAATTCAGAAAGGCCAGCTCCCGCAAGCGGTGCACCAGGGTGCCATAGTCGAATTCGGTCTTGCTAAAGGTTTTGGTCGAGGGCAGAAACGTCACTTCTGTTCCGGTCCGCCCGTCAGACGGCCCCACCACCGTCAGGGGTTCCTGCGGATCGCCGTCGTGGAAGCAGATGTAGTGTTCCTCGCCGCCGCGCCAGATCCGCAAATGCAGGACCGCGGACAGGGCGTTCACCACGGATATGCCGACCCCATGCAGGCCGCCCGAAACCTTGTAGGAATTCTGATCGAATTTACCGCCTGCGTGCAACTGGGTCATGATCACCTCAGCCGCCGAGACGCCTTCTTCGTCATGAATTTCCGTCGGGATGCCGCGCCCGTTATCATTCACCGTGGCCGAACCATCAGGGTTCAACGCCACCTCGACCTTGTCCGCATGACCGGCCAGCGCTTCATCGATGGCATTGTCCACCGCTTCATAGATCATGTGATGCAGGCCGGAGCCGTCATCGGTGTCGCCGATATACATGCCCGGCCGCTTGCGCACCGCATCCAGGCCGCGCAGCACCTTGATCGACGAGGCGTCGTAGTCGGCCCCATCATCCACTTTCGGCTCTTCAACTACCGGATCGCTCAACTCAAACTAGCCTCCAATTTATCCGTCCACCGTGGCCCGGCCGCGATCCACCGTCACGAACTGCGCCTGCCCGAACAAAGGTTCGAACAGGCTACGGTCGGTGCCGCTCAACCAGGCCTGGCCCCCCAGGGCCAGAATTTCCGCAAACAGCGCCGCGCGCCGTTCACCATCCAAATGCGCCGCGACCTCGTCCAATAACAGGATCGGCGCCGCGCCACGGCGTTCCGCTTCCGCCTTGGCATTCGCCAGTATCACGGCAATCAACAGGGCCTTTTGTTCACCCGTGGAACATTGCGCCGCCGGCATGTCCTTTCCCAGGTGCCGCACCGCCAGGTCCGAGCGGTGCGGTCCCTCGCCCGTGCTGCCCGTGTGGGCATCGCGCCGGCGGCTGTCTTGCAGCAGCCCGGCAAAACGGCTTTCCACTTCGACCGCCGGGTGATCTTCCAACCAGCTTTCGACCCGGCCTTCGATCGCCAGGCCGGGCCCGGGGAAGTGCCCCGACGTGGCCGACAACAATTGTTGCAGCCGCGCCACCGCCTCGCGCCGGGCCGCCGCCACGGCGACACCATCCGCCGCCATGCGGGCCTCCAACGCGGCCAGCCAGGTTGGATCGCCGGCGCCATCACGGAGCAATTTTGCGCGCTCCCGCAGGCTGCGTTCATAGACGCCGACCCGGCGGCCATGCTCGGGATCCAGGCCCAGCACCAGGCGATCTAGAAAGCGCCGCCGGGACGACGGCCCTTCCAGAAACAGGCGGTCCATTTGCGGCGTCAGCCATTGCACACCGATCACCTGGGCCAGGCTGGCCGGGGCCATCGCCTGGCCATCCTGCCGGGCCACGCGCCGGTCCGTGCCGCGCTCGGTGGCCGCCAGGCTGCTGCCCAATTTTACGAGCCCGCCAGGCCCCTGCACAGTCGCCGCCACGGCCCAACCGCCTCCACCATCGGCGGTCAATTCGTCAGTCGCCGGCGCATCCTTTCGCAAAACATCCCGCAAACGAGCCCGGCGCAGGCCGCGGCCCGGTGAAAGGAACGACAATGCTTCCAACAAATTCGTCTTGCCGGCGCCATTGGCGCCGCTCAACACCACGACCTGAGCCGACAAATCCAGGGCCAGGCTGCGGTAGTTGCGAAAGTTCCTCAACCGCAGGCGCTGCACGGCACATGGCGACGGCGCCGCCCCGGATGCCGAAGTGGCGCACGACACAGGGCCGGCGACACCAGACCCGCCCGGGGGATTTATCACCGAACCGGCAATCGTGTCATCGTGCACGGCCAGCAAAGGCCCTCTCAAACCCGCATGGGCATCAGAACATACAATGCGCCCTGATCGGCGGCATCCCTGATGATGGTTGGCGAGGCGCCGTCGGACAAGTCAAAGCAGGCGTTCTCGCCATCAATCTGACCCGCGATATCCAGCAGATAACGGGCGTTGAAGCCAATCTCCAATGGTCCCTCGCCATTGAAATTGACCGGCACTTCATCAGATCCGCTGCCCTGTTCGGGACTATTGGCGGACAGCACCACGGCATCGCCATTCACGGTCAACTTCACCGCCCGCGATTTTTCCGAGCTGATGGTCGCTACCCGGTCGACGGCGGCGGCGAAGCTTTTACAATCAACCTCCATAAGCTTGTCGTTACCGGCCGGGATCACCCTTTGGTAATCCGGGAATGTGCCATCGATCAATTTCGAGGTCAGAACAATATCACCAAGTGAAAAGCGGATTTTGCTGTCGCTCAAGGCGATTTCGACCGCGCCTTCGCCATCTTCAATTAACTTGTGCACTTCCAGGGCGGCTTTGCGTGGCATGATCACGCCGGGCATGCCACTGGCGCCTTGGGGCAGGGGAATTTCGATATGGGCCAGGCGGTGGCCGTCGGTGGCCACGCCACGCAGCACCGGGGCATCCTCGGGCGCGTGCAGATAGATGCCGTTCAAGTAATAGCGAGTCTCTTCGGTCGAAATGGCAAAACGCGTCTTTTCAATCAGCCGCCGCAAATCGGCCGCCGGCAGGACGAACTGATGGGGCAGATCGCCATCGGCCATGACCGGGAAATCTTCCCGCGGCAGGCAGGACAAGGCGAATTTCGATCGCGCCGCCCGCACCACCAGACGGCCATCTTCGGCCCCGTAATCCAATTCCACCTGGGCCCCATCAGGCAATTTGCGCACGATCTCGTAAAGAATATGCGCGGGCACCGTGGTGCCGCCGGGCTGTTGCATCTGGCATGCCACGGTTTCCACGATGGCCAGATCCAAATCGGTCGCGGTCAGGCTCAACCCGGCCTCGTCCGCGACCAATTGTACATTGGACAGAATAGGGATGGTGTTACGCCGTTCAACGACATTTTGGACATGCCCCAAGGCGCGCAAAAAGGCCGAACGTTCAATGGTCAGCTGCATGATTTCTTCGCTTTAAAAATTTGGTCGCGCGGATAAAATTAGTATCCCGCCGCGGCAGAGGCGCAAGAGAATCACTTCCTGCCTTGACGGGGCAGAAGCATAACAGAAAATGCCGGGAATCGCACCTCTTTTGCGCGTGAAATTGCGCCTAATAATGCTGAAATTGGAGCCATGCGACAGCGTTTACAGAAGTTTTTTCAGGGCCCTTGAAATCGCCCGCTGTTGCCGGGGGCCGGCGGCCGGCATCGGCGCCCTGGGATAACCGCCCGGCACGCCTTGTTCAGACAGGGCGAACTTCACCGTGGCCGGTAAATTATCGTCGATCATGGCATTCCATAGGACCAGCAACTTTTCATGCAAGCGCAGGGCGGCATCGTGTTCCCCGGCCTGGACCAGGTCCCAAAGGCGCACCTGCGCCGCCGGCGCCGCCGTCAGAATGGCCGCCACGGCGCCATGGGCACCCAGGGCAAACGAGGGATACATCAAGGCATCCACGGCCGATAGAATTCGGGCCGTGCGCGGCGCACCGAGCAAAAGGTCGGCCAGCAATTTCATGTCGCCGGCGCTTTGCTTGACCCCGACCACCTGGGGGACTTCCTTCATAATGCGGATCAAAAGGGCCGGCGACAAATAGCTCCAGGGCACCACGTTGTAGATCAGAATGGGGATCTTCGTAGCCCGGCCCACGGTCTTGAAATGTTCCAACATATGGTTGTCGTCGGGCCGAAACAGATAATGCACCGGGGTGATCTGCAAAGCGGCGGGTGCCAGATCCGCCAACGCCTGGGCCCGTTCGACGGCCTGGCGTGTTGAATCGACAATGATGCCGGCGACCACCGGCACCCGGCCCTTGGCCTCGGCCATGGCGATACGGACCAGCCGCGCTGCCTCCACTCCCGACAGCGCATGCCCTTCACCGGTGCTGCCGCCGACCGCCAATCCGTGCACGCCGGCGTTGATCAGGAATTGCACCTGCTTGCGGAAAGCAGCCTCGTTCACCTCGCCCTTGCGGGTGAAAGGCGTGGTCATGGGCGCGATGATGCCGCGCAGGTCTTTTGCACCAAAGCGCGCCTTGTCCCTGGCTGCCATTCTGATTCTCCGTTTTTTATGGATCACGCCATCATGAAATGAGTCGAGGCGGTGGCGATCAGCTTGTCCCGATCCCGTTGCCAGGCGTAGGCCCGCACATTGGCCACACGCCGTCCCTGTTTCGTGACCATACCGGTGGCATAGCTGTCCATGGCCCGGCCGGGACGCAGATATTCTATGGTGATGTTGATAATCTTGGGCAGTTCCGGTGTCGCCATGGTGCCGATCAGCGAAATCATCGCCGCGCTTTCCAGAAATGCGCCGGTGATGCCCCCGTGCAGGGCCGGCAGCATGGGATTGCCGATCAACATCTCCTGAAAGGGCATGACCGTGATCAACTCTTCGCCCTGGCGGTCGATCCGCAGTCCCAGCCAGCGGAAGTATGGCACCGCCGCCACCAGGGGCTGCAAATCGCCGCTTTGCCGCGCCGCGTTGATCCCGTCGGCAATGCGCGTGCCCCCGCTCCCGCCCCCACTCATTGTGGTGGTGCCCCGATGGTTTGGGTATTTCCGGGCCGCGTCAACATGAAGGAGCCGGTGGCATGGGCGATCGGATCATTGACGTCGCCTTGATAGGCGATACCCCGGGTAAAGGCGATATTGCGGGTGGTCTTGTAGCAATGGGCCCGGGCAAATATATCCTGCCTTGGCGCCGCCGGCTTTAAATAGTCGATGCGCAAGTCCAGGGTCGCCACCACCATCATTTCGTTCAAGGCCGGGACGATGCACATACCGCTCAGGCTATCCAATAAAACCGTGACGATGCCGCCATGCACGACACCGGTGTCGGGGTCGCCGACGAATTCCGGCCGATGCGGTAGCATGCCGACAATACCGCTTTCATCCATCGAGATTAATTCCAGGCCCACCGCCGCCATATGGGGGATGCCGCTGATCATCAACTGCCGGACATTTTCAAAATCGACTTCCATGATCTTCCGACAATGCGTGCTGGCCAAGAACCTGTCAAATGCCAGTCCGGGATCGTCCGGGGATATGATCTTCCCCACTGGCGGCCCTGGGAAAACGGTCGTATAAGATGCGCCATGGGGAACAGCACGGTTAGTGATCGCGCCGACGGCAACCCGGTATTGGCCTTGCGGGCCCTGGGGGTCCCGCGGATCGCCGGCCTGATTTGCAGCCTGATGTTGTTGCTTGCGCCCGCCCTGGTCCGGGCCGGCGAGGTGGATTATTTCCGCATTGCCACCGGCTCCACCGACGGCACTTATTTCCCCATCGGCTCGCTGATCTCGTCCGCGATCTCCAATCCGCCCGGCTCCGGCGATTGTGCCGACGGCGGCTCGTGCGGCGTGCCGGGGCTGATCGCGGTAAGCCAGGCCACCGAGGGTTCGGTGCAGAATGTCAGACTGATTGCCGAGGGATCGGTCGAGTCCGGCCTTAGCCAGGCCGACGTCGCCTATATGGCCTATTTTGGCCTGGGCCGTTTCAAGGGCAAGGCGCAATACGATGGCCTGCGGGTTGTCGCCACTCTTTTTCCCGAACTGGTGCAAGTTGCCGTTCGCAAGTATAGCGGCATTTATGCGCTGGAGGACCTGGCCGGCAAGCGCGTCTCGCTGGGTGCTCGGGGTTCGGGTACGGCGCTGGACGCCGAAGTCGTCATGGCGGCCCATGGCTTGAAAATGGACGCTTACAAAGCGATGCATTTTGGCCTTGGTGAATCGGCGGACCGGCTGCGCCTTGGCAAGCTGGATGCCTTTTTCATCATCGCCGGCGCGCCGGTGCCGGCCATGGTCGATTTGGCCGAACAGGCCAATATTACCTTGTTGCCGATCAAGGGCCCGGCGGCGGAACGCCTGCGCAAGGCCTTTGCATTTTTTGTGCCCGCGCAGTTGCCCGCCGGCATCTACCGTAACGTGGAGGCGACCGAAACCCTGAGCGTCGGTGCCCAATGGCTGGTGTCGGATCGTCTGGATGAGGATCTGGTCTATAAATTAACCCGCGCCTTGTGGCATCCCTCGAACCGCCGTGTGCTGGATAACGGCCATCCCGACGGCCGCCTGATCCAATTGAAAAGCGCCCTGGACGGCCTGGCCATTCCCCTGCACCCCGGGGCCAGGCGCTATTACCAGGAAGTCGGCGCCCTGCCGCAAGTGAAGTGACCCGGTTCTACGATAAGACCGGCTGCTCCGAACCGGCCTCCGCCATCCATGCCGCCATGGCGGGCAGCTGCAGCAGCGTCTCCACATAGGCCTGGCAGGTATCGTCCAGGGGTACGCTGTAGCGATCGAAACGCACGGCCACGGGGGCAAACATGGCATCGGCGGCGGAAAACGGGCCGAACAGGAAATCACCCTGAAATCCGCTATGGCCCTGCTGGGTCCGCCGCGCCTCTCGCCAAATATCGGTAATGCGCGCGACTTCCGCCTTGGCCGCCGCTGAAAGCGCCGGCAGGGGCACCCGCGGTTGACAGTTAAAGGGCAGCTCGTCCCTTAGGTTGGCGAACCCCGCGTGCATCTCCGCCACCATTGCTCTGGCTTGGGCGCGCAGGGCGGCGTCAGCCGGCCAGATCGGCAGATCGGGATGGCGTTCGGCAATAAACTCCGTGATGGCCAGGCTGTCCCATATGGTCTCGGCCCGCGCCTGCAGGATCGGCACGCGGCCGGCCGGCGAATAGGCCAATATTCTATCCCGGGTGTCGGGCTGATCCAGGTTGATCGTCACCGCCTCGAACGGCAGATCAAATTGGGCCAACAGCAGCCAGGCGCGCAAGGACCATGATGACAAGTTCTTGTCGCCGATGATCAAACGATAAGGCATCATCGCGCCGCGCTGTCCCTTGCTGTAAAAGGCGGGGAGAAAGCCATAGCTGAAAAACTCCGGTCCGGCCATACTTGGTCCGATCCGCCGCCTAGTAACGGGAGCCTGCCGTGATTGCCAACATCGACAATAAGCCCGACCCCGCCGCCGTACCGATCTGGCCCCTGCGCAGCGGCGAGCTGGACGCCTGGCGGGCGGAGCGGTCCGGTATCCTGGCGGCCTGGTGCCAAAGCAGTGGATTTGCCGCCGCGGCCGGCGAATTCATCCTGCTGCCGGCGGAGACCGGCGGCCTGGCCGGTGTGCTGTTGGGTTTGGGTGAGGCAGCGGCGCAACCCGGAGACTATTGGGCCTTCGGCAGCCTGGCCAAGTCCTTGCCGCCCGGACGCTACCGCATCGAAGGCAATCTGCCGGCGCGCCAAGGGTATCACGCGGCCCTGGCCTGGGCGTTGGCTCATTACCGCTTTACACGCTACCGGGGCGCGGACGATGGGGACGACGCGCCCGCCTGCCTGTGCCTGTCGGAAGATCTTGATGGCGCGGCCCTGGGGGCGGCGGTCAAGGGCAGTTTTCTGGCCCGTGACCTGATCAACACCCCGGCGTCCGACATGGGACCGGCGGAACTGGCCGATGCCGCCCTGGCTTTGGCCGCCGAATACGGCGGCACGGGCACGGTGATCGTGGGCGATGATCTGCTGGCGGCCAATTATCCGGCGATCCATGCCGTCGGCCGGGCCTCGACCCGGGCGCCCCGATTGATTGATCTGCGTTGGGGCGCCGGGGATGCGCCCCGGCTGACCCTGGTTGGCAAGGGGGTTTGTTTCGATACGGGCGGTCTGGATCTGAAAGCCGCCGCCGGCATGTTAAAGATGAAAAAGGACATGGGCGGCGCCGCGACTGTACTGGGTCTGGCGGCGATGGTCATGGCGGCGGAGCTGCCGGTACAGCTGCGGGTCCTGATCCCGGCGGTGGAAAATGCCGTGGCGGGCAATGCCTATCGCCCCGGCGACATACTGGAAACCCGCAAGGGGCTGACGGTGGAGGTTGGCAATACGGATGCCGAAGGCCGCCTCGTGTTGTGCGACGCCCTGGCCGAGGCCGACGGCGAGAGCCCTGATCTGATCATCGATATCGCCACTCTGACCGGCGCGGCGCGGGTGGCCCTGGGCCCGGATTTGCCGGCATTTTTCACCGGCAGTGACCAGGTCGCGGCGGCCTTGCTGCAAGCGGGCCAGGACCAGGATGATCCATGCTGGCGGCTGCCCCTGTTCGCGCCCTATGGCGAGCGCTTAAAAAGCAAGGTCGCGGATTACAACAATGTCTCCGATGGACCTTTCGCCGGCGCCATAACGGCGGCCCTGTTCCTGCAAGCCTTTGTCAGCGATCCGGACCGCTGGCTGCATATCGATTCCTATGGTTGGAACGACAAAGACCGTCCCGGACGGCCCGCGGGCGGCGAGGGACTGGCCATGCGCGCCTTGTTCGCCATGCTGGTGGAACGTTTCGGCCCGGAGCGATCATAAATCGGCATCGACATTCAAGGTTAAATAGGGCACGAAAAGGGTTGATTCGGTTCTATTAATCCGATTCACTGCGAATTCACTTCGTCACCGAAATAATCACGGAGAGCAAGCCCGTGGCCGAGACATTGACATCGCAACAAGCCTTGCAACTCTGGCGCCATGCCATGATATCCACGGTCCGCGCCGATGGACCGGACCTGTCGGCCCGGCAGATGACCATCTTCCTGGAAATCTATCTCGCACCTCCACCCCATACCGTGCGCGGCCTGGCCGAAACCTTGCAAATCGCAAAACCGGCGGTGGTGCGTGCCTTGGACACATTGGGCCGTCTCGATTTCACCCGCCGCAAACGCGACGAAACCGATAGGCGCAATGTCCTGATCCAACGCACGGTCAAGGGTTCGGTCTTCCTGAGCGACTTCGCCGATCGGGTGGTGGCGGCGTCGGTGGCGGTCTAGCACGGTGGCGGCGACCATGGATAGGCGCATCACGCCCGTCCGGAATGATCTGGCGGCCGATTGGCTGCGGGACAAATTCAAGGCGGAGCGCTATGCGGCCGGCGAACCTTGCACCGTGATCCGGGACGGCGCGCCACTGCATTTTTCGCCCGAGCGCTCGGCTACCATGGAAAGCCAGTTGATCCATGGCGAGGTCTTCCAGGTCTATGAACAGCGGGACGGCTGGTGCTGGGGGCAGAATCTGACCGACAATTACGTCGGGTACGTCCCGGCGGTAGACTTGGCGGCGGACTTGCCGGCGCCCGACCACCAAGTCGCGGCGCTGCATTGTCACCTTTATACCGAGCCTGATTTAAAACGGCCGACGGCCGGGATCATCTCCATGTCGGCGCGGGTCAAGATCATCGATATAGATGGTAAGTTTTGCCGTATCGCCTCCGGTTACTGGCTGCATTCAAGGCATCTGGTATCCCTGGACTACAACACCCAGGACCTGATCGGCACGGCCGTGAAGTTTATCGGCGTGCCCTATTTATGGGGCGGCCGCACCGCCCAGGGCCTTGATTGCTCGTCCCTGGTGCAGATCACCATGGCCATGGCCGGAATTCCGGCGCCACGGGATTCGGATTTGCAGGAGGCCGGCCTGGGAACCCCGGTGGCGATGGATAATCCACGGGATTTTTCCCGGATCGAAGAAGGCGACCTGGTGTTTTTCCCCGGCCACGTGGGTCTGTTCGTCAATGATTGGCGCTTTCTGCATGCCAGCGCCTTTGACATGCAGGTCTCGCTGCATGGCTTTTCCGATGTGCTGGACCGGGCCAACAGCGATAACGCCGGGGTCACCTCAATTCGACGCGTCACGCCGTCCCATTAGCGCGGTTCAGGGCGTGACGGAGTGAGCAGCCGCCGTCCTAGCAGTCTGTCGGATTTGAGGGTGTTTTGACGCTACAATTCTGCTCTGTTCTGGTATGATTCTTGATGAAGAATTTTCGCTCTTATGACCGTTCACAACGGATGCTTTTGCCGCCTGATCTTAAGGACTGGGTGGCC
>JAKZRK010000210.1:0-7608 GCA_047518225.1 Alphaproteobacteria bacterium | reverse complement strand
GACGAGCCAAGCTCGCCCGCATTTACCACAGGCCCATCAACAGCAACTTTCTTCTCAAAATTATCGGTCATGTTCCGGTCCTCCTTGGACACTTCGATTAAGCCAATTCTGTGTCCAAGGAAATCGGGTCCGACTCATCGTTTGCAAGAACCGTTTAACGGCATGGGCAAATTTATGCCAAACTGTGCTAATTGAAAGTGGCCGCGCATGCCGGATTTAGAACCAGTTTGGCTCGCACCCCACAATCTGTCGTGCGATCGATAACCAATTTGGGGGAGGCATCAGATGACGGAAACAGCGAGCCTGGAACAATTCATGGCGGGCATCGTAAAGCGCAATCCTGGAGAGCCCGAGTTCCATCAGGCGGTTCATGAGGTCGTCGCCACCATTTTACCATATATCGCGGATAAACCGGTTTATCACGAAATGCAGATATTGGAACGCATGACGGAGCCGGACCGAATTGTCAGCTTTCGCGTCTGCTGGGAGGACGACGACGGCAACATTCGGGTCAATCGTGGCTGGCGGGTACAGTTCAACAATTCCATCGGGCCGTACAAGGGCGGCTGCCGCTTTCATCCGTCGGTCAATCAAAGTGTCCTGAAGTTCCTGGGCTTTGAACAACAGTTCAAGAATTCGCTGACCGGTCTGCCCATGGGCGGGGGCAAGGGCGGCGCGAATTTCAATCCCAAGGGCAAAAGCAACAATGAGGTGATGCGCTTTTGCCAATCCTTTATGACCGAACTATGCCGCCACATCGGCCCCAATATCGACGTTCCGGCGGGCGACATCGGTGTCGGCGCCCGCGAGATCGGCTACATGTTCGGACAATACAAACGTCTGACTAACAAATTCGAAGGCATTTTGACCGGCAAGGGGTTGGAGTTCGGCGGTTCGTTAATCCGCACCGAGGCCACGGGCTATGGCGCGGTCTATTTTCTGCAATGCATGTTGGACAAGATCAACGGCACTCTCGATGGCGCCACGGTGGCCGTTTCCGGTTCTGGCAACGTCGCCACTTTCGCGGTGGAAAAGTGCAATCAACTGGGCGCGAAAGTGCTCACCATGTCGGATTCCTCCGGCTTTATTCATGACCCCTCCGGCATCGACGCCGAAAAGCTGGCCTGGATCATGGAGTTAAAAAGCGCGCGCCGGGGCCGTATTTCGGAGTATGTGGAACAATTCCCCGGCGCCACGTTTCACGAGGGACGGCCCTGGGGCGTGGCATGTGATTTTGCCATTCCCTGCGCCACGCAAAACGAGATCGACGAGGACGAGGCCAAACTGTTGGTCAAGAATGGCTGTAAAGGTGTTTCCGAGGGCGCCAACATGCCCACGGTGGTGGCAGGCATCAACGCCTTTCAAGACGCCGGCATCCTTTATGGGCCGTCCAAGGCCGCGAACGCCGGCGGTGTTGCCGTCTCCGGCATGGAAATGAGCCAGAATTCCGTCCGTATCTCGTGGAGCGAGGAAGAGTTGCAGAAGTTATTGTTCGAGACCATGCAAAGCATCCACGACAGTTGCTTCCGTTATGGCGAAGGCAAGGGTAAGGATGGCCGCTGTGATTATCTGATGGGCGCCAACGTCGCCGGTTTTGTCAAGGTCGCGGATGCCATGCTTGCCTACGGCGTACAATAGCCGGGGATCGGCGGACCGCAGGGCAATTTGCCGACGGTTCTGGATGCGCGCTACGGCAATTGTGTCTTGAGGTCGATTATGATGCGTGGTTGCATTGGCGTGGTTGCATTGGCGTGGTTGCGATGTTGTTGGCGAGCTGGTGGGCAATATCCGCGGCGGCGCAAAATTCGAAAGCGGAAAGCGGTGCGGTGCCCAGGGCGTCCGTGCCGATCCTGGTCACCAATTCGGCCAAGGACATAGAAATCTTGCTGGCCAAATTGCTGAAGCAGCAATTAAAACTCGAATCCTCTCTCAAACTGGTCAATGACAATTCCGATAACCTGCGCCTGCACATTCCCATCGGGGCTGATGAAAAGCGGGGTATCCCGCGAATGCTCTGCGTGATCGACACGGCGGTGGTGGCCCGGGACGAGGATGGCAACGCCGTTTCCCAAACCATCTCCATCGCCGCCACGGCCGATCTTAAGTTCACCAACAATCAAATGCCAAGACTGCTGCAATGGGCCAACGCCTGGAACGCCCGCATGATACCCATCCGCATCTTTGTCGCCGACCATCGGGTCTACACCGGCATGTCCGTCCTGGGCACGGCGTCCGAGCCCACTTCCACCGACCGCGTCGTCGGCAGTTTTCTTGGCGTCGTCCGTGCGTGGTCGGCCGTCATGCGGGATTTACGGGCGAACAGGTTTTTACCGGAGCCGAAATAATAGAATAGCCGCCCCTTACACCAACCGGCGCTGATAGGTATTAATCCGGCGCGTCGCGGCGCCTGAGCAACTGTATCGTCCGCATGGTCATCGCCGTCTCGTCGTTCTGGTCGCGCACCTGCCAATCAAGTCCAACCACGCCGCGATCAGGCTTGCTGCGGGAGGGGCGGACATCGGTGATGGCGACGAGCACATGAATGGTATCGCCGGGGCGGACCGGACGGAGCCAGCGCAGATTTTCAACGCCGGGAGATCCCAGGGAAGCTTCCGCTGCCCAGGGGTTGGTCATCATGAACAGGCGAAAGGTATAGGTCCCCAGCATCCAGCCGGAGGCGATCAGGCCGCCATACATGTGACTTTCCGCCGCGACCTTATCCATATGAAAAGGCTGCGGATCAAAATGGAAGGCCCAATCGATGATCTCCGACTCGGTCAGGGTTTTGCCGGGCGAGACGATCTGATCACCAACCTTGAAGTCCTCGAACCAACGGCCATCCATTATCACCTCCAATTTTCCGCGTCGACACAGACCGATGCATAATGCAAATCCGCCGTGACGGCTATCCGATCCTGGTCTGCAAATCGCCTGGGCTATGGTATTAGTTTTCCGCCAACATCCATCTTGACCAGGAATAATCCATGCACCCAGGAATCCACGCCGCCGAAATCCCGGATAAGCCGGCTTATATCATGGCCAACAGCGGCCAGGTGGTCAGCTATCGCGAATTGAACGAGGCTTCCAATCGTGGGGCGCAATTATTTCGCGGCCTCGGCCTGGGCCTGGGCGACAACATCGCCATCTTCATGGAAAACAATATTGCATATTTGCAAATCTGCTGGGCCGCGCGCCGGGCCGGGCTGTATTACACCTGTATCTCGTCATACCTCACGGCGGAGGAAGTCGCCTATATCGTCGGCGATTGCGGCGCCAAGGTCTTTATTACCTCCCAGGCCAAGGCCGACGTGGCGGGGGAACTATCAGGCTTGATGCCCGGCGTCGAAGCCCGGTTGATGGTGGGTGAGGCGATTGCCGGCTATCGATCGTACGACGGGGAAACCGCCGCCCAACCTGACGGCCCCATCGCCGATGAATATGAAGGTGCGGATATGCTTTATTCGTCCGGCACCACCGGACGGCCAAAAGGCATCAAAGTACCCATCACCGGCGAACCCCTGGGCACGCCGCGCAGCCCGGTCGATCTGTTGGGCACCCTGTATGGGGTCACCGGGGAAACCATCTATCTCTCGCCGGCACCGCTGTATCATTCCGCGCCATTGCGCTTCAACATGGGAATCTTGAAGAAGGGCGCTACCTCCATTCTGATGGAGCGCTTCGATCCTGAAGGCGCGCTGGCCCTGATCGAACGGCACAAGGTCACGCACAGTCAATGGGTGCCCACCATGTTCGTGCGCATGCTGAAACAGCCGGCTGAAGTGCAGCGCAAATACGACCTCTCCAGCCTGCGCATGGCCATTCATGCCGCCGCCCCCTGTCCAATCGAGGTCAAGCAACAGATGATCGATTGGTGGGGCCCGGTTCTGTCCGAATATTACGCCGGCACCGAAGGCAACGGTTTTTGCTCTATAAATTCCGAGGATTGGCTGCGCCACCGCGGCTCCGTCGGCCGCGCCCTGATCGGGACCCTGCATATCCTAGATGACGCGGGGAACGAGCAGCCAACCGGCACGCCGGGCGCCATTTATTTCGCCGATGGCCCCGAGTTCACCTATCACAACGACCCGGAGCGCACGGCACAAGCCCGCAATAGCCTTGGCTGGTCCACCCTGGGCGATGTGGGCTATCAGGACGAAGACGGCTTTCTCTATCTGACCGACCGCAAGTCCTTCATGATCATATCGGGCGGCGTGAATATTTATCCCCAGGAAATTGAAAATCTGCTGGTCAGCCACCCAAAGATAATGGACGTGGCCGTGATTGGCGTGCCGGATGCGGAATTCGTGAAGCGGTCAAGGCGGTGGTCCAACCCATGGATCACAATCAGGCTGGTCCGGAATTGGAGGCGGAAATTCTCGCTTACAGCCGGGCGCATCTCTCGGCCATCAAATGCCCCCGCAGCGTGGATTTCGAGGTGCAATTGCCGCGCCACGAAAACGGCAAGCTGTACAAGCGGCTGATCAAGGACCGCTATTGGGGCCGCCACGACACCCGCATCGTTTAGCGTGAATGGGCATGGCGCGAAACTAGAAACACAACGGGAGAAATACATGCGCGGACGACAAGTTTTCATGGACAGTTTAATTGCCCACGGGGTCGACCGTATTTTCGGCAATCCGGGCACCACGGAAAGCCCATTGCTGGATAGTCTGCAAAGCTATCCGGAAGTGGAATATGTGGTTGCCTTGCACGAAGCCATCGCGGTGGGCGCGGCCAGCTTTTACGCCCAGGCCAGCGGCAGGACGGCGGTGGTCAATCTGCATGTGGCGCCGGGCCTGGGCAATGGCATCGGCATGATCTATGGCGCCTTGAAGGCGAATTCTCCCATGATCATCACCGCCGGGCAGCAGGATACCCGCCTGCGCCTGCGCGAACCGGTGCTAAGTCACGACCTGGTCGCCATGGCGCAGCCGGTGACGAAATGGAGCGTGCAGGTGGAACGCGCCGACGAAATGGCCGCGATCATGCAACGCGCCTTCAAGATCGCCAATGAAGCCCCTGCCGGCCCGGTCTTCGTGGCCCTGCCCATCAACGTGATGGAACAGGAAACCGACCTGCCCGCCGCCGCTTCGACCCGGATTTTTGCCGACCCCCGGCCCGACCCGGCGGGCGTCGCGGCAATGGTTGATCTGTTGCTGGCCGCGCAAAGCCCCGCCATCGTGGTCAGTGACGATGTGGCCCGCGCGGGCGCCAATGGGGAATTGGTCGCCCTGGCCGAGGCCATGGGCGCGGGCGTCTGGTTCGAGGCCATTCGCCATCACGCGGCCTTTCCCAACCGCCATCCCAACGCCCGCGCCATCCTGCCCGTGGACGCCGCCGCGATCGCCCGGTCGCTGGAAGGCGCCGATCTGGTAATGCTGATCGGCGGCCCGTTTTTCGAGGAGGTCTGGTTTACGCCCGGTGCGCCGTTCCCGGCGGGCGCCGCGGTCGTGCAGATTGAACAATCCCCGGCCCGCCTGGCCTACAACTATCCCCTGACCGCCGGTATGGTCGGCGATTTATCGAGCACGCTTGGCGCGTTGCGCGACGGCGCGGCCGCCGGCCCCGCCGCCTATCAGACCGCCGCCAAGGCCCGTAATGGCGCCCTGGCCGACCTCAGCGCCGAGGCGGAGGCCGCCTATCAGGCCCGCAGCCAGCGCGCCTGGGACCGCGCGCCTATGTCCATGCCCCGGGCCATGGCCGAAATCAGCGCCGGCACCCCGGACGGCGCGGTCGTCGTCGAGGAGGCCATTACCGCCGGCCTGGATCTGGCCCGCGCTTTCAGCTTCGCCGCGCCTGGGGATTATTATTCCGGCCGTGGCGGGGGCATCGGCCAGGGCCTGGCCGGCGCCATTGGGGCCAAGCTGGCGCATCCCGACCGCCCGCTTTTGGCCATTTCAGGCGACGGTTCCGCAATGTATACGATCCAGGCCCTATGGTCGGCGGCGCATCACAATCTGGACATCGTCTTTGTCATTCTGGTCAACCGGGAATACCGTATCCTGAAGCATAACCTGGATACCTACCGCCAGCGCTTCGATGCCAATTCGAACCAGGATTACCCGAAAATGGATCTGGACAACCCGGCCCTGGATTTTGTTACCATCGCCAAGGGCATGGGCGTTCCGGGCGGCATGATCAGCCGGCCGGACGAACTGGCGGCTGCCGTCGAGGCGGCCTTTGCCGCCCCCGGTCCCCACCTGATCGCCGTCCAAATCGAGGGTAAGCGGTAAAGCGTCTTTGAAACATCCAACGTCAAGGGGAAGTCACATCATGATCAAGGGGTTGCACCACGACGCATATCGTTGCCGGGATTCAGAAGAAACCAGAAAATTCTATCAGGAATTCCTGGGCATGCCACTGGCGGGCACGCTGGAAATCGGCCAGACCCATACGGGCCGGGAGACCTCTGCCCTGCACACCTTCTTTCGCCTGGACGACGGTTCCTTCCTGGCCTTTTTCGAGGTGCCGGACATGCCCTTTGAGTTCAAGGATCAGCATGATTTCGATCTGCATATCGCCTTGGAAGTCGAAAAGGACGTGCTGCTGGAAATGTTCGACAAAGGCAAGAGGGCCGGCATGGAAGTCCGGGGTATCTCGGATCACCATTTCGTCGAATCCATCTATTTTCGCGATCCCAACGGCTACGTGATAGAGCTGACCGCCAAAAGTCCGGACCATGACGCGGCCATGGACCCGGAGACGAACGGCGCCCGCGCCAAGCTGGATGCCTGGCAGGAGCGGAAAGCGGCAACGGCGGCGGAATAGGCGCCAGGGGGAAACACCATGCCGGAAAAATTGCTGCCCACCACCCTGGTCGGCAGCTACCCACAGCCCGATTGGCTGGTCGATAGGGCGATGCTGCTATCCAAGGGTCAGCCACGGGTGCGCATGTCGCAGGTCTGGCGCATGCCGGAAGAGCGTTTGGAGGAAGCCCAGGACGATGCCACGCTGGTGGCGTTGCACGATCAGCAACGGGCCGGCATAGACATTGTCAGCGACGGGGAAATCCGGCGGGAGAGTTATTTCAACCGCTTCGCCAACGCCCTCGATGGCATCGATCTGGATAACCCCGCCACGGTGCTGGGCCGAACCGGCAAACCGACGTTGGTGCCCAGGGTGGTTGGGCCGATCCGGCGGGCCCGCGCCGTGCAGGTCCGTGATGTGGAATTCCTGCGCGCGCATACCACGCGGCCCATCAAGATCACCATCCCCGGCGCTTTCACCATGGCCAAACTGGCATTGGACGAACATTACGGTGATATGGAAGCCCTGATCATGGCCTATGCCGAGGCCCTGAATGAAGAGGTGCATGCCCTGAAGGCGGCCGGAGCCGACGTTATTCAGATCGACGAACCCTATATGCAGGCCAATGCCGAGGAAGCCTGCCAATACGGTATCGCGGCCATCGACCGGGCCCTGGATGGGATTGAGGGGACGACCGTCGTGCACCTTTGTTTTGGTTATGCCTCACTGCTGTCCGGTTAACTGAGCGGTGCTGGCTTTGAGAGCCAGGATTTCTGCGGGGTTTGAAGCGAAAATGCATGGTGTCGATTTGAATTGGATGGAGCACTTTTCGGAGTTTCTCCGAGGAGATGCTCATGAACA
>JAKZRK010000209.1:0-3363 GCA_047518225.1 Alphaproteobacteria bacterium | reverse complement strand
GACGAGCCAAGCTCGCCCGCATTTACCACAGGCCCATCAACAGCAACTTTCTTCTCAAAATTATCGGTCATGTTCCGGTCCTCCTTGGACACTTCGATTAAGCCAATTCTGTGTCCAAGGAAATCGGGTCCGACTCAACAGCAATAACTGCCGGCTAATTCCTTGCGGTTTCGGTCTGTTCCAATTTGGCCAGTTCAACCGCGGCTCGCACCTCTATGTCGGAAATTATGCTGTCCAATTGTGGATCCGCGTAACCACCTGGCCGCTCCCGCAACAATTTCGTCAGCCGCCGCAAGCGTTGCCGCGGCACGCTGCCGGCCAGCAGACCAATGCGCAACTGATGCAGTTCATCAAGGATATCATCGCTTCTTTGCACGGCCCGGCGGCGCTGTTCTGCGGCGTCGGGCACTTCCTGCAACGCCAATAGAGCGCCAACGCCGGCCACGGATGCCGCCGCCTGGACCTGACCGGCCACATCGGCGGCATCGCCCAACTCTACGCGGAATTTCGCGCCGCTGCCACCGCCTTTGCGTTCAACGCGGCGCGTGGCGCCTGAACGAATGGATCCGGAGCCCGAAATTTTCATAGCAGGATTAGTCCTTCCGGCCGGCCAAAGCCCTACCAGCGGCCTATACCATGGTCAATCGTCGTTAATACTTCGTTAAGCTGGCGCCCACAAACGCCCGGCGGCGGCAGAAATTTCACGGCAGAATGCGCATGGTGCTGGGCAAGTATTTCCGCCCGGGCCCGAAACGCCCCGCCGTAGGCATCTTAAGATATTGATTTCAAACGATAATTTTATCCAGGCAGTTGGCATGATTCTCGCATAATCAAAGTAGAACGCGGCATGGGCGGCGTCATGCATTTGACAGGTTCGAAAGTACGAGGGTCGCGGCAATAATGAACAAAATTGACAAATATCCGACGCAGCGGGCCATTACGCCTTGGCTGGGCGCTTTTCTGGCGATCATCGGATTGCTGGTTACGGCCACGATTTTTCCCGCATTTGGGGCTTCGCGGATCAAGGATATTGCGGATTTTCAGGGTATTCGCGACAATTTATTGATTGGTTATGGTCTTGTCGTCGCCCTGAACGGCACCGGCGACAGCCTGCGCAACGCGCCTTTCACGAAACAGAGCCTGGAAGCCATGCTGGAGCGCCTGGGGGTCAATACCCGCGATGCCAGCCTGAACACCAAGAACGTGGCCGCCGTGATGGTCACCGCCAATCTACGGCCCTTTTCCCGCGTCGGCACGCGCTTGGACGTGGTGGTTTCCACCTTGGGTGATTCATCCAATTTGCAAGGCGGCGTGTTGTTGGTTACCCCGATGTTGGGCGCGGACGGCGAAGTCTACGCCGTGGCCCAGGGGCCGGTGGCCATCGGTGGCTTCGTCGCCGAGGGCGACGGCGGCACGGTGACTCAGGGTGTCCCCACGGGCGGCCGAATTTCCAACGGCGGCATTATCGAGCGTGAAGTACCCTTTAGCCTGGCATCGCTGGAAACTTCATCTATCGCCCTGCGCAATCCGGATCTGACCACCGCGCGCCGCGTATCCCAGGTCATCAACGCCCATTTCGGACGCCGCGTGGCCACCGCGATGGACTCCACGACCATCGATCTGGTTCCCGGCGGCGACTACAAGGGCCGGATTTTCGATCTGCTGGTTGAAATCGAACAATTGGTGGTCGAGCCAGACCAGACTGCCCGCGTGGTGATCAACGAGGCCTCCGGCATCATCGTCATGGGCGGCGGCGTGCGGGTCAGCGAAGTGGCCGTGGCCCAGGGCAATCTGACCGTGCGCGTGACCGAGAACGAACAGGTCTCCCAACCCGGCGCATTTGCCTCGGCCGGTGAAACCACAACAGTGGACCACACCGACATCGAGATCGACGATGGCAGCGACAAGCGTCTGACCATGTTGAAGCCGGGCGTCAGCCTGCGCGATCTGGTCGATGGCTTGAATGCCCTTGGCGTCGGTCCCCGCGATCTGATCGCGATCCTGCAAACCATCAAGGCGGCCGGCGCCTTGCAAGCGGAGATTCTGGTGCAATGAGCATGACCATCACTCCCTTTGTTCCGGGACCATCGATCCCAAAGCCGGAAGCGCTGGCCGGCAACGACAGCGCCGCCCTTCAGGGCGCCAGGCGCGCGGCCCAAGATTTCGAAGCCTTTTTTCTGAGCCGGGCGATGGATGACATGTTCGCCGGCATCAAGACCGACGGCCCCATGGGCGGCGGCCAGGGCGAGAGCATGTTCCGCGCCCTGCTGAACGAGGAATACGGCAAGATCATTGCCGGCACCGGTGGCATCGGTATCGCCGACGCCGTCCATCGTGAAATCATCAAGCTGCAGGAAGGCAACGCAGATGCGAACCCGTAAAGCAATCGATACCCTGACCGATATCACCACGCGCCTGGACGATGTAATGGCAAAGGAAAATCAGATCCTGATAAATCGCCGGCCCCACGAACTGGCTGGATATTCGGCTGAAAAGGAAGAGCTAGCTTCGGCTTACGAGCGCGAGATGGCGGAATTGCACGCCAACCCGACCCTTCTGTCGCGGGCCGAACCGGACGAAATCAGCCGCCTCAAATCCGCCACCAAGCAGTTTCAACAGGTATTGGAAGAACATCGCCGCCTGGTGCAGACCACCAAATCCGTGACCGACCGGATGTTGAAGGCCATTACGGAAGAGGTGTCCGCCAAGCAGCGCCCGGTCGAAGGGTACGACCGGACCGCCAGCATGCGCACACCGTTCAACCGTAATGAAAAACCCGTTTCCCTGGCTCTGAACCAGGTTGTTTAGCGTAGTTCCGGGCTATGCTCTAAACGTCACCCCGCGGCCGTTAATGATCTGGCCGCATTCGGTTTGGCTGCTGTTTGACGCACAGCCAAAAAGGCGACGGCCGGGAGTAAGGAATATAAACTCTCCTAACTTCCGGCCGTCTCTCTGTTCTTAGACCCATTGCTGGATCATCTTCTACGTGTCGTCACCACTCCGGGACCAACTATAGTCTCCGGTCAATCGCAATGCCGGCGATTTCCCTTAAATGAGCGATCCGTTTAATGACCTCTGCTTGAGGATATTCACGAACCACCTCACCTGTCACCCGGTCGACGCCCCGGTAGACAAAACGGCCAATCGATTTTTCAAAACTTATCGACAACCTAAGGTTATCAGCGACAAACGCCTGTTCAGTGAGCTGCTGGAGTTCGTTCAGTTTAGCAGCCCGTTGAAAAAGGCGCTATTGACCGGGTTTCACTCGACGGCGAAACATAACGCGACGAAGGCGGTTTCGCCATCCTCCGAGACGATGAGGACCATCTGAGCGACCAGAACGGCTCCAGCTGGCGCAATAAG
>JAKZRK010000208.1:0-4778 GCA_047518225.1 Alphaproteobacteria bacterium | reverse complement strand
GCCTTTTGCAGGCTGGAAAATCGATCTTCAATTGGTTACAATCCGTCACCGCTGTTCTCCGCGCTAAATTCCGCTTAAGCAACTGAATTATAACGCATTAATGGAGATCAGCGGTACCTTTTCGTGACGTATTCGGGCTAGGCCGAGCTTTACTCGGGGGATTGGGAGCACCCTAGATGTAGTGGGTATGGGTGACAACCGGATAGGCACGCTTCGTTCTTTACGGTAATCGGGCAGAAGTCAGCGGCCAGGAAGAGTTGAGTTGATGGGGCCGCGACGGCGGCCCGGCGCAAGGTCAAGAACGAAGTTAAAGCTTCCGGAAAACCTGGGTACGGGCGGTAATTTTGTCGGTGAACTGATACCAACCGCGCATTTCCGTGAATTCCGGCGTCTCCAGGGCCTCCGGCCCGCTCAGTTCATAAACCGCCATGTAGGTCTTGGCGGATGATTGGGATTTCCCGCCGTCCTTGGTCAGGCTGGCGTCAGTGGCGGAGACATAGCGGCTGCCGCCCAAGACACCGGGACAGGCCAGGGCTTCCGGCAAATGCACCTCGTCATACCATTGGTTCCAGGCTGCTTCGACCGCCACGTCTATCTCGGCATTGACGATTAACAGATATTTCGGAAATTCAGCCATTGCTACCTAGCTCCAATCATCCGGGCCGCATGCTATCAGGTAACCAGTTCCGGAATTTTGTCGTCGCTGGGGGTTTCCGGGCCGGCCTGGCCCTTGCCGCCGCTATCGACCTTCTTGCCGCCTTTTGGCTTTTTCTCAAGGGCCTTGAATTCAAAGCTCAGTTTGCCGTTGGTCACATCGACCGTGACCTGGCCGCCCTTGGCCAATTTGCCGAACAGCAATTCATCGGCCAGAGGTTTCTTCACCTTTTCCTGGATAATCCGGGCCAGGGGACGGGCACCATAAAGCTGGTCATAGCCTTTTTCCGCCAGCCAGTCGCGGGCTGCCTCGCTCAGGCTGATGGACACCTTGCGCTCGCCCAGTTGGCTGTCCAGTTCGCCGATAAATTTATCGACCACCTTGGAGATCACATTCGGCGGCAGTGACGAGAAGGAGATGGTGGCGTCCAGGCGGTTGCGGAACTCGGGCGTGAACAAACGATTGATGGCCTCTTCATCGGCGCCGACCTGCGCCTCCCGGCCGAAACCGATGGCCATCTTTGACATTTCCGCCGCCCCGGCGTTGGTGGTCATGATGAGGACCACATTGCGGAAATCCACGTGCTTGCCGTTGTGATCGGTCAGTTTGCCGTAATCCATGATCTGCAACAAAATGTTGAACAGATCGGGATGGGCCTTTTCGATCTCATCCAGCAGCATGACCGCATGGGGGTTCTGGTCGATGGCGTCGGTCAGCATGCCGCCCTGATCAAAACCTACATAGCCGGGCGGCGCGCCAATCAGGCGGCTGATGGTGTGCCGTTCCATATATTCGGACATGTCGAAGCGGACCATCTCCATGCCCATGATATTCGCCAACTGCCGCGCCACCTCGGTCTTGCCGACACCGGTGGGGCCGGAAAAAAGATAGCTGCCAATTGGTTTTTCCGGCTCGCGCAGGCCGGCGCGGGACATCTTCAGGGCTGTCGCCAGCGCGTCGATGGCCCGGTCCTGGCCAAACACGACGTTTTTCAGTTCGCCGTCCAGATTGGCCAGGCTGGCCCGATCGTCCTTGGACACGTTTTTCGGCGGAATGCGCGCGATCTTGGCCACCACGGTCTCGATATCCTTGACCGAGATGGTCTTTTTGCGCCGGCTTTCCGGCAACAGCATCTGCGCCGCGCCCACTTCATCGATCACATCAATGGCCTTGTCGGGCAGCTTGCGGTCATTGATATATTTCGCCGATAGCTCGACCGCCGCCTTGATCGCATCGCCGGTGTAGCGGATGTGATGGTAATCCTCGAAATAGGGTTTCAGACCTTGCAGGATTTTGATCGCATCGGACACATTCGGCTCGTTGATGTCGATCTTCTGAAAGCGGCGCAACAGGGCGCGGTCCTTTTCGATATAACCGCGGTATTCCTTGTAGGTGGTGGAGCCCATGCATCGGATGGTGCCGCTGGCCAAGGCCGGCTTCAACATGTTGGAGGCATCCATGGCGCCGCCGGAGGTCGCGCCGGCGCCGATCACCGTATGGATTTCGTCGATGAACAGAATGGCGTCTTCGTGGTTCTCCAATTCCTGAATAACCGCTTTCAGACGTTCCTCGAAATCGCCACGATAACGGGTGCCGGCCAGCAGGGCGCCCATGTCCAGGGAATAGATCGTGGTATCGCGTAGAACTTCGGGTACTTCACCCAGCACCACGCGCCGGGCCAGGCCCTCGGCGATGGCGGTCTTGCCGACACCGGGGTCGCCGACCAACAGCGGGTTATTCTTTTGCCGCCGGCAGAGAATTTGGATGGTTCGTTCCAATTCCTCTTCCCGTCCAATGACCGGATCGATGCGGCCGCTACGGGCTTTATCGTTCAGATCGATGCAATAGGCCGCCAGGGCCTCGTCGCCGGATTTGACGCCGCTTTCTTCCTCGTCCTTTTCCTCCGTGCCATGCACGGTCCGCTCGGTACTCATGCCCGGTGTCTTGGCCACGCCGTGGGCGATATAACTGACCGCGTCCAGCCGCGTCATGTCCTGTTCCTGCAGGAAGAACACGGCGTGGCTTTCCCGTTCGGCGAACACGGCAACAAGAACATTGGCGCCCGTCACCTCGTCCCGGCCCGACGACTGCACGTGGTAGACGGCGCGCTGGATGACCCGTTGGAAGCCGGCCGTGGGCTTCGCCTCCTCTTCCTCCTCGACCGTCAAAGAGGCCAGATCCTCGTCCAGATAATTGGTCAATTGCAGGCGCAATTGGTCAATGTCCACATTGCATGCGCGTAATACAGAACGGGCATCGTTGTCATCGCACAAGGCCAGTAACAGATGTTCCAGGGTTGCGAATTCATGCCGGCGATCATTGGCGCTGCGTAACGCCCGATGCAGGCTTTGTTCCAATTCCGTCGAGAATGATGCCACTAGATTTTTTCCATCGTGCATTGCAGCGGATGCTGGTTCTTGCGGGCGAGGTCGGTCACCTGCATCACCTTAGTCTCCGCTATCTCAAATGGGAATACGCCGCAGACACCAATCCCCTTCTGGTGCACGTGCAGCATGATTTGGGTAGCTTCCTGTTGGTCCTTGTTAAAATAGCGCTCCAACACGTGGACGACAAACTCCATGGGCGTGTAATCGTCGTTCAACAACAGGACACGGTACATCGAGGGCTTTTTCGTCTTAGGCTTGGTTTTCGTGGCCACATCGGTGCCACTGCCACCGTTTTGGCCACCGCCATCTTCGTTGCCGTCATTGCGGTTCGGATCACTCATGCCCTGCGGGACTCCTGCTCGCGGTCCAACCCAACCCGGCCAAGCCAAATCGAATTATGCCACTTCCCTATCATATCGGCCATTTCCATCATATTGGAAGAGGGGATCGATACGATAGTAGATTGCAGATATTTAGAAAGAGCAAAATTACAGCGCCCCGTCGGCGGGCCGGGCCCTGGGAACAGGTATACCCATGGGTAAAGAAAAAGGGCCCGGTGGGAGGAACCGGACCCTTCTCTGTTGCGCCCCTACTAATGGGAAGGGCCGCCAGGCGGCGATTACGCCGCTTTGTTATGCCATTTCTCCACCGTCGCGGTGAATTGGGCGCTGATAGGCTCGACCGCATCCTGGGCGACCTTGGTTGCCAGTTCACCAACTTTAGTGCTCTGGGCCACCAGGCCGTCGAAGCTGCCGCGCGCGAAGTCTGATTGCAGATCCATCACTTCGTTCAGGGACTTTGCACCCAGGATCGCCTTGGTCACTTGGACGTTATTATCCAGCATCTTCTTCGCGAATTTCATCCATTCGCCACCGATGGCTTCCACGCCCTTGCCATAGGCGGCGCCGGCCGCGCTCCAGACATCGATGTTTTCCTTGCCGCTGGCGGCTATTTCGTCATAGCCGCGGATAAAATCCCCAGCCTTGTCGCGCATACCGGCAAAGGCGTTTTCATAGCCTTCGGTGCCGGCTTTGGCGAAGGTGCGAAGGGTCTCCTGGCCGGCTGCAACCATGGTCTCGGCCGCTTTGGTGGCGCTGTCCGTGGCATTATCCTGCTTGGTGCTCTTGGTGTTCATGATCAAATCTCTCTGTTCGTTGGTGTCATCTGGGCTTCGCCGGCCGGTGCGATCCACTGCCACAGGGCCCACGGGATCGCGGGTCCGGTAACGCCAAAACCCGTCAAATTCAGCTAAAACTCGTTTATGCTGCAATGCAACATAGCCCTAAAATAGGTAATAAAAGCCGTATGTCAAGAAAAATTGTGCAGCGCAGCATAATATTCCTTTGCACTGCGATACAGACCGGCCGGGGCGTTGACAGGTGGGCGGCTGGCCACGCTGTGCCAACAGTGCCGCCAAAGAGAAAATCAGATACAGCAACGGATGCGACGATCGAAGATAAAATTGGTAAGAAGTAGCCCGCAAGGCCGATTATCTTGGGCGACAGGCGATCGATTATGTCAAAGTAGGATAGTAATGGAATTGCCGGATCGGAAAATGCCATTGCGGATATGGGGTATCTTTACCTATTATTCATGTTGATTCCTTGCCTATCCGGTTTACACCCACACCCACTAGGGCTAGAATGGGCGCAAACCGGATATAGGGGAGCGCGCCATGGATGTTCTCGACCGCGCCGATCTCCCATTCCCGCATTCGCTACCCGAGTTCCAGCGAC
>JAKZRK010000207.1:0-13666 GCA_047518225.1 Alphaproteobacteria bacterium | reverse complement strand
CACCCGAAATACAGCGGCGGCGACAAAAGCCAAGGGGAAGGGCAAGGAAAATCCAGACCGGACCAAACGAAATACTGAAAACCCGTCATAATAACTCAAATCAAGATCCCGATGGGCCTTCATGACGTATCCGGGCTAGATCAATTCTGGACTATTCGGCGGCGGCGTCCAGGGTTTCGAAGTAGGCTGAAGGCAGCTGGCAAACGGCCGTGATAACCGCTGTCATGGCCAGGCGGACGCGTTCCATGCCGGGCAAGGGCGCCACCTGTACCTCGTCCATGTATAAGCGCCGATTGATCTCGATCTGCACGGCATGCACCCCGGCGCCGGGACGGCCATAGTGATAAGTGGTAAAGCCCCCTGCATAGGGATTGTTGCGCTGCACCCGGAAACCGAGGCCGGATAGGGTACGATGGATACACTCGGTCAATTCCGGGGCGCAGGTGGCGCCGAAACGGTCCCCCAGTACAATATCGGCCCGCTGATCGCCGCCACGGCTGGCTGGCCCCAGGCCGCTGATCGAGGGCATGGAATGACAATCGATCAAAAGGCAGTGACCAAATGCCAATTGGGTGTCTTCGATCATCCGCGCCAGAGAATGATGGTAGGGGAAATACACTAGGTTCAGCCGTTGCCGGACCTCGGCGAAGTCCAATTTCTGGCGATATATATCGCGCCCGTCCGCGGCCAACCGGGGAATGGTGCCCAGGCCGCCCGCCACCCGCAAGGAAGTGGCATTGACATGGCTGGGCAGGGCTTCATGGAACATCTGGGGGTCCAACTCCCACGGCTCCCGGTTCAGGTCCAGATAGGCGCGGGCATAAGCGGCCCCTAACAAGGGCGCGCCATGGTCGGGCGCGGCGGCGAACAATTCATCGACAAAATTATCGGCGGTGCGTCGTAATAACAATTCCGGCAGCGTGGTCGCGGCCATCAGATCGTCCGGATAGTACTGGCCGCTGTGGGGCGAGGCGAAGACGACGGGCGCCAGTTGTCGAGCCGGTCCGATCACGGTGAACGGCGGTGGCGAGGTCTCTGCTTTACCCATTGTCATCCACCACCCCCCATCCGGTAGTCGGTATTCGAGTTCGAATTTTATAGGTTCGGCGGGCCGGATGCAGCCAAACCAGCCGGTGTCCCCATGGGGATGCTAGCACGTGAAGAGGCGGAAACCATAGGGCCGGAGGCGGTAAATTCGCGGCCAAAACGGAAAAAATTAATTGTTTGCTCGGCGCATCTTTACTCTTTGCTAGGCATGTCCGACTATCGTTGGCGCAAATCGGGGCGCCAGTTTAGGTCTCTGATGGTCAAGAGACGCGCGGGTATCGAGGATATTGATGGCGAAGATCCTATTAGCGGAAGATGACGATTCCATGCGGCACTTTCTGGGCCGTGCCCTGGAACGCGCCGGTCATGAAGTATTTTCCGTAAGCCAGGGCGACGAGGCTTTACCGGTACTGGCGGAAGGCCGGTTTGATCTGCTGTTGGCGGATATCGTGATGCCCGAGATGGATGGCATCGAATTGGCCCGCCACGCCGTGGCGGTGGACCCGGCCATCCGCATCATGTTCATCACCGGCTTCGCCGCCGTGGCCCTGCGCCACCGGCAAACCTCGCGCTCCGACGCAAAAGTCCTCTCGAAACCCTTCCATCTGCGGGATCTGGTCGATGAAATCGACAAGACCCTGGCTGCCTGATACCACCCGGCGCTGATAGGAACCTATTGAGACGCCCTGGGGCAGTTTTCGGGTAGGAGCGTGCGCCGACGCGATGCGGTGCATCGTCAGGCGTGCGCGACGCCCTCCGAAAGCTGTCCCGGGGCGCCTGCGGTCGTCTCCGCGCGCCCTCGGATGCGTCCTGAAGCCTTGACGATGCACCACATCGCCGGCGGCTTCACTCCTGCCCGAGGGCACGCGGAGACGATCTCAATAGGTCCCCATCAGCGCCGGGTGGTATGAGCAGGCCGCCGCGTCACGGGCTGCCTCATAAAAGCTGTTTTACCTCGTTGGCGATATCCATGAAGGCTTGGGCTTGCGGCGAGGTCGGATCCGACGCCGCGATGGGCGTGCCGGCATCGGAAGTCTCGCGCAGGCTGATATGCAGGGGAATTTCACCCAGGAAATCACAGCCCAGTTCGGCGGCGGTCTCGCGCGCGCCGCCATGGCCGAAAATTTCAGCACGGTGGCCGCAACTGGGACAATGATAATAGCTCATATTCTCGATGATCCCCAAAACCGGCACCTGCGTTTGGCGGAACATGTTCAGCCCCTTGCGGGCATCGATCAGGGCGATATCCTGGGGGGTGGAGACGATGATCGCGCCCACCAGGGGCACCTTTTGCGCCATGGTCAATTGGGCGTCGCCCGTACCGGGGGGCATATCGACCAGCAATAGATCCAGTTCGCCCCAGTTCACGTCGCCCAGAAATTGTTCCAGCGCGCCCATCACCATGGGCCCGCGCCAGATGGTCGGCTGGTCCGGGTCAACTAGAAACCCAATGGACATGCAGGCCACCCCATGGCCCCGCATGGTCTCCAATTTGTCGCCGTCGGAACGGGGCTGGCCCGAGATCCCCAGCATACGCGGCATGGAGGGGCCATAAATATCCGCGTCCAGAATGCCGACCTTCAGGCCCAGGCGATGCAGGGAGACCGCCAGATTGACGGTGACCGTGGATTTACCCACGCCGCCCTTTCCCGACGCCACGGCGACCACCGCCTTGATCCCCGGCAGTTCCATCTTTTGGTTCCCCGCACTGCCATGGCGGCCAATTCTTGGTGCTTGCTGGCCCCCAGGTTGCCCCTGCGGTTGCTGTTGGGGCGGTGGGGCGGCGCGTTCGGCGGTCAACACGGCGGTGACCGACAACGCGCCCGGCAGGCCCGCGACCACCTGCTCGCAGGCCCGGCGCAGGCTTTCCATCTCCGGCGCGCGCTCCGGCTCTATTTCGATGGAGAACGCCACATTGCCGTCCCGCACGGCCAGACCCGTGATCATGCCCAGGTCCACTACATTGCCCTCACGGGCCGGATCGCCGACCCGCCGCAGCGCCTCCAAGACCTCGTCTTCACTCACTCGCGCCATCCCCATGCTCCCCAATTTGCCGGCGCCATAGGGCATCCGTTGCACCCAGCGCCGCAAGGTGTCATATAATGCCTTAACACGCCGTGGCAACGCGTCCCGGTCCGTGTTTTGTAAACACGTTCTGACTGCATCATTATTCTGACAATCGGGGATTGGAAATTTCATGCCGTGGAGCAATCAAGGCGGTGGCGGTAGTGGTGGTGGCGGCGGCGGGCAAGGCGGCGGCCGGGGGCCATGGGGCCAGGGCGGCGGCCCACAGCCGCCAAATTTGGAGGAACTGTTGCGCAAAGGCCAGGACCGGTTCAAAGGCGTCCTGCCGGGCGGGCGCTGGGGTGGCCGGGGTGTGTTCCTGATTTTACTGGTTCTGATCGCGGCTTGGATGGCTTCCGGCTTTTACCGGGTTGGCCCCGATGAACAGGGCGTGGTGCTTCGCTTCGGCAAGTTCACCGGCTCGACATCGCCTGGCCTGCGCTATCATCTACCCACGCCCATTGAAACCGCGCTGACACCGAAGGTGACGCGCGTCAACCGGGTTGAAGTCGGTTTTCAGAGCTCGGGCGATTTCGGTCGATCCTCCGCCCTGCGCAATCTGCCGGAAGAAAGCCTGATGTTGACCGGCGATGAGAATATCGTCGACGTCAATTTCACGGTGCTGTGGCAGATCAGCAATGCCGGATTTTTCCTGTTCAATATCCAAAGGCCGGAAAATACC
The DNA here is from genome assembly GCA_047518225.1 of Alphaproteobacteria bacterium. Lineage (GTDB taxonomy): Bacteria > Pseudomonadota > Alphaproteobacteria. The sequence continues at coordinate 9,873 of JAKZRK010000207.1, read as the reverse complement.
GTCAAGGCGGTGGCTGAAAGCGTCATGCGCGAGGTTGTGGGCCGTTCGAAAATCGTCAACGTCCTGACCGAGGGCCGGAACGAGGTCGAGCGGCAGACCCTGGATTTAATGCAAAAGACCCTGGATGAATACAAGGCTGGCATCGTCATAACCCAGGTTAAATTGGCCAAGGCCGATCCACCGGACGCGGTGATCGACGCCTTCCGCGATGTGCAGGCGGCCCGCGCCGACGAGGAGCGCCTGGTGAATGAAGCCCAGGCCTATGCAAACGATATTCTGCCCCGCGCCCGTGGCGAGTCGGAGCGCATCCGCCAGGAGGCAGAGGGATACCAGAAGCAGACCGTGGCCCAGGCCGAGGGTGAAGTATCCCGCTATCTGGCCATTCAACGGGAATACAAATTGGCCCCCTCGGTCACCCGTACGCGGCTGTATCTGGAAACCATGGAAACCGTTCTGCAGGGCACCACTAAGATCGTGATCGACAATGAAGGCGGCAGCCAGGGGGTCTTACCCTATTTGCCCTTGCCGGAATTGCAGCGCCGGACCGGCCAAAATACGGGGAGCAACTAATGAAGCGGAATGTAGCGACAATAGCGGCAATCATCCTGGTCATTCTGGGTATCATCGGCTATGGCAGTGTTTTTACCGTGCATGAAACCCAACATGCCCTGGTGCTGCAATTCGGCAACCCGATAAAAACCGTCACGGAATCAGGACTGAAATTCAAAACGCCATTCGTCCAGGATGTCCAGTACATGGAAAAACGGATCCTGGATTTCGACGCCCCGCCGGTCGAAGCGGTGGCGGCCGATAAAAAGCGGATCGTGGTTGACGCCTACGCCCGCTTCCGCATTACCGACCCTTTGAAATTCTACCAGACCGTCAACAATGAAGTTACTGCCCGTAATCGGCTGGCCCCCCTGGTGAACTCCAGCCTGCGAAACGTTATTGGCCGGGTTAAGTTCGAAACCATGCTGTCGGGCGAGCGCGCCAAATTGATGCACGAAATCCGCAACCTGGTGAACGACGAAGCCTTGAAGATGGGCATCGAAATCATCGACGTGCGGATCAAACGCGCCGATTTGCCGGCCGCCAACAGTCAGGCGGTTTATGATCGGATGCGGGCTGAACGGAAACGTATCGCCACGGAAATTCGGGCCGAGGGCGCGGAACGCAGCCAGAAGATCACCGCCGATGCGGACCGCCGGCGCACCATATTGTTGGCCGATGCGCAAAAATCGGCCGATATAACTCGTGGTGAGGGCGACGCCTTGCGAAACAAGATCTTCGCCGATGCTTATACGCAGGATCCGGAATTCTTCGTCTTCTACCGTACCATGCAAGCCTACCGGACCGCCCTGCAATCCGACGACACCACCATGGTATTGTCACCGAACAGCGATTTCTTCAACTACTTCGGCGACAGCATGGGACGGCCAGGCAAGGGCGCGGCGAAATAACACGGCCCTGGATCCAATAGCCGATAGCCACTATTGGGAGCCTCGGGCGCCATGATCGATCTATTCTGGGTACTGGGTCTGATATTGGTCCTGGAGGGTGGCTTGTATGCCGCCTTTCCCGCCGGCATGAAGCGTATGATGGCGGTGGTGATGCAACAGCCTGACGACGCCCTGCGCCTCGGCGGCCTGGGTGCGGCAACCCTTGGCGTTGGCATCATCTGGGTGGCAAAGACGTTGCAGTAGCCGGCACCGGGTTTTCGGAGATTGAGTTTGCTGTTCGAAGTCAGTCTATCGCCCTGGCCTGTCCCGGCCGCACAACCTCCCGAGCCGGGCAATATTACACGGTGAAGTGATCGGCGAATTCATGAATTTTCAATGCTGCCATGGTTTTGTCACATTCGATTCGGAAATCACGGTCCAGCCGCCAATACGGCGGTTAATTTGCGGCAGCCGGCTTGCACCGATTGACTTGCAGGGCGTCATGTTTGGCAATACCTCTTAGGCCAACAGATCAGGCCATTAAATCCGGCACGGGATGGCAGCCCATCCCCGCCGCCATTGCACAAGGGAGAAAATACGTGATCGGCATTTTACCCAGTCGCTGGACCACCCCCCTCACCGCGTCTATCGCCACCACGGCCGCGACCATCGGGTTGCTGTTACTGCCCCTGGCCGCACAGGCCCGTGGCGCCCCCGATAGTTTCGCTGATCTATCCGCCAGGCTGTCGCCGGCGGTGGTCAACATTTCGACCACCCAGGTGGTCAAAGGCAAAAAAGGCCAGCCTGAATTCATGGTACCCCCCGGCTCGCCGTTCGAGGAATTCTTTAAGGAATTCCTGGAACGAAACCGGCCAAAGAACCGCGGCCCCCGGCGCGCGACTTCGTTAGGTTCGGGCTTTATCATTGATGCCACCGGCCTGGTGGTCACCAACAACCATGTGATCGCCGAAGCGGACGAGATCAGCGTCCGCCTGTCCGACGGCACCCTGCTCGAGGCGGTGCTGGTGGGCCGCGATGCCAAGACCGATCTGGCCCTGTTGAGGGTGAAACCGAAAGGCCGGCTGCCGGCGCTGAAATGGGGCGATTCGGACAAGTCGCGGGTTGGCGATTGGGTGCTGGCGATCGGCAATCCGTTTGGCCTGGGCGGTTCCGTTACGGCCGGAATAATTTCCGCCCGTGGCCGCGACATCAATTCCGGGCCTTACGATGATTTCTTTCAGACCGATGCCGCCATCAACCGGGGCAATTCCGGCGGCCCATTGTTCAACATGAAGGGTGAGGTCATTGGCATCAACACGGCGATTTACTCGCCGACCGGGGGCAGCGTTGGTATCGGCTTTGCCATTCCCTCGACCCTGGCGAACCGGGTGATTAAGCAACTGGCTGAATTTGGCCGTACCCGGCGCGGCTGGCTGGGCGTCCGCATCCAGACCGTCACCGATGAAATCGCCGATGGTCTGGGCCTGGAAAAGGCCGCCGGCGCCTTGGTCGCCGGTGTGGGCGAGGACGGCCCGGCGGGCAAGGCCGGCGTTCTGCAAGGCGATGTGATATTGCGCTTCGACGGCAAGGAGGTTGATGAAATGCGGGCCCTGCCCCGGATCGTCGCGGAAACGCGTATCGGCAAGACGGTCAAGGTCGAGGCCTGGCGCAAGGGCAAGCCCATCACCCTGGAGGTCACCATTGCCGAGATGGAGGAAAGCGTCGAAAAGCTGGCGCTGGCCAACGAAGATGCCAAGCCGGAGCCGGCCAAGGATGTAAAATTGTTGGGGATGCGCCTGTCCGCCCTGACGGATGAAGCACGGGTAACCTTCAAATTGGAAGAATCCGCCAAGGGCGTTCTGGTGCTGGAAGTCGCAGCCGACAGCTCGGCCGCCACATACGGCCTTCGTCCCGGCGATCTGATCGTCGAAGTACAGCAGGCTCCGGTCACGACGCCGGGTGATGTCGCCAAACAGATCGCGGAAATTCGTTCGGCCAACCAGACGCGCACCTCGAAAAAAGTGAAATCCGTGTTGTTATTGGTGCAACAGCGTACCGGCAACCGGCGCTTTGTCGCGGTGCGGCTGGACGAAAAGGCGATGGAGAAAGAGAAGACGAAGGAATAATACCAACCGGCGCTGATAGGAACCTATTGAGACACCCTGGGGCAGTTTTCGGGTAGGAGCGTGCGCCGACGCGATGCGGCGCATCGTTAGGCGTACGCGACGCCCTCCGAAAGCTGTCCCAGGGCGCCTTCGGTCGCCTCCGCGCGCCCTCGGATGCGTCCTGAAGCCTTGACGATGCACCACGTCGCCGGCGGCTTCACTCCTTCCCGAGGGCACGCGGAGACGATCTCAATAGGTCCCTATCAGCGACGGTTGGTATAATCCTTCAGCTTTGGATTTGTTTGGCCCGATAACCTTGTAGATACAACAAGGCCGTCAGATCGCCATGGTCGATCCGGGCCATGGCCGCCTGTGCCAGTACCGCCTTGGCGTGATAGGCGACGCCCAGACCGGCCGCTTTGACCATCGCCAGATCATTGGCGCCATCGCCGACCGCCAGGGTCGCCCAGGGGGCAAGATTTCGTTGCGCGGACAGGGAACGCAAGGCCGCCAATTTCTCCTCGCTCCCCAGGATCGGTTCCGCTACTTGGCCGTCCAGGCGGCCGGCGACAAAATGCAGCCGATTGCCCTGTTGATAATCAAATCCGGCGGCGGCCGCGACTTTTTCCGTAAAAAAACTGAAGCCGCCTGAAATTAACGCGGTATGGGCGCCGTGGGCGCGCATGGTGGCAACCAGTTCCCTGGCACCTGGGTTAAGGCGGATGCGCTGGTCATAGACCGCCTGCAGATCAGCTTCCGTCAATCCGGCCAGCATTCCCGCCCGTTCGCGCAAAGCCTCGGCAAAGCCGATCTCGCCGGCCATGGTTCTTTCGGTAATGGCGGCCACCTGTGCCTTTTGGCCCAGTACATCGGCCATCTCGTCGATGCATTCGGTGCTGATGATGGTGGAATCCATATCCGCCACCAGCAATTGCCGGCGCCGCGCAGGATTGTCAGGTTGGCAAAACAGATCCACCGGCGCCCCGCCCAGGGCCCGGCGCACCGCCACCTCCTTCGCCGTACCCGGGCCGGAAAACAGCAGATCGCAGGCCTGCCCAGGCGCCAGCCAATCCACCACCGTGCCCGCGGGCATGACCGACAGCGCGATACGGACATGGTCGTCCGTCAATGGCTTCGCTATAAGGGTCAGAACCTGTGACATGAAGGACCTTGAAAGCGCTATGGGGTATGGATAATACCATTCTGATAGCCGGACCGACGGCCAGCGGCAAGTCCCGTTTGGCGATCGAACTGGCCCAGGCACTTGACGGGGTTATCATCAACGCCTACAGCATGCAGGTCTACCGCGAACTGCGGGTGCTGACGGCGCGTCCCGGCGCAAGGGAGGAGGCCGCCGTGCCCCATCGCCTGTACGGCATCACCTCCGCGGTGGCGCCGTTCTCGGTCGGACGTTGGCTGGAATTGGTTCAAACCGAGATCACCAATGCCTGCCAGGCCGGCCGGACCGCCATAATCGTCGGCGGTACCGGGCTTTATTTTCAGGCCCTGACCGAAGGCATGGCGGAAATTCCCGATATTCCGGAACCGGCCCGCCAGGCGGCGCGGGCCAAGTTAAGGGCACTGGGCCCGGCGGGTTTGCATGCCGCCCTGGCCGCGCGGGATCCCGTCATGGCGGCGCGCCTGAAGCCGACGGACCCGCAACGCCTGGTTCGGGCCTATGAAGTGATCGCGGGCACCGGCGTCTCGTTGGCAACCTGGCAACAGCGGCCCGCCACCACCACCCTGGCGCCGCCCTGGCATGGCTTTGTCCTGAACTGGCCGCGCCAACAGCTTTACCGCCGCTGCGATGAACGCCTGGCGGCCATGCTCGATCATGGTGCCTTGAAGGAAGTGGCCGAACTGGCGGCCATGGATCTGGACCCCGGTCTGCCCGCCATGAAGGCATTGGGAGTACCCGAACTTATCCGACATAGCCGCGGCGAGATCGGCCGCGCCCAGGCGCTGGCGGCCGCGCAACAGGCCACGCGGCGCTATGCCAAAAGACAGATGACATGGTTCAGAAACAAGATGTGTTCGTGGATTGCCATAAATTCGCAAGATTCGGAAAGTTTTTTGGAAAAAAACATTCCATTTATTATGCAAAACCTGTTGACCCGCCCCTAATGAGGCATTATGTTGCGCCCGCCTGTACCATTTTCCAGCCGGAAGATTTGGCGCGGCGGTATGTGTCGAAGCCTCTCTTTCGAGGGGCTTTGTTGCATTATTCAGCATTGGAACCGACCGGCGATGGGCGCCGGGTGGCAACCCGCATTAGGAGCAGGTCATGTCGGGTAGGGAACAGAACGGGGAAACAAGCACCCTGAGCGGCGCGGAGATCTTGATCCGGGCGCTGTCGGACCAGGGCGTGGACGTCATTTTCGGCTATCCCGGCGGCGCCGTACTGCCCATTTACGACGCCCTGTTCGCGCAGAACAGCATTCGCCATATTCTGGTCCGTCAGGAAGGCGGCGCCGTGCATGCGGCGGAAGGCTATGCCCGGTCCACCGGCAAGCCCGGCGTGGTGCTGGTCACTTCCGGCCCCGGCGCCACCAACGCGGTCACCGGGTTGACCGATGCCATGATGGATTCCATCCCCATCATCTGTTTAACCGGTCAGGTTGCCTCGCACCTGATTGGCAACGACGCCTTTCAAGAAGCCGACACCATCGGCATTACCCGGCCTTGCACCAAGCATAACTATCTGGTCCAGGACACGGATGAAATGGGCCGCATCGTCCACGAGGCATTTTACGTCGCGACGCACGGGCGCCCCGGTCCCGTGGTGATCGACCTGCCCAAGGACATCTGCGTCAACCAGGGGCGTTACAAAAAACCCGATTTGGAGAATCTGCAACATAAAACGTACCGCCCGGCGGTGGAGGGCAAAACGGAAGCCATCGCGGCGGCGGTGGAATTAATGGCCGGGGCCAAACGGCCGATCTTTTATTCCGGTGGCGGCCTGATCAATTCCGGCCCCGAGGCTTGCGCCCGGCTGCGGGAGTTGGTGCGGCTGACGGGCTATCCCATCACCAGCACGCTAATGGGCCTGGGCGCCTTTCCGGCATCCGACGACCGCTTCCTGGGCATGTTGGGGATGCACGGCACTTATGAAGCCAACAACGCCATGCATGATTGCGACGTGATGATTTGTCTTGGCGCCCGCTTTGACGACCGGATCACCGGCCGCCTGGATGCCTTTTCGCCCAATTCGAAAAAAATCCATGTGGATATCGATCCCTCTTCGATCAACAAGAACATCAGCGTTGATTTGCCCGTGATCGGTGATGTGGGCACGGTCTTGGGGCAAATGCTGGCGCGGTGGAAGAGCGGCGGTTACCAGCCCGACCAGACGGCCTTGAATGATTGGTGGACGACGATTCAAAAGTGGCGCTCGCGCGACTGTCTCTGCTTTAACCAGGGCACGGATATCATCAAGCCGCAGTACGCCATCCAACGGCTGTACGAACTCACCAAGGACCGGGATACCTACATCACGACGGAAGTCGGCCAGCATCAGATGTGGGCGGCGCAATTCTATAAATTCGAGGAGCCGAACCGCTGGATGACGTCCGGCGGCCTGGGCACCATGGGCTATGGCCTGCCCGCGGCGGTAGGGGTTCAGGTCGCGCATCCTGGCTCCCTGGTGGTTGATATTTCCGGCGAGGCCTCGTTCATGATGAACGTCCAGGAACTATCCACGGCCATGCAGTATAAGCTGCCCTTGAAGATATTTATCCTGAACAACCGGTGGATGGGCATGGTGCGGCAATGGCAGGAATTGCTGCATGGCAGCCGCTTTTCGGAAACCTATAGCGAGGCCCTGCCCGATTTCGTCAAGCTGGCGGATTGCTTTGGGGCCGTGGGCATGGTGATCGAGCGGCCCGGCGAACTGGACGCCAGCATCCAAAAAATGCTGGATACCGATGGCCTTGTAATAGCCGACGTGCGCGTGGCACAAGAGGAAAACTGCTTTCCCATGGTGCCCTCGGGCGCGGCCCATAACGATATGATTCTGGGTGAGGAGCAAAGCGCCAGCCGCCCGAAAGTTACGGGCGATGGTATGGCGCTGGTCTGACCGCGCGCCGGACCTAGAGCGTTTCCGGGCTATTGTGAATCATTTGATGGCGTCCCCAAGCCATTCGGGTAGGCGCGTCGCGTAACGCTATGTGGTACATCGGGCAAGCGGCGCCCAGAGCCTTGGGCATCCGAATGGCTTGGGGGCGCCACCGAAGGCCGCCCACCAAGGCCCCGTGGCGGCACAAGGGCCTGGGGCGGTTCTTGGACGATGCACCACATCGAGCTGCGAACCGCGCCTATCCACGGGGCCTTGGTGAGCGGTCAAATGGTTCAGAATAGCCCGGAAGCGCTCTAGCGTTCGGCGGATCAGTTTCTATCGAGGACATTATGAGTGAAAAGTCTGAAATCGCGCCCAAGCATACCATTGCCGTGCTGGTCGATAACGAGCCGGGTGTACTGGCCCGGGTCGTCGGATTGTTCTCCGGCCGGGGCTATAACATCGAAAGCCTGACCGTGGCCGAGGTCGATGCCATCCAGGACCGCTCGCGCATCAATATCGTCACCTCGGGCAGCGAGATGATCATCGATCAAATCCGGGCCCAGTTGGAACGCCTTGTGCCGGTGTTCAACGTGGTCGATCTGACCGAGGAGGGACCGTCGATCGAGCGGGAATTGGCCTTGGTCAAAGTGGTCGCCAAGGGCGAAAACCGCATCGAAGCCCTGCGGGTGGCGGATATCTTTCGCGCCCGGGCGGTGGATTCCACCCTGCACTCGTTCGTCTTTGAAGTCACCGGAGATAGTGGCAAGGTCAACGCCTTCATCGACCTGATGCAGCCTCTGGGGCTGGCCGAGGTATCCCGTACCGGCGTGGTCGCCATTGCACGCGGCGCGGACGCCATGTAGACAAGGCCCTAACAACAACCCCCAATCAAGACTTGCCCCGGTTAGGTGGCGCAAGCAGCAACGAAGAGGATATCAATAATGCGCGTGTACTATGACCGCGATGCCGACGTGAACTTGATCAAAGGCAAGAAAGTGGCAATTTTCGGCTATGGCAGCCAGGGCCACGCCCATGCCAATAATTTGAAGGATTCGGGCTGTGAAAACGTTGTTGTCGCCCTGCGTGCGGGCAGCGGCTCCATCGCCAAGGCCGAAGCCGCGGGTTTCACGGTGATGAGACCGGGCGAGGCCGCCGCCTGGGCCGATCTGGCCATGGTGTTGACCCCGGACGAGGGTCAAGCCGATCTTTGGCAGGACGATTTGCGCGACAACATGCGTCAGGGCACGGCCATGGCCTTCGCCCACGGCCTGTCGATCCATTTCAATTTGATCGAGCCGCGGGACGACATGGATGTCTTCATGATCGCCCCGAAAGGCCCCGGCCACACGGTCCGTTCGGAATACGTCCGTGGCGCCGGCGTGCCCTGCCTGGTAGCGGTGGAGCAAGACGCCTCCGGCAACGCCCTGGAAATTGGGCTCAGCTACTCTTCCGCCATCGGCGGCGGCCGTGCGGGCACGATCGAAACCACCTTCCGCGAAGAATGCGAAACCGATCTATTCGGTGAGCAGACGGTGCTGTGTGGCGGCGTCTGTGAATTGATGCGGGCCGGCTTCGAAATTTTGGTGGACGCAGGATACGCGCCGGAAATGGCCTATTTCGAGTGCATGCACGAAATGAAGCTGATCGCCGATCTGATTTATGAAGGCGGTATTGCCAACATGAACTACTCCGTCTCCAACACCGCCGAGTATGGCGAATATATCTCCGGCCCGCGGGTCATTGACGAGCATGTCAAAGACAACATGCGCCAGGTCCTGGCGCGCATTCAATCCGGTGAATTCGCGGCTCAATGGATGCTGGAAAACAAGGTGAACCAAGCCTCGTTCAAGGCGATGCGCCGCCGCTCGTCGGAACACCAATCGGAAGACGTGGGCGAAAAGCTGCGCGCCATGATGCCGTGGATCGCCGAAGGCCGTCTTGTGGATAAGTCGAAGAACTGAAACCAGACCACGATTGGGCGGAATTCTTCGCTACCCTTGGTTTTTCAGGGTCGCGGCGCTATAATTGTACTTGCGGCGCGAGTCGAATTAGTCGTATACTCGCCTCACCCCAGAACCCGAAAATCCTTGTGCGAGAAGATTTGGAAATTGTCGGTGATGGTGTCGCGCCGCGTCGTCCACTCTCGTGGCAGTCGTCGGCGGAAGAAATCGTCGATGGCTTCGGTGAAGAGGGCGAAGCTGGCGTAGAAGCTGTTGTGGGTCACCTCGCGATGCATGACGCCCCATAATCGCTCGATGGCGTTGAGGTGGGG
>JAKZRK010000206.1:0-5942 GCA_047518225.1 Alphaproteobacteria bacterium | reverse complement strand
GTCATAGGGCTACTGAAATCAGCGCTATTCGCGTTCGATCAGTTGATACATCACGCCGTGGCCATCGCGGGGATGCACGAAGACCTGGGTCCCCGACTCGATAATTCGTGCACCGTTGGCTTTCATCTCGGCGGTCGCTTGCGCCAAATTGTCCACGGCCAGCGCGACCAGATGCACCCCCTCGCCGTATTTTTCCAGCGCACCGGCAATGGCCCCGCCTTCCCCAAGCGGCTCGGCAAGCTCGATAAAACGTCCCTCGTCACCCAGCGGCAAAATCGCCCGCGTCATGCCCAAGCTGGGTATTTCGTCCGGGCCCTTACTCGCCTTCATGCCGAGCTTGCTCTCATAGTCCTTGAGGCTCTCGTCGATGTCGTTGACCCGAACCACGATATGGTCGATCCATTTCGGCATGGTTATTTCCTCCCAATTTCCAGTTTCTAGCGAATATTCGCACAGTTTACGGTGTCGTGTCTCCATCGCGGAACCGCAGGTGAATTTATTCTTTCGCTGGGCACCGCGATAACACCGGATCGACATGCATGGATTCCCAGGCGCCCCGCCGCTACACTCATCCGATATTTGCCGCGTTAGAGCGAAGGGATTCCGCCCCGTGACACGATCCGCCGCCCATGTCCTGGCTGCCTCGTTGGAGGCCCATCGCGTCGACACCGCCTATTGCGTGCCCGGTGAAAGCTATCTGCCCCTGACCGACGCCCTGCTGGATTTTCCCAAGATCAAGCTTGTGGTCTGCCGGCACGAGGGCGGTGCGGGCTTCATGGCGGTGGCGCATGCGCGGCTGCGCGACGAACCGGGCGTCTGCATCATCAGCCGCGGGCCCGGCGCCATGAACGCCTCTATCGCTCTCCATGTCGCCTATCACGACGCAGAGCCGGTGGTGTTTCTGATCGGGCAGGCCGATCGGGACGAATTGGGCCGGATGACCTTGCAGGAAATGAACTACGCGCGAAGCTTCTCCGACACCACGAAGATGGTGATCGAAGTGATTGACGGAAGCCGGATCAGCGAAGCGCTTGCCCGCGCCTTCCATATCGCCCAATCCGGCACGCCGGGTCCCGTGGTCGTCGTCCTGCCGGAAGATCTGCTCTATGGTCCCTGCGACGCGGAGGTACTGGGGCCCCGCAAGAAAGCCGTTACCGCACCGGCACCTGAAGATGCGGCCGAGGCGCTTTCAATGCTGCAAGAGGCCCAACGGCCCTTGGTGATCGCCGGTGGGCGGCTGCATGGCCCGGCCGCGCTCGCCGACCTGACCCGCTTCGCCGAGAGTTTCATGCTGCCGGTGGCGACGCCCCAACGGCGCTTCCATGTCTTCGACAGCCGCCACCCGAATAGCGCCGGGCGAATGCTCAATCGGGCGCCCGGCGAGTTGCTGGATGTCATGCGGGAAAGCGACCTGCTGTTGGTGCTGGGGGAGCGGATCGGCCCGTCCATGAGCCAGGGCTTCACCTTTCCGCGCGCGCCCAAACCGGACCAGCCGATGATCCATGTCTGGCCTGATCCCGGCGAAGTTGGCCGGGTTTTTGAACCGGCCCTGGGCCTCGGTTGCGACCCCCATGAATTCATCAAGGCGATGCTTGCGGCCAGCCCTGGCAAGGTTTCGCCGGCGCGCTCCGCCTGGGTTGAACGCCTCAACGGGGCGCACCGCTCCGTGATGACCTGGAAACCGGTTTCCGCCAACGACGGTGTTGTCTTTGGCCATGTGGTCGCCGCCATAAACAAACATCTGGCGCCCGATGCGGTCGTTACAACGGATGCCGGCAATTTTTCGAGCTGGCCGGCGCGCTATCTTCACCTTGGTCAAGACAATATGTTCATCGGCGCCACGGTTGGTGCGATGGGCCCAGGCGTGCCGTCGGGCGTTGCCGCCGGGCTTTCCACGCCGGGGCGGCAGATCGTGGTATTCGTCGGCGATGGTGGCGCCATGATGACGGGCAACGAACTGGCGACAGCGGTGCAATATGGTGTGCCAATCAAGATATTTGTCGCCAATAACAGCGCGTATGGAACCATCCGAATGCATCAGGCACGAAGTTTCCCGGGCCGGGTCACCTCCACGGCACTGCAAAATCCAGATTTCGCCGCCTGGGGCGAGGCCTTCGGCGCCAAAGGTTTTTGTATTACCGCGGAAAGCCAGGTCGAGCAGGTGGTGGCTGAAGCGATGGCCCATGACGGAGCGGCGGTGATCGAGACCCGGATCAGCCTCAATCACATCTCGCCAAGTGCCCGTATCGATGAAATCGAAGCGCGGTGATTTGGGCCGATGGCGGATTCCGCATACCACAAGTTTCGCACCGGACGGGCGGCGGCACCAAAGGGCTGCCCGATCGATCATGCGTTCTCGCCGTTCTCCGAGACCTATGTGAAGAACCCATACGCGGTGCTGGAAAAGCTTCGCGGACAGTCGGCCGTATTTTACGCCGAAGAGCTAGGTTATCTGGTCCTGACCCGCATGGAGGATGTGGCCGAGGTATTTCGCAACCCTGATCTGTTCGCGTCCGAGAACGTACAAGATCCCGTCCTGCCGATTTGTGATGCGGCGGCGGAGGTTTTGGCGGCCACCGACTACAACCCCATCGCGGTCTTGTCCAACCGCGCCCGGCCAGATCACACCCGAATCCGTAAACTCGCCCAGGCCGGATTCTCGAGCCGGCGGATGAAAATACTCGAACCTTTTATCCGGCGGCGATGTGAAGCCCTGGTCGATGGCATGCACCTGGCCGGCGCCCCGGCGGAATTCGTCAGCGCCGTCGCAAATCCCTTGCCAGGCGAGACGATCTTTCGGTTTATTGGTTTTCCCCGGGCGGATGACAAAGACCTCAAGGATTGGACCACGAACCGCCTTGCCTTCACCTGGGGCAAGGCGAGCGATGCGGAGCAGATCGATATCGCCCGGAAGATGCTTGCCTACTGGCGGTACTGCGTTGCGTTCGTAAAGGCGCGGCATCTGGCACCGGCCGATGATTTTACTTCTGAGCTGTTGGCCGCCCATGATGCGGACCCCGGCGATCTCGGTTACAAGGAGGTTGAGTCCGTGGTTTATGGCCTGTCATTTGCTGGCCATGAAATCGTCAGCAACCTTTTGAGCAACGGCCTGATCAATCTGCTCTCGACACCCGGCCACTGGACGGCAATCTGCCAGGATCCTGGGTTGATCCCCAATGCGGTGGAAGAGGTGTTGCGTTTCAACTCTCCCCAGACCAGTTGGCGCCGGGTTGCCGTCAGGGAGACGGAACTGGCCGGCTATAAAATCCCCGCCGGCACGCAGATATTTCTCTCCCTCGGATCGGCCAATCATGATGAGGCATTGTTCGATGACCCTGGCGCCTTTGATATTCACAGGGCCAATGCCCGCGCCCACATCTCATTTGGCCGCGGCATCCATTTCTGCCTGGGCAATCGGCTCGCCATTCTAGAGGCGACCATTACCCTCGAGACCCTCGCCCGGCGCCTGCCCTCCCTGTCGCTCGTGAAAGACCAAACCTTCAGCTATTTTCCCAATTTCACCTTCCGGGGACCAAAGGAATTGTGGCTGACGTGGACCGGCTGAACGTGTAGGATTTTTGAATATCTACTTTCAGGTCATCAGGCCAGCGCGCCGCCGCGCGATATACAGGGGATCGGAATTATCCCTTTGCCCCACGGTCCAGGCAGGGTCCAGGGCGGCATTGTCGCCGTCGAGGAAATAACGTCCCTCGAATATCGTGGTCCGAAGCGTGATGCGCCAAACGCCGTCGCGCTTCTCGAACCAATCGACGTATCTGGCGGGCATCATGACATCGATCGGCAGATCGGACTGACCCACCTGTTCCCCCAGCGCGGCAAGAATATGCGATTGGTCCGCGCCGGGTGCGGCATCGTAGCGTTGGTAGGCCACCACATAACTCTCGCAGACGGCGGAGTCCGCATCAGGGAATTCAATGTAGATGTTGCCCAGGACATGCATCGACATGGTGATGCATTGATGGCGCGCTTCGAGCCATTCAATCAAGCCGTCAATGCCGCCTTTGTACATTCCGTGGTCGTCAATCGCACCGGGATGAAACACCTCTCTGACCAAGGCCCAATCGCGGCGGTCCACGGCACGGGCCCAACGGCGCATGACCTGTTCGATCTGGAAGCGGTCTTCCAGGCGTGCATCCGTTACATTCTCAATTTGTTCCATGACCGGGCCTCCCCTAAATTGGCTGCAACATCCATTGTCGCCCAAAAGTTCGGGAAAAGAATGCCACAAATATGCCAGAAAAAGCCGAGGCGCTGCTAATCGGACGATTGTTCGGCGCACCCAACGCCCAGCTGAACGCGCTCTTCAATCTCCATCAGATCGACGATTTCGCGCCGGCGGACGATATTCCCGGCGCGACCGCCAAAAAATTGCGCGCGGTGGCGGTGGGCATGGTCGGCTCCGGCCACGTCAGCACCGTTGCCGTGGACGGCGCCTTCCTGGATGCATTTCCAAGCCTGGAAATCGTGGCGGTCCTTGGGGTCGGGTGCGACCATATCGATGTCGGGGCCGCCTCCGAGCGGGGCATCACCGTCACCAATACCCCTGACGTTAACACCGAGGAAGTGGCGGATACGGCGATGGGCATGCTGCTCGCCACCGTTCGCCGGCTACCCCAGGCCGACCGCTTCCTGCGCGCCGGGCATTGGCCCACGCGGATGTTTCCGCTGACCGGAACCCTGCGCGGAAAACGCCTGGGCATCCTCGGCCTGGGGCGGATTGGCAAGGCCGTCGCCAGGCGGGCCGAACCGTTTGGTCTGGAAATAATCTACCACGGACGGCACCGCCAGCCCGGCGTACCATATGCCTACGCCGCATCCGCCATGGCGTTGGCCGAGACCGTCGATATTCTGATGGTTATCGTACCGGGCGGCGAAGAGACCCGGAACCTGGTGGATGCCGCCATGCTGCGCGCCTTGGGAGAAGACGGGGTTCTGCTGAACGTGTCGCGGGGTACGGTGGTCGATGAAGCCGCGCTCATTTCCGCACTTGAAAACAAAGTCATCGCGGTGGCCGGATTGGACGCATTCGTGCATGAACCCCATGTGCCCGAGGCGCTGATTGCGATGCAGCAGGTGGTATTGCTGCCCCACATCGGCTCCGGCACCCATCATACCCGCGCGATGATGTCCCAGGCCGTATTGGATAATCTCCAGCAATGGAATGAAGGGCTGGCGGTAGCCAATCCGGTTTATCCTGGCCAACAAACCTGAAGCACGGCCGCCACCATCGCCTGGGGCCACTGACGGGATGTCTTCAGCGGCCGAAGATGCGTTGCGGGCAGTGTGCCGCGGGCGTCGGAGGCGTATATGCGGCGCGCGTTTGTATGAGAAATAAAGGAGAAACGGATGCATATCAAAGTCGACGAAGCCCGCGCGCTGGTAGAGCGCGTCATGACCGCCAACCAGCACAGTGCCGAGGACGCGCGCATCATCGCCGACCACATCGTCGATTGCGAATTGCGGGGCCTCGGCTACGGCGGCCTCGCACGCGTCGTCTCCATTGTCGAGCGCTTGCAACGGACCGGCGCGCCGGTCCGCCCTGTCGAAGTGGGGCACCAGACGACCGTATCGGCACGGCTGCGTGGCAACGATAATCTGGGCTATGTCGTCGCCTTCAAGGCGACCGAGATAGCCATCGAGAAAGCCAAGGCGTCCGGCCTTGCGATGGTCGGCGCCGACCGCACCTGGTACACGGGCATGCTGTCGGTCTATGCCGAGATGGCGGCGGTCGAGGGCCTGATAACCATGATCGCCTCGAACGCAACGCCCTGGGTGGCGCCCCATGGCGCGGTCGAAGGCCGCTTTGGCACCAATCCCATTTGCTTTGGATTTCCCAGCATGGGCGATCCGGTCATCTAGCCCGGATACGTCATGAAGGCCCATCGGGATCTTGATTTGAGTTATTATGACGGGTTTTCAGT
>JAKZRK010000205.1:0-19946 GCA_047518225.1 Alphaproteobacteria bacterium | reverse complement strand
CCGCTGTAACTCAAGAAGTGATGCTGGAAATGGCGAATCATCCCGTTTCAAAACATCAATTTCCACTCTGACACCCTTGCCTGCCGTATGACGGCACACCCTACATATAGTGGGTGTGGGTTACAACCGGATAGGCACGCATGAAACTAACAAGTTGTGAATAACTCTGTGGAAAAACCATGTATAAGTCGAAAATCGACAACTACTGTAGTCTCTATCTGCAACGGCCGTTACGATCGCTGGATCAGGCGTTGAGAGACCGGGCGGACATCGCCCCAAGGAAAAATGAACCCAGTCCCAATAAACCGGGTCAGACGGAGCCGCTGACAATTCCAAAGGACGAGCCGGCGCCTTAACCTAACCCACCCGTCGGTCATTTCGCTCCATTCCATGGCGGTTAGAGCACTTTCGGAATATTCCGAAAGTGCTCTAAATTTGCCGGCCCGCCCGTTCCCAATAGGGCTGACGCAATTTTCTCTTGAATATTTTTCCCGTATCCTCGCGCGGCATGGCATCGTGAAAGGTCACTTCGCGCGGCACCTTGTAGGCGGAGATATGCGCCCGCAGGTATTCCTTGACCGTATCGGCCGACAAACCGGCGCCCGGTTGCGGTTCAATGGCGGCGGCCACGGATTCGCCGAATTCATCATGGGGAATGCCAAAGACGGCGCAATCCTGAACGCCGGGCATATCCAGCAACGCGGCCTCGATCTCGGCGGGATAAATATTCACGCCGCCGGAAATAATCATGTCGCGCTTGCGGTCGTTTAAGAACAGATAACCATCTTCATCCTGATAACCCACATCGCCATTGGTCACCAGGCCGTCCATTTCAATTTCGGCCCGTTTGTCGTCTTTGTTGTGATAGGTGAAATCGGACAGATCGTTCATGTTCATATAGATCTCGCCGCTTTCCCCCGTAGGCAGAACATTGCCGTCATCGTCGTAGATCCGCACAATGGTGCCATCCAGGGGCCGGCCCACGGTACCCGGCTTGGCCAGCGCATCGGCGGAGTTGGCGATCGTCACGATGCCCGCCTCCGTGGAGCCGTAATATTCAAAGATCACCGGGCCCCACCATTCGATCATGCGTTTCTTAGCCTCGGGCGGGCAGGGCGCGGCGCCATGAATGACATGCACCAAAGATGACAGATCGTATTTCGCCTTCACCTCGTCGGGCAGGCGCAGCATGCGCACGAACATGGTCGGCACCACATGCATATGGCTCAGCTTATGGCTATGGATCGCCTGCAATAACTCCTCCGCTTCAAAGCGGGGCAGAAGGTGAATGTCGTTGCCCATGGTCATGGCAAGGCGGGCATAGGCATTGGGCGCGGAATGATACATGGGCCCGGTCATGGCGGCGCAGCCGTCCGTACCAATGCCGAAGGCACGCATGGCCAGTTCGCCGATCCGGGCCTGACGTTCGGGCGAGGTCGGCTCCCGCCGCACCCCTTTTGGATTGCCCGTGGTGCCCGAGGTATAGATCATGCTGCCCCGTTGCAGGGGCGGCTCTTCCGCCCAGGGGGCAAAACCGTCCCGCCAGGCTTCCCATTCCATGGCGCCGTCGGGAACGGCGCATAGTTCCGGGGCGATGCCATAGGCGCCGGCGATTTCAGGCGGCGTGGCAATAACAATCACTGGCACCCCGGCAGGCAGATGACCGGCGATGCCCGGCAAAAGATCCGCATGCACGATGATCGCCTTGGCGTTGGAGTCCGTCAGCATATAGCCGGCCTCCTCGCCCGTGGCATGCCAGTTGACCGGCACCGCGTAGGCCCCGATCAAATTGCCGGCGATCATGGTTTCCAGCATGGCAAGGTCGTTGCGCGTCACCGTGGCGAAGCTATCGCCATCGCCCAGGCCCAGGGAAACCAGCCCGGCCGCCGCCTTGGCGCCATTCAGCGCGACTTCCTGCAGCGGCACTTTACGCGCACCGCTATAGACGTGATGTGTCATGAATTTCCAACTGTGATCGATTATTCGAGAGCGGTAGTGTGGCAAAGCCGGCGTCCCGCCGCAATCCCCCTTACGGTTTGGCGTTGTTCTCCAGGTGATCGGCGAATATCCGCACGGTTTCGGCCAAGGTCCGGTTGGGGTCAATGGTTTCGCGGGTCTCGGCCGCCAGCGGCGTCCGCGCCATTAGCTGCAATATCCACGACGCGCCGTGATGGAAGTCCCCGGTCACCCCGGCGGCTTCCAGGGTTTCGGCAATCTGCTCCATTTCCGGCCACCAGCGTTCCGAATCCGCCGGCAGACGCGAAATACCGCTTTGCATATAACTCCAGGTATCTTTCTGGCTGAAGGCCAACTCCTCGCCCAGTTCATCCAGCAGGTCCATGGCCGCCGCCGCCGTCGCCATGGTGGCGAGAAGGGAAAAACGCCCCTTGTTAAGGCCCGCATACAGCATCTTCAGGGCCGAGGCGCGGCCAATTTCCGCCCCCACCCCCTTGACAATTATACCCTCGACCGCCAAGGCGACCGCCGGCGACAAATCGGCTCCCGATATGTAAAACCGCGTCGGTTGCGGCCCCTTGCCCGGCGCCAGCCCTATAATGCCGCAATCTATGAAAGTGGCCCCTGTCGCCCCGATCACATCGGCGATCCGCGCCGCGGTGGCCGGAGAGACGGCATTGCAATCCATATAGGCGGGCCGCGCGCCTGTGCGCGCCATGGCGGCTGCGACCTGTTCCACCAAATCCATAGCGGAGGCGGGGGGCAGAATGGACAGGATCAACGCCGCCTCCCCAACGACTTGGTCAAGATCAGGCAGATCGCGAAAGCCGCAACGTTCCGCCCGCGCCCGGCTGGCCTCGCTGCGCCCCGCCAGAGTAGTCACCACGTCATGGCCGGCCTTGGCCAAGGCCTGACCAACGCCACTGCCCATATCGCCGGGCGCGATGACCGCGATGGTTTGCCTGTCCATGGGCTCAAGCCGCCTGGCCGCCGCGCAGCATCCGGCCGGGCAGGCCATCGCCCTGGCTGCCGCCGCCGTCAACGATGGTACCGCCGACAATCTTCAGATTATAGTCCATACCAGCCGTCCCCAATTCGACAAAACAATGACCCATTATAACGCATATTCAGGCCAGTCAGCCCAGCGGCGGCGGCCTCGTCACGAAGGCCCGTCGATTTCCTAGTCCGGCACCATGTCGCGCAATTCGCGGCGCAGCACCTTGCCGACAGGTGATTTGGGGATTTCGTCAACCACGACGACGCGTTTTGGCACCTTGTAGTTGGTCAAACTTTCGTGGCAATGGGCGATAACGGCTTCTTCCGTCACCGCCGCACTGGTCGCCACCACGAAAGCCATGGGCACCTCGCTGGACCTTTCGTGCGGTATGCCAATCACGCCAACCTCCATCACGCCATCGAACTTGGCGATCACGTCTTCGATCTCGTTGGGCGAGACGTTGAAGCCGGAGACCAGGATCATGTCCTTTTTGCGGTCAACGATTTCCAGGAAGCCGTCCTCGTCCATCACCGCGATGTCGCCGGAATAGAGCCAGCCATCCTTGAGCGCTTCCGCCGTGGCGTCCGGGCGGCCGAAATAACCTTTCATGATGGTCGGCCCCTTGAACAGCAGTTCGCCGGGCGAGCCCGTGGGCACCTCCACATCGTTGTCATCCACGATCCGCACCTCCAGGCCGGGCACCGGAATGCCGACCGAGCCCAGGCGGTTATCACCCACGGGGTTCAGGCTCATGACGCCGCAGCATTCCGTCATGCCATAGCCCTGATAGATCTCGATGCCGGTCATTTGCTCCCAGCGGCGGGCGACCTCCGTGTCTTGCGCGGCGCCGCCGGAGCCGCAAAATTTGACGTTCTTGAACAGGTCGCGATCAAACCAGGGCTCTTCCATCAGGGCGGCAAACAATGTGTTGATGCCGGTGAACACGGTAACCTCGAAGTTCTCGAACGCCGTCTTCAGGTTCGAGGGCGGGCGCGGCGAAGGCACCAGGACAAGATGGTCACCGCTGCCGATGCCGATAACGAAAATCAAGGCAAAAGCGGTAATATGGTAGAGCGGCAGGATCACCAGGGTGGTATCGCCCTCGGGGTCGCGCATATGGCCGATTAGGGTTTGCGCCTGATGTGCATTGGCCAGGATGCCCGTGTGGCTCAATTCCGCGCCCTTGCTGCGTCCCGTGGTGCCCGAGGTATATTGGAACAACGCGGTATCGCTGCCCTGCAGGCCCGCGGTATAGGCCGCGATATCCACGCCACCGCCCCGGCGCGCCTTGCCGCCCGCCATCAATGCATCGCCAAAACCGATATGCGGGCTGTTCATATCGGGAATGGCCTTTTTCACCCGTTTCAGGACGATGCCGATAATCAGCTTCTTCATGGCCGGGAAGTAATCCAACAGCGAAATTTTCACCACCTGGCGCACTTCCGTGGCGGCGATCACAGCGTCAACCTTGTCGCCGAACAAATCGATGATGACCAGCACCTTGGCCTTGCTATCGTTCAGCTGATGCTCCAGCTCCGGCTCGGTATAGAGGGGGTTGATGTTGGTGCAGACCGCGCCGGCCAGGAAAGCGCCAGATGCAGCAATGGTGAAGTCGATACAGTTGGGGGTCATAATCGCGACGGTCTCGCCGCGCTGCAGGCCCGCGCTCTCGCGCAAATAGGCGGCGAAATTCTTGGCATGTTCCAGAAAATCGCCATAGGTGATCGTCGCCGTGGCGCCGTTGGGCAGGATCGTGGTCGCCGCCGAACGGGTCGCGAATTTCTCTCCGGCATCGTTGATCAACTCAACCAGAGTGGTGTGGGGCATGTTATCGGCATCGAAGTTCTTGGCTGCGTCGGTGTAGTATTTTTCCCAAGGTCGCGACATTGCTACGCCTCCATCGCAAATTTCCGATTATTATGGCCCTGACGGTATCGCTTATTGCGCGGCAAAACAAATGCTTGACGCAACGCCTCCAAACAATTGCTAAGCTAACGCCGGCAATGCGTGGCATTTCAACGAACAGGATGGAACAATGAGAATCACCGGCTGTGAAACCCTGCATTGCGGTGCGGGTTGGCGAAATTTTTCCTTTCTGAAACTACAGACCGACGGCGGTTTGACCGGTATTGCCGAATATAACGAAAGCTATGGCTCCAAGGGCCTGACCGGCGTGATCGAGGCGCTGGTCGAAGTAATAGTCGGCGACAATCCGTGCAATCACGAGGCCATCAGCCAACGCCTCTATGCCATGACCCGCCAGGCGCCGGGCGGCATCAACCAACAGGCCATGGCGGCGATCGAAAACGCCATGATGGATATAAAGGGCAAGGCCCTGGACGTACCGGTCTATGATCTCCTCGGCGGGGCGGTGCGGGATCGCATGCAGCTGTATTGGTCCCATTGCGGCAGCTATCTGATGAACCCGAACGCCGCGAAGGCTATCGGTCGGCCGCAACTCAAATCCCTGGATGACGTCACCGCCCTGGGGGCCCGGGTGCGGGAAAGCGGCTATAGGGGCCTGAAGACCAACATATTCCGCTTTGGTGAAGACCCGCTCATGTACATGCCCGGCTTTGCCCGCGGCCCGGGTTTTCCGGAACTGAACGTGGAGAAAAAGATCATCGACAATCTGCGCGCTCAGCTTGAAGCCTTCCGCGAAGGTGCCGGCCCCTATATCGGCATTCATCTGGACATCAATTTCAACTGCAAGACCGAAGGCTATTTACAGATCACCAGGGCCCTGGACGATCTGGGTCTGACCTGGTTCGAGATTGACCTCTATGATCCGGCCGCCCTACGGCACATCCGCAATTCCGTGCGGACGCCCATCGCGTCCTGTGAAAGCCTGTTCCGGCTGCGCGAATTCCGGCCGTTTTTTGAACATCATTCAATGGACGTGGCGATCATCGATCTGCCCTGGAACGGCATTTTTCATTCCATGAAGATCGCGGCCATGGCGGAAGCCTACGAGATCAACGTCGCACCGCACAATTTCTATGGCCATCTGTCGTCCATCATGAGCGCCCATATGTGCGCCGCCGTGCCCAATTTCCGCGTCATGGAAATCGATGTGGACGACGTGCCCTGGAAGGACGACATCGTCACCTACATCCCTGAGATTGAGGACGGCTATCTGAAACTGCCCAAGGGTCCCGGCTGGGGCACGGAACTGAACGAAGACACCATCCGTGCCCACCCCCCTATTTAAGCCGCTTGGCGCCGGGAAAAACGGACAGATGGATTGCCGGGTCAATCCCGGCAATGACGAAGAGTAGTGCAAATCTGCAATAATGGTCATGCCCGGACTTGACCCGGGCATCCAGTCTATAATTAGGCCGCAATGAAGTTAGCGATAACGTAAAAAACGGGAATTGGAGCCGAATATGAGATTTGTCGTCTTGGGCGCGGGCGCCCTGGGCACGGTGATTGCCGCCTATCTGGCCCGCGCCGGCGAGGACGTGGCCCTGATCGCCCGCGGCGCCCGTGCCGAACAATTGGCCAGAGAGGGCGTCACCATCACCGGGCTGGAAGATTTCACGGTTGCAATGGAGATTATCGATCAGCCCGCCACCCTGTCCTCGGCGGATGTGCTGATCCTGGCCACCAAGACCTATGACACCGCCGCCGCCATCGATGCCGTGCGCCACCTGGCCATTGGCAGCGTTTTTTCCATCCAGAACGGCGTGGTGAAAAACAGCCAACTGGCCGAAGCGTTCGGCGAGGCGGCGGTATTGGGCGCCGTCGGTATGTTGGGCGGCGCCGTTCAGGCGGATGGCGCGGCCAATTATGCCATGGCCAACCCCATTATCCTCGGCGAGCTGTCGGGCGAGATGAGCCCCCGAGTTGACGAAATCATCAAGACCTTAAAGTCCGCCAAACTGCCGGCAACGGCGTCCGATAATATTTTATCGGAGGAATGGTCGAAATTTGTCGGTTGGCTGGGCATATCCGCGCTGGCCGTTTTGACCCGGGCGGAAACCTGGAAATTCCTGGCCGATCCCGACACCGCCCGCATCGCCGCCCGCGTTATGCGCGAGACGGCGCAATTACCCAAGCAATTGGGCATCCCGCTCAAGGCCGGACCGCCGTTCGATCTGGACGCGGTTACCTCTCTGGGCGAGGACGAGGTCGTCGCGCTTTTGAATGCGCGCGGCCAGGCGCAAGGCAAGACCGCGCCCAACTTTCGCCAATCCATGTTGCAGGACGTGGACAAGGGCAAACAGTTCGAGGTGGAGGAAACCTTTGGCTACACGGTCCGCAAAGCCGAAAAACTCGGTCTGTCCGTGCCGACGGTCGAAACCTGCTACCGCGTACTGGCCGGCCTCAACCGCATAGAATAAGTTTAGCCGGCCAGAATGATCGCGACGACGGCTGCGAGGATCACCAGAATGCCCACCAATTCCATGCGGTTGGTCTTCTCCTTGAAGAACACAATGGAGGCGATGAAGGTGAAGATCAGTTCGACCTGACCCACGGCCCGGACATAAGCGGCGTTTTGCAGGGTGAAGGCGGTAAACCAGCCGACCGAGCCCAGAAATCCCGCGATGCCCACGGCGGCGGCTGGCCGCCAGTTGCGGATCACCGCCCCCATCTGCCCCGGCTCCCGCAGCAACAGATAGATCCCCATCATGACGGTTTGCATGGACAACGCCACGGCCAGGGAAAAGGCGGCGCGGATGATCACCTCGCCATCTTCCAGTGCCAGGGTCGCACCGCGAAAGAACACCACCGAGGCGCCCAGAAATGCGCCGCACACCAGGCCGACCATGGTTGATTTTTCAAACAGCGAGGTGGCCAGGTTGCGCCAGGTGATGGCGGATTGCGCCATCGAAAGCACAACCACGCCGATCAGGCCAAGCACGATGGCCCCCGTACCCGCCAGGCTGACTTCGTCGCCCAACAGGATCAGTCCAAGCAGGGCGATCTGCAAAATTTCGGTTTTCGAAAACGTCGTGCCCACGGTGAAATTGCGCAGGGAGAACAAATAGATCAAGACGAAGGTGAACAGGATTTGACTCAGACTGCCCAGAAAACAATAGAGCAGGAACAGCCAATTGATCCCGGGTATGGGATAACCGCCATAGTCATGCAGCGTCCACAAATACAACAAGGCCAGGGGCCAGGCGTAAAGGAAGCGCACGTAGGAGGCCCCGCCCGTTGACAGACGGCCCTTGATATATTTTTGCAAAGCCGACCGCAGGTTCTGCATGAAGGCGGCGAAAATGGTGATCGGAATCCAATACGAGAACATCTGTTCTGCTAAGCTTACGCAACGGCGATCAGTGCGGCGGCGACATCCCGGTCTTCGCTAAGCAGGACGTTATAGGTGCGGCAGGCCGCGCCCGTCCCCATGGCCTCTATCACCACGCCCCAGGTTCTGACCTCCGCCCGCAGGTCCGGAGCAATCAAGGCGCCCCTCCCGCCACAACCCAGCAACAGCACGCCGACCGCATCCCCCGCATCTCGGATGGGCGTCAGATCATCAATGCCGAGGTTTGCGATATTGTCGAGGGGCCAGGCAAGGGTTAGACGCGGCAGCACCAGGATGGAGCCGTCATGACGCGCCCCCGAAACCCGGAAACCGCCATTACCATAGCCTTGAATCAACTGGCGATCGGCGGCGACGGGCGGCGTAATATCCATCTGTTATCTGAACGTCAGGAGGACGTTTTTGCCTTGCCCCGGTCCTGGTTGACGCCCTGGCCGCTGCGGTGCCGGTCGCCCAGGCCCAACACGATCAGCAGCGGCGCGGCGATAAAGATCGAGGAATAGGTGCCCACGACGACGCCCCACATCATGGCAAAAACAAAGCCCTGAATGACCGCGCCGCCAAAGACGAACAGCACCACCAAGGCCAGCAGAGTGGTGACGGAGGTCATGGTGGTGCGCGAAAGGGTATTGTTGATGGCCAGGTTCAAGACACTTGGCAGGTCCATGGTCTTATACTTGCGCAAATTCTCCCGCACCCGGTCATAAACCACCACGGTGTCGTTGATGGAATAGCCGACGATGGTCAACAGCGCCGCGATGGTGGACAGGTTGAACTCCATCTGCGTGACGGCGAACATGCCGATGGACAGGGCGACGTCATGGATCAGGGCAACCACGGCGCCAACGCCGAAATGCCATTCGAAGCGGAACCAAATGTAGATCAGCATTAAAACGACCGACAGGGCTATGGCTATGGCGCCGGCTTCGATCAATTCACCACTGACCTTGGGGCCAACAAATTCAGTGCGGCGATAATCCAGGCCATTACCCAGGGCGCCGCGCACTTTCGCCACCGCCTTTTGCTGGGCCGTGGCGTCGCCGGACTGTTTTTCGACGCGGATCAAAACCGTGTCGGCGGCGCCAAACTCCTGCAGGGTCACTTCGCCCAGACCCAGATTGCCCAGATTGGAGCGCATATCGCTCAAATTCGCCGGACCCTCGGTCTGCACCTCGATCAGTATGCCGCCGCGGAAATCGATGCCGAAATTCAGCCCCGGCGTGAAAGCCATGATGGCGGAGAGAAATACCAAAAGGGTGGAAACGGCCATGGCGGGTTTGTGCCACCGAATGAACGGAACACTGGTCTTGGTGGGGACAAGTTTGATCAGAAACATCTCGAACGCCCCTAAATCGGCAAAGCCGCGGGCCGGGATCGGCGCAACCAGATCACCAGCATCAATCGGGTCACGGTCACGGCGGTAAAGACCGAGGTGATGATGCCGATACCCAGAGTGACCGAAAAGCCCTTGATCGGACCGGAGCCCATGACGAAAAGAATAACGGCGGCGATGAAGGTGGTGATGTTGGCATCCAGGATCGTGCCCAGGGCACGTTGATAGCCCGCCTCCATGGCCGCGAAAGGCGTCTTGCCCGTGCGCACCTCTTCGCGGATTCGTTCAAACACCAACACGTTGGCATCCACCGCCATGCCGATGGTCAGCACGATGCCGGCAATGCCGGGTAGGGTCAACGTGGCCTGCAACAATGACAGCGCGCCCATGATCAGGAACAGATTGACCAAAAGCGCCAGGTCGGCGGCGAGGCCGAAAATGCCATAGGACAACACCATGAAAACCATGACGGCGACAAAGGCGATGACACAGGCGACCTTGCCGGCGGCAACGGAATCAGCCCCCAGGGCCGGCCCCACGGTTCGCTCCTCCAATATCTTCAAGGGCGCGGGTAAGGCGCCGGCGCGGAGCAGCAGGGACAAATCCTGTACTTCCTGAACCGTGAAATTGCCGCTGATGATGCCGCTGCCGCCCAGAATAGGCTCCCGGATCACCGGCGCGCTGATCACCCGGCGGTCAAGCACGATGGCGAACGGTTTGCGGACGTTCTTGGCGGTCGCGTCGCCAAACCGTTTGGCGCCAACGCTGTCAAAACGGAACGAGACCACGGGCATGTTGTCTTGAAAGGTCGCGGAACTATCCACCAGGGTATCGCCGCTGACCATGACCCGCTTGCGCACCACGTACATGTTAACGGCGCTGCCGTCGGGATTGCGTTCATCGGATTCCAATAAATCCGACCCGGGAGGCGTCCGTGCGCCGGCCAGAATTTCGGCCGGCGATACGGTCACATCAACCAGGCGAAAAACCATCTTGGCCGTCTTGCCCAGAATGGATTTCAGCCGTTCAGGGTCTTGCAGTCCCGGCACCTGAACCAGAATGCGCTCGTCCCCCTGGCGCTGGATGGTCGGCTCCCGCGTGCCCAATTCGTCGATACGCCGGCGCACGATCTCGATCGATTGTTCGACCGCCGAACGGCGTCTTTCGCGGATCGCCTCCTCGGTCAGGGTAACGGTAATTTGATTGCCGTTGACCACCTCTACCACGATGTCCCGGCCGCCCGTGATGCCGGTCACGACATTGCCTTGGACCGGCACCGCCAATTTGCGGATTTCCTCAATCGCCAGATCCAACTGCTCGGGCTTGCGAATGGTCACGATGACGGCGTTGTTGCGCTCGCCCAGGTCCCGATAACCGATGCGCTTGCCGCGCAGGGCAGGACGCACGGAATCCACCAGGGCGGCCAAGCGTTCCTGCACCACGACATCGGCCTCGACCTCCAACAGCAGGTGCGAGCCGCCCTGCAAATCCAGGCCCAGGTTGACCTGTTTATGGGGCAGCCAGCCGGGCAGTCCCTCCACGGTCTGTTCGGACAGGAAATTCGGGATCGTGAAAGCCAGGCCAAGCAGACAAAGAACGGCGACCAGGGCAACTTTCCAAGGGGCGAAATACAGCATGGCGAGGGCGGTTGTAACCTATTTTTTGAGGCCGAAGCTAAAGATTGATTTCTTTTGGGCCGGGGCGTCGCCGCCACCTGTACCGCCACCGCCGTCAGCCTTGGTATCGGTCTTGCCACCGCCGCCAGACTTGGTGTCAGTCTTGCCACCGCCGCCGCTAGCGCCTCCCGATACCGGCGCGCCCTTGCTAAGCACATCCGACAGGGTCGACGAAACCACTTTGACCCGGACATTTTCCGCCAATTCCACCTGCACGGTGTTTTCATCGACAACCTTGGTCACTTTGCCCAGCATGCCGCCGCCCGTAACCACCTGATCGCCGCGGCGTACATTCGACACCATCTCGCGATGGTTCTTGGCCTTTTTTTGCTGTGGACGGATCAAAAAGAACCAAAAGACGACGAAAATCAGCAGCAACGGCATCAATTGAATAAACATATCACCGCCGGGCGCACCGCCGGCCTGCGCATAAGCGGGCGAAATCAGCATGAAAAATCTCCGGTATCTAGCTTGGGGCGGGCGGACTATAGCCCCGCCGTTGTGGATTGCAAACGCTAAAGTATCGTATCAGGTGCCGTTCCACTCGTCACAATAATAGACTCTTTTCTGATTGGAGCGCCATTCAGACCGTTGACCGACAAGGCCGGTATGATTAGGTTCCCGCCCTTCCCCTACTATAAGGCCATATAGGAACCCCATGTCCGCTTCCAAGTCCGAAAATACGCCCGGCCCGAACCCAGAGCTTGTCCCGCTGCTGGGCCGTATCGCCGACGCTCTGGACCGGCTCTCGCCCCCGCCCGCCAGCAGCATGGACCTGGATGGCGCCGATGCCTTTGTCTGGCACCCGGACGAGGTTGCGTTGGAGCCGATTTCCAAAGTCAGCCGCATCGAACTGCATCTGTTGCGGGGCATCGAGAGCCAATGCAATACCCTGTTCGAAAACACCCGCCGCTTCGCCGACGGGCTGCCGGCCAACAACGCCTTGCTTTGGGGCGCCCGCGGCATGGGCAAAAGCAGTTTGGTGAAGGCGATCCACGGCGCCGTCGTCGAGGCGGCGCCGGGCAGGCTGAAGCTGGTGGAAATCCATCGCGAGGATATCCCCTCCCTGCCCCGGTTGTTGAATTTGCTGCGCCACGGCAATCATCGCTTTGTGCTGTTTTGCGACGATCTGTCCTTTGACGATGACGATTCCTCTTACAAATCCCTGAAGGCCGTGCTGGAAGGCGGCATCGAAGGCCGGCCAAGTAACGTGATATTTTATGCTACATCCAACCGCCGGCACATGATGCCACGGCACATGATGGAGAACGAACGCTCCACGGCGATCAATCCATCGGAGGCGGTGGAGGAAAAGGTTTCCCTGTCCGACCGATTCGGATTGTGGCTGGGTTTTCACAATTGCAACCAGGAAGAATTCATTGCCATGCTGGAAGGCTATTGCCGCCATTACAGCCTGTCGATCGGACCGGAGGAACTGCGCGCCCAAGGCATCGAATGGTCCGTGACCCGCGGCGCCCGCAATGGACGGGTAGCCTGGCAATTCATCCAGGACCTGGCCGGCCGCATGGGTGTCCACATCGACTGATTTCAGGCCGTTCAGATAAGAGCACTTTCAGACAATATCGGTTCCGGTCATGACCTTTTTGCGATCAGCTGATCCAGTTGTTCATCTTCAACATCAAGATTTAGCTGGACCCATAACGGCAGATGGTCGGAAAGTTCGTAGGTGAATTTGGCTTTGCTCAGGCCTCTGTACGGTTTGAACGCCCTATGGTTTCCCTTGTAAAAATCCAACACGCCGCCATGCTTGGTAAAGACCGATCCTGTTATGGAGGGGTGGTGCAATATCTGGTCATAGCGTTTGTTTTTACCCAGGTTCGACCCGTGTTCCAGCTTCAAGATGCTTCTGGGCGCCGATAGTCCAAATTCCGTCACCGCCTTGTAAAGTTGTGAGCGGTAAGAGGTAATATTGAAGTCACCCAAGGCGATGATGCCCCGGTCAACACGATATTCATCCTTCTGGAATGATTGCACCCATTTGGCCAGCTGCCTTAATTCCTCTTTTCTGCCTTGGCTGGTTCCCCATTGCAGATGCACGGCCATTAGAACGAAATCAAAGTGACCGGCGCGGAACGAGGCCAAGTAAGGCTTGCGCCACCAATTGAAATCCGGGACGTATTGACCTGTCTCGGCATCCTTGGTTCTGGGCCCGTCGGACTCCGCGGCCAGGCCCGTAAACACGGCCGCCCGCGAGTCATAGACGTAGGCTATCCTCTCTTTGTTTCCGCCGGCGTCGGTCGTGTAATCGGAGAAAACCACTTTCCAAAACGGACCTAAAAGATCCAGGACGAATTTCAGTTCAGATATATTCCGCCTCAGTTCCGTGACGGCTATCAAGTCAAACTGAAAGAATATCTCGGCGATGCAATGCAGCGAGAACCGCTTGCGCCTTTGTTGTCCCCAATGCCTGATATTCCAGGTACATAAATTCAACGATTCATCGAGCGAGGAACTGGGATTTTTTGCCGACTGGATTCTGCTTCTAAGTAGTTCAATACCTTTCAATTCTTCAAAATTTAAACTCGAATGATCCATGCTATCCGCCCCCTAAAAGAAATTTCGAAATGCAAATTGTAATGAGATTTCAGGTTTAAATAGAACAACTGATTCTTGCACAATTCTCTAACCCGGTTATCCAAGGGTCATCTTGTAGGCTAGAGCGGCTCCGTAGCGGCGGTTTCCAATCATGAAAGGTGCCGGACCGGATTGACGGCCTTGCGGCCCCGGCGGATCTCAAAATGAAGCTGCGGAAGGGTGATATTGCCGGTGCTGCCTGAACGCGCGATCCTTTGCCCCCGGCGCACCACATCGCCGACCTTCACCACCAGGGCCTGATTGTGGCCATAGGCGGTCAGCCAGCCGCCCCGATGACGCAACAGCAAAAGATTGCCAAAGCCACGTAATTCGTTGCCCGCGTAGACCACCACGCCATTGTCCGCCGCCCGCACGGCCGTTCCCTTTTTCACGGCGATATTTATGCCGTCGTTATGCAGACCATTGGGTTTGACGCCAAAGCCGGAGATGACCCGGCCCTTGACGGGCCAGGCAAAGCGGACCCCGGCGCGGGCCGGCGGCCGGGTGGTTACCGGGCGCCTGACCTTGGGCTTGCCGCGCGGCACGGGGGCGGCGGTATTTCCTTCAGAGGCGGTTCTTTGCGTGCTTTTGTCGGCAATTACAGGCTGTGCCCTGGCGGGGGCGTCGCTGGCGGGCAGGCGCAGGCGTTGGCCGGCCCGTATGTTATAGGGCGGCGGCACCCTATTATGCCGGGCCAAGGCATAAAGCGAGACGCGGTGCCGGCGGGAAATGGAATACAAGGTCTCGCCAGCGGCAACCTTATGATAGCGCACGGCGGGAATTTGCAAACGCTGGCCCCGGCGCAACCGATAGGGTGGTCCCAGGCCGTTGGCCGCGATCAAATCGCGCAAGGCAACGCCGGAGCGCCGGGCAATGCCATAAAGGGTTTCGTCCGCCGCCACCGTGTAATCGCCGGCAGCCAAGGGTATCGCCGCGGGCTGCCCGGCCGGCTTGTCATTACCGCCGCTTTTCATACCATAGACCACGGGTGCGGGGATCGGCCGGACGCAGGCCGCCATCAGAACCAGCGCCACCAGCAAAAGCGTCGATTTCGCGAAATCACCCCTCATGGCGGGACGATACCCCCTCACCGCCCCCTACCGCAAACCCTGGGTCGTGCGGCGGCCTTTTTATTTGCGCCCTATCGGCATGCCATCCATCAGGGGGACAAAGCGGACATGCAGCAAGGCCTCTTCGTGGAAGCCATCGCCGCGCCGGGTGACCCGGATCAGGGTCTGATCACCCGATGGTCCCACGGGCACCACCATGATACCGCCTTCGTCCAATTGATCGGCCAGCGTGGCTGGCATCCGGGGCGCGGCGGCGGTCACGATGATGCGGGCAAAGGGCGCCAATTCCGGCCAGCCGCGGTTTCCGTCACCCAATCGCGTGGTGATGTTGTGCAGCTTCAGCGCCTCGAAGCAGCCTTCCGCCTGTGCCAAAAGGGAACGGTAGCGTTCCATGGTGCAAACCCGGCGGCACAGTTTCGCCAGAACCGCGGCCTGATAGCCGGACCCCGTACCGACTTCCAACACCCGGTCGCGGGGGCCCAGACGCAGGGCCTGGGTCATGAATGCGACGACGAAGGGCTGACTGATGGTTTGGCCCTGGCTGATGGGCAGGGGCAGGTTTTCATAGGCTTCAGAGCGCAGGGCCTCGGGCACGAACAATTCCCGGGGCACCCGTTCAATGGCGCCCAAGACCTGTTTGTCAGTAATCCCCTGCTTGCGCAGTTCCATGATGAGGCGGATCTTGGGCGCCTCGTAGCTCATATCGCAGATCCTTGAATTTATCCCTAAAATGCCGCCTTGAGTTGCTTCAGGGCCTTGTTTTCGGTCAGATCCATATGCAGGGGCGTGATGGCGATACGTCCAGCATCGGTGACCGCCAAGTCGGTGCCGGCCTCGGGCTCGCCATGGACGGGGCGAAAACCGATCCAATAGTAGGGCTGCTCCCGCGCGTCAATCCGCCGCTCTATATTCAAGGCCGAGATATCGCGCCGGCCCTGGCGGCAGACCTCGATGCCCTGAACATCACCGGGCAGAACATCGGGGAAATTCACGTTCATCAGGACATCCTTGGACCAGCCCAGCGCCACCAGGCGGCGGATGACGCCGCCGGCATGTTTTGCCGCCGTCGGCCAATGCATCACCTTGCGGTTGGCGAACGACTGGCTTAAGGCGATGGACGGCACCCCGACCAGGGTGCCCTCCATGGCGGCGGCGATGGTGCCGGAATAGGTCACGTCCTCGCCCATGTTAGCGCCCCGATTGACGCCGGATAGCAGCAGATCCGGACGCTTGTCGGCCATCACCTGGTTCAACGCCATCATCACGCAATCGGTCGGTG
The DNA here is from genome assembly GCA_047518225.1 of Alphaproteobacteria bacterium. Lineage (GTDB taxonomy): Bacteria > Pseudomonadota > Alphaproteobacteria. The sequence continues at coordinate 3,768 of JAKZRK010000205.1, read as the reverse complement.
TGCCGCGCACGGCAAATTTCCGGGCCGAAATCTTGCGCAGGCGCAATGGCGCGGTCAACGTCAGGGAGTGGCCGGCGCCGCTGTGTTCAGTCTCCGGCGCCACCACCCAGACATCGTCGGACAGGGCAGAAGCGATACGCTGCAACACCTTCATGCCAGGGGCATTGATACCGTCGTCATTGGTCAACAAAACACGCATACGCCGTAGATCGGCAAGTTTTGGGGCCATGGTCAGCCGATCCTCGTCATTCCGCCTAAATAGGGTTGCAGGGCGTCCGGTATGGCAAAGCCACCATCCGCAAATTGATAATTTTCCATTACCGCGATCAGTGTCCGCCCCACCGCCAGGCCGGAACCGTTCAGGGTATGGACGAATTTGGTACCCTTGCCTTGTGCCGGCTTGAACCGCGCAGCCATGCGCCTGGCCTGAAAGTCGCCGCAATTGGAACAGGAAGAAATCTCGCGGTAGCAATCCTGGCCCGGCATCCAGGCTTCCAGGTCATAGGTCCGCCGGGCGGAAAAACCCATATCGCCGCTGCTTAGCAACATCACCCGATAGGGTATGCCAAGGCGTTGCAGGATGCTTTCAGCGCAAGAGGTCATGCGTTCAAGTTCATTTTTGGAGTGATCGGGATGGCTGATGGAAACCATTTCGACTTTATAAAATTGATGCTGGCGCAACATGCCCCGCGTATCGCGCCCCGCCGCACCCGCTTCCGAGCGAAAACAAGGCGTATGGGCAATATAGCGCAGGGGCAGCTCCGCCTCCGCCAGAACTTCATCGCGGACCAGATTGGTCAGCACCATTTCGGCCGTCGGGATCAGGTAAAATCCATCGGTGGTCTTGAACAGATCGTCCTCGAATTTCGGCAGGTTACCGGTGCCAAAGGCTGTGTGCTCGCGCACCAACAAGGGCACGGAGGTTTCCGTATAACCGAATTCGGCGCCATGAATATCCAGCATGAAAGCGGCCAGGGCCCGTTCCAACCGGGACAAGGCGCCCCGCAGGACAACAAATCGCGAGCCGGATAATTTCGAGGCCGCCTCGAAATCCATCAAACCCAGGGCCTCGCCAATTTCGAAATGCTGCTTTGCTTCGAACTCGAACACAGGTGGCGTGCCGTGGCGGCGCACCTCGACATTGGCGTCTTCATCCGCGCCCACGGGCACGTCCGGCTCCGGTTGATTGGGCAAACCCGAAAGGGTTTCCCGCAAACTTTGGGACAAATCCCGCTCGACCTCTTTGCCGGTCTGCAGGGCGGCTTTCAGCTCTCCCACTTCGGCGATCAGACCGGCGGCGTCCTGGCCTTTGGATTTCGCGGCGCCAATCTGTTTCGACAGCAAATTCCGGCGATTCTGAATCTCTTGCAGGCGGGTCCGATTGGCACGGGCCTTTTCATCCCTCGCCAGGATTTCATGCGCCTGTGGGGCAACCCCACGTGCGGCCAGACCGGCATCGAAGGCATCGGGATTGTCACGAATCCAGCGCAGATCGTACATGGCGTCGTATCTCTGATTTGCTTTGCTTCAATCGAGATTTATCAATCTGAATTTGACGGTTGGCGGGTCGCTGGCTCAACAAGGCTGCGGCCGAAATTCTTTCCATGCCACGGAAGAGCGCGCCCTATATACGCCCATGGCCCTTCCCCGTCCAGCGTCGGCCTGTCATCCGGCTGGACTATTCATGCGGATCGCGCGGGCAGATTCTTGGAACGGTACATGATACCCGTCCTGGGAAGCTACGATCATGCGCAATATGACATAGGCTGCGGAAAATATGCTTGTTGAGTGCATTTATGATTAATAAGGCACCCAAACTGCAAGTTAATTGTCAACATCTTCGCATTAGAGTTACCATTGATCGCTGGCAGCAACGATTTTGGGCAGCAGGAACAATGCAAATCGCAAAAAGCGTTTGTCTTGCGGTGGTATTTGGAACTTTGTTATGCGTCGCGGGTGTCATCAAGCCCTCGCTAGCGGATATCGCGCCAAATCGACCCGCTGCGGGCATCAATAATCTCTGGTACGTGACACGATCGAAAAATGCGGTAATTGTTTTCGTCCATGGCATCCTTTCCGATAGCCGTGATGCCTGGGCGTACGAAGGCGACAACGGTTCGATCGTATACTGGCCAGAGCTTCTGCGGACGGACTCCAAGTTTGATGATTATTCCATTTACCTGGGCGGCTTCCATACGGCGGTTGACAGTCGAAATTACGGAATGCGCGACGCCGCCAATCAACTCTTCGCTTCGTTGAGTTTCAGCGAAGGAAATGAAAAATCAATCCTTGACCATTCCAAGATCATTTTTGTCACCCACAGCACTGGCGGCATCGTTGTCCGCCACATGCTGGTGCGAAAAAAGCCTGAGTTCCGAAAGAAGAAGATTGGGCTATTGCTGATCGCCTCGCCCTCGCTGGGCTCTGAATATGCGAACCTCATTACCGATGTATTGGATATAGCGGAACATCAGATGGGCAAGGAACTACAACAAGACAACGGTGTCCTGGTGGATCTGGACAAGGATTTCTTTAACATGGTCAGCAACCGCGAGCTGCCAGGACTGACCGGTCGAGAAGCCTTTGAGCATCACTTTGTTTTAGGCGGTGTCCTCAAATTCCTGCGGCAAATCGTTCCCGTGGATTCGGCGGTTAGGTATTTCGCTGAACCGATCCAGTTGCCCCAGACTAACCACTTCACGGCGGTAAAACCCCACGATTTAAGTCATCCCGCATATGTTCTCCTGAGCAATTTTGTCAGATTAAAGTTTGAGCCTCTGCCCCAACCCGCTTGTGCAACGCCCTATCCATTCAATTTGAAATTCTCGGTGACCGACCGCGACGATACCTTACCCGAAAATCGGTTCGACTATTTGCACGATGGCAAACCGATCCTGAGTCTGAAGCAAGAGAAGCCATTTCGGGAAAACCGGCGTCGAAATTTGGCGCGAGAAGATGATGGCAATTACGAGAAGAGTATTCAGTTGCCTTGCGTCGGCCAGGAATTCGAGGCGCAATTCACACGCAAGGTGTCCGATGCGCGGCTCGATCGGAGCGGCCGGTCCCTGGTCACCAATCTTTGCTTCAAGAGGAAAAAACTGGGCCTACATCTGAGCTTTACTCACCACCAATGCATCGAAGGCGGCAATTGCGAGCCCGGGGCGTACGATCCGGATATCGCCGAGGCTTGCCCCTCCGGTGATCAGGGTTTCCTACACAAGCTGATTTTTTCACCGGCCCACGCGTCAAGCCACGTTGGCAGCATGGTCGGAAACGAGCGTTGGACGGTTCCCTCACTGGAAACCCTATCAACGATTTCACCCAATCAACGGCCAGGATACACAAACTTTACAATGCGTTCTGGGCCAATGCCGCAATTCGCCGATGCGGACCGTTTTACCACCGCGCTCATGGTCAACGGCGTCTCTGTTCTCGAGGACGGCTGGCCAGCCCATTCTACATCGGAGCCTTTCAATCACCAGGAGGGATTGCGCTATCGGTTCGCGATTCAAAATCTTGGGTTTTCGGGGGCCGTAGACGGCAAGGAGTTGATCGAAGTATCATTTCGGTTTTTCCTGTGTAAATCCCGGAGCAATAGTGGTCCACGGAAGCGATCAGATAATCTGTTTGTCGCGGATTAAAACTCCGCCATTTTGACGTTTTTTGTTCGAAGCGAGCAGAAGGCGGGGAGATGTATCACGTGGAGCTTTATCTAAGAGTACGGCTGGCCTGTCATCGTGATGGCTTGAGCCAGCGGGAGGCGGCGCG
>JAKZRK010000204.1:0-4097 GCA_047518225.1 Alphaproteobacteria bacterium | reverse complement strand
ATGCGAACTTCGGAATCGGGACACTAGAGCGCTTCCGGGCTATTCTGGGTCATTTGACCGCCCGCCAAGGCCCCGTGGGTAGGCGCGGTTTGCAGGTCGATGCCGTGACATCGTCCAAGGACCGCAACGCCGCCACGGGGCCTTGGCGGCCGGCCTCCGGTGGCGCCCCCAAGCCATTCGGATGCGTTACGCCGCTTGCCCGATGTACCACATCGCGCTACGCGGCGCTCCTACCCGAAGGGCTTGGGGACGCCATCAAATGACCCACAATAGCCCGGAAACGCTCTAGGCCGCCATGCAGGGACACCGCGCGGCCGACCAGGGCCGCCATGTCGGCGCTTACTGAGACATCCGCTGCCATATAATCCGCGATGCCCCCTGCATCCCGAATGGCGGCGACCACGCTTTCGCCATTTTCCGCGTTGATATCATTGACAATAACCTTGGCGCCCTCTTCGCCAAAGCGCCGGGCAATGCCGCCGCCAAAGCCCGCGCCCGCGCCCGTGACGATGGCAACCTTGTCCTGTAACCGCATCCTTAGCCTCCAATGCTGAAAGTATCCCTCAGTCTAATGGCAATTTGACCGGCGCGCGCGGCGATTTCGCCGGTTAATCCAGGATCAGACCCGACGCCTTGGCCGTGAAGTTGCGGGCCCAGCGTTGCGCATCCGCGATCTCGTCCGGTTGCATCAGGCGCGCGGCTTCATGCCGCAGCGCTATGGCCTGTTGTTGCAGGCCGGGAATGGCGTGATGGGCGGCCACGGTCAGCCAGCTATAGGCTGTCACCAGGTTCTGGCGCACCCCCAAACCGCGAATATGCAGCGAGCCAAAGGCGAGTTGTCCCGAAGGGTTGCCCTTGATCGCCGCCTTGTGAAACCAGATGGCGGCGATGGCGTCGTTCCGTTGCACGCCTTTGCCGTAAAAATACATCGCCCCCAGCATGAATTCCGCGCCCGCGTGGCCGCGCTGCGCCAGGCCCAAAAACTCACTGCGCGCGGGGGTGAAGCTGCCTTGGTCATAAGCGACGACCGCATTGGCGAAATCCGCGCGCGCGGGCCAAGGCCGCAGGTAAACAGCCCAGAGGGACAGGCCGATTATCAACGTTATGATGGCGGGACGCCGCATAAATCTCGTACAGGCTGCTAATTATGGTGTAACCGCCAATATACAGAAGGGGAGCGGGAAAGGCGAATAAGATGGACAGTGCCGGATTTCGGGCCTAAGTCAGGCCTGCGACCGATAATTATTGGGAATTTATCAGTCATATGTCAGAGACGCCGCCAGATTCTACACTGATCGCCGAACCTGAAGAGGCGGGCGAGGAAAAGCCTGTTCTGATTGCGCCGCGCCAACGTCCGAGTATTTTATCCCGGCTGCGGATCTATTTTCTGACCGGCGTCATCGTTACCGCGCCCATAGCATTGACCATTTATCTGACCTGGCAGTTCGTTCACTGGGTGGATAGCAAGGCCATCCCCCTGCTGCCGGCAAAATACAATCCGGAAAGTTATCTGCCCTTCTCCTTGCCGGGACTGGGCGTTTTGATGATGGTCGTTATTCTGATCTTCGTCGGTTTTCTCACCGCAAATATCTTTGGCCGCACCCTGTTGAGAGCCGGCGAGCGTCTGGTCAACCGCATGCCGGTGGTGCGCACGATTTATGGCGCCCTGAAGCAGGTCTTGGAAACCGTTCTGAGCCAATCATCCAATTCCTTTCGCCAGGCCGTGCTGGTGGAATATCCCCGCCGCGGCATCTGGACCGTGGCCTTCGTCACCGGCGATACGGAAGGCGAGGTGGCCGGCCGTCTGGACGACGATATGGTCAACATCTACGTCCCCACCACGCCCAACCCGACCTCGGGCTTCCTGTTGATGGTGCCCCGGCGGGATTTGATCTATTTGGATATGCCGGTGGAAGACGCGGCCAAATATGTCATCTCCATCGGCGTCATCCCGCCAGAGGAAGATGTCAAAATCGCCAAGCTGCCCGGCAAAAAGAAACGCCACGAATTGGAATCTGCCACTCAGCTTTCCGCCGAATAGGAAAATCCCGGCGGCGGGGCCTATTTTCATGTCTTCAGGCCGCCGTGGGCGCGGACATTACTCCTTGGCGTGGGCGTTACCGTGGAATTTGGGCGAACTCATGGATTCGGTAAAATTCGGGAACATGATGTCAAAGGCGATGCTGATACGGTCCCGTTTGCCCTGGTTCACCGGCACCGAATGCAGGATGTAGGAATGGAACATCACCAGCCTCCCCTCCTTCACTTCCAGATTGAGCACGCTGCTGTTGTAGGGGTTCTTCCTTTTGACGTCCGGGTTGATGATGTTGGCCTGGGGGCGGGGGTCGATGAATTCGATTGAGTCGCCGCCTTCAGGCGCCTGCACGTAGTAGACGCCGCTGAGATAATTGTTGGGGTGGTTGTGCACGCGGTGCTTGGTTCCCTGCGGTGCGATGTTGGCCCAGCAGCCGGTGATGGTGAAGGCGTTGTACTTGATCTCGAGGAAGTCGAAGGCGCTCTTGGCGCTATTGTTGATGAAGTCCACCAACTCGGCGAACGCCGGCTTGCGGTGGAAGTCCACGTCGGTCTGCCAGTTGGAGCCCGTCGGCACCGATTCGCGCACGGCGCTTTCCGCCTCGATCGCCTTCTTCAGATTTTTATTGAGCGGGTTATAGGTCTCCGGCGCCAGGTCGACAGTCCAGATCAGGGTTCTGAAAACCTCGTTGGCGTTCGTGCTGGCGATTTTCACGGGCGGCTCCTGTTGGCCGGGGCGGACGCGATGGACAGTGCGGTATCGTCTCCCGAGTCAGGCATGCGAACACGTTTCGGCCGCCGCCCGGGAAGCGAGACGGAGTCCTAGCACGTTTGCCAATTCTTGCAATACACGCCGGGGGTGGCGGGTCTGGCCAGGCCACCAGAATGGCGTCGTCGGGCGCGGCGTCGTCGTCGAACAGGTCGCGCAGATCGAGAACGTCGCCCTGGCCCACCGCACCCGACCCCTACTCTGCGAATTCGCCAAGCGTTACCGACTTCGTCTGGCGGATGATGAAGCGGCCCTGACGGCCGACATCATCCGTCTGGCGAGCCAGTTTGGTCGCTATGGCTACCGCCGGATCACCGCCCTGCTACATATTGAAGGCTGGCATGTGAACCACAAGCGGGTCGAGAGGATCTGGCGGCGGGAGGGGTTGAAGGTTCCAGCTAAACAGGCGAAGAGGCGACGCTTGTGGCTCAATGACGGCTCATGCATCGGTCTGCGGCCCTGCTGGCGGAACCATATCTGGTCCTATGACTTCGTGCAGGCCCGGACCCATGACGGCCGGGTCTTTCGGATGCTGACGGTGATCGATGAATACAGCCGGGAATGCCTGGCAATCTTGGTGGCCCGGCGCTTACGGTCGGACGACGTGCTGCATCTGTTGACTGACTGGTTCACGGATCGTGGGCCGCCGGATCATATCCGTTCGGACAACGGTTCCGGGTTCACGGCAAAGGCGGTCCGCTCATGGCTGGCTCGGATCGGTGTCAGGACATTGTTCATCGCACCGGGCAGCCCGTGGGAAAACGGCTACAACGAGAGCTTAAACGGCAAACCGCGGGATGAGTTACTGAACGGAGAGATTTTCTATGACCTGAGGGAAGCGAAAGTTCTGATCGAGCGCTGGCGGTGCCATTACAACACCATCCGGCCACATTCAGCCCTGGGATACCGTCCGCCGGCACCGGCAACAATCATCACAATAGGTCCGTTCCGGCCTGCGCTATTGATGGGCTCCAGCCCGATCGGACCTTCCCAACCACGAGGAAAGCTCTAACCTAAGAACTGGTACGAAGATCGGGGGCACGTCACTCCCAACCTCCGGCCTGGCAGTCTGCTAAGTTGATGCTTTGGGGACCTTATATTGGGTAATACTAATTTCTGCTTATGGCACGAACCGCGCATCAACCGGAGTCAGGCTGGCGTCCGCTTGTACCCTAGCCCGGATTTCTCAAACCCCTTGATGCATCGAGGCGGGGAATCGTGGAAAATGGCGATTCGCCAATCGCTTACCGCAATTCCGGAGAGGCCCCGATGCAAACAGAGTGTAGCCCAACAT
>JAKZRK010000203.1:0-7684 GCA_047518225.1 Alphaproteobacteria bacterium | reverse complement strand
CTGTAACTCAAGAAGTGATGCTGGAAATGGCGAATCATCCCGTTTCAAAACATCAATTTCCACTCTGACACCCTTGCCTGCCGTATGACGGCACACCCTACATATAGTGGGTGTGGGTTACAACCGGATAGGCACGGAATGAACAATGAAACCTATGACCTGACTGGAAAAGTGGCGATGGTGACCGGGGGGGCTTCTGGTATCGGCGCCGAGACGGCGCGATTGCTGGCCTCGGACGCCTCTGGTTTCATGACCGGCGTGGAACTCGTCGTCGATGGCGGGATCACCGCCACCGGTTAGAGCCTCTATTCGTCCTGGAAATAGCTGGTGTAGGCGAACAGGCCCGGCATCCCGCCGGTATGTAGAAAAACGATGGTCTGATCCGCCGCGAAGCGCCCCTGGCGCACCAGATCGATCAGGCCGGCCATGGCCTTGCCGGTATAAACCGGGTCCAGGATCAAACCTTCCAGCCGCGCCGCCAGGCGCACCGCCTCGCGCATCTGTTCCGTCGGCATGCCATAGGCGCTGCCCGCGTAGCCCTCAATTATCTGCGTGGCATCCTTGGGCAATGCCGTGGCATGCGCCAATTGCTTGACCGTATCCCGCGCGATGGCGCGCACCTTGGCGGCAATTTCAGCCGGCTCCGCCGTAATTTCGATGCCAAGAACCCGGGTTTGACTGTCCAGGACATGGAAGCCGGCGATCAGGCCGGCCTGGGTGCCGCCGCTGCCGGTCGCGTGGATCAGAAAATCGAATTTTTCGCCCCTGGCCTCGGCCTGTTCTTCCAACTCCATGGCACAGGCCACATAACCCAAGGCCCCGGTGGCGTTGGAGCCGCCACTGGGTATGACGTATGGGATTTTACCCTGGGACAGCAGGGCCTTGGCGATACGCCGCAAGGCCCCGCCGCGATCGGTGCCCCGGGGCAGCAAATGCACTTGTGCGCCAAGCAGGTGGTCCAATTGCACATTACCGGATATCTCGTAGGCGGGCTCGTCCCAAGGCACGGCACGGGCCAGCACCAGATGGCAGGATAGGCCTGCCCGGGCGGCGGCGGCGGCGGTCTGGCGCACGTGGTTGGATTGCACGCCGCCGATGGTCACGATGGTATCGGCGCCCCTGGCCCTGGCCTCGGCCATGAGAAATTCCAGTTTGCGCGTCTTGTTACCGCCTATGGCAAGGCCGGTGCAGTCATCCCGCTTGACCAGAATACGCGGCCCGCCCAAATGCTCGCTCAGACGAAGCAACGGCTCCAACGGCGTCGGCAAATGGGCCAGCGGCAAGCGTGGAAAATCAGCAATCACCATGGCGCAGACTCGTCAGTTCATTCAGACGGCGAGGTCAAGTTCTCTCGGCACCGACAATAAATGAGAGGTGCATTGCTGGCAATCGCTGCTGCCAAAGCCCGAGAGCGGTGTGCCGACACCCGCCCTTCGGCCAAGGCGCCGGACCAATTCGCATTCAGAGCCGTCCGGCAGGCACAATACATCCAGCACCTCTCCCCTTTCGGTCAGATGATCCACATGCCAGCGGATGCTTTTGCCCCGGCGCAAATGGCGGCCAACGCGCGCCGGCAGGCCGCCGGGCCCATAAGCGCTGCCGCAATAGAGATAGTGCCCGGGGGCAAGCGTGGGCCGCCCCAACCGCGCTATGGGCAGCCGCAAGGGTTGGGTCAGGTGCAGCAACAGGGCGTAGGTGCCGGGCAGATTGGGAATTTTGGCTAGCGCAAAGGCATCGTTCATGACACGCCAACCGGTCGGCTATTGGGCCTGCCCGGCCGCATCCAGCAGAATATCCAGAACAACCCCGGTCGCCTTCTGGATCAGGACCACGTTGTTGCCGACGATGAAGCGCTCGGTCCCCGCCGCCGCCGTGGGCAGAATAGCATTCAAGCCGTTGGGCAGGCCGCGCCTGGCCAGACCGGGCGGCAACCGTTGGCGCTTTGCCAGACCCGGCGGCAAACCGCCCCGTTTTGCCAGGCCGGGAGGCAGACCTTTTTTGCCGTGTTTGTTCTTTTTACCTTTCCCGCGATGCTTTTTATCGCTCTTGGTCTGGCCCTGGCCAGCTTGGGATGCAAAATATTCGCGGATCAGGTGCTTCTCCGCCGCCTCGAAGACCACATCGGTCACATCAATCCGCGCCGCCTGGCCGGGAGCGGCATAAAGACAGGCCAGGGTGAACAGCAGGGCGGCCACGGAATTTTTCAATATTGAAGACATTAATTCTCTCCGTACGGCTGCAAGCACAATAATTCCAACTTCAAGTCAGTTTACAGAAACACCATGGCAAGGTGAGTGACCGCCGTCACCCTACTGACCAGCGGTCCCTCAACCGTGATGCCAGCGCAGGGCATAGGCCTCGCCGGCGCGGTCCACATGGCAGCAATGGGGCGCACCGAAATGGGCCGGCATCAATAAGGCGCCGCGATCGGCGCAATGATCCAGCACCCGGCGCCGCGAGACCCGCGCCTCATCCGGCAGCAGACAAAACCGGCTGTTCCATTCGGGGTAATAGGCCTGCAAGGGATGATGCAGAATGTCGCCGGTGAAGATCGCCGCCGCCGAGCCCGATTCCAGCTTCAAGGTGACATGACCCGGTGTGTGGCCCGGCGCCGGCTCCAACAGCAGGCCATCTGCCAGGGCATGGGCGCCGTCGGTCATTTCCGCCAAACCGTGTTCGACGATGGGCAGCACGGAATCAGCAAAACTCAGGCGGTCCATGTCCTGGGCATTAGCCTGATAATATTCGTAATCCGTGCGGGAAAAGATGTACTTGGCGTTGGGAAAAGTGGGCACCCAGCGGCCATCCAGCAAGCGGGTATTCCAACCCACGTGATCCACATGCAAGTGGGTGCACATGACCATATCAATATCCTCGGGCTGAAAGCCCGCGTCCGCCAGACGCTGCAAATAAGGTCCTTGATTTTGATGCCAGCGGTTCGCCGGCATGCGGTCCTTGTCATTGCCGACACAAGTATCGATCAGCACGGTCAGACCGTCCAACTGCACGATCCAGGAATGCATGCTCAACGGCGCCGTCATTTTTCCCGGATTGACATAGGTGGGCACCAACCAGTCCTTGTGCGCCTCGAACACCGCGTCGTCCCAATCGGGAAACAGCGTGGTGAGCCGAAACGCCGGACCGGCCATTTCCTCGACCCGGGTTACCCTGGCCCCGCCGATGTTCTGATGACTGAAGGGGTTGCTCATTCTGCTGCCTCCGGTTCTGTATTTGCTGTTTCATCGCGCGGTCATAACACGCAGGTGGGGTCATGGCACATCAGCCAAATCGTCGGCCACCCATCGCAGCTTCCGCGCCAGGTCCTGGCGTTGACGGCTGTTCAATTGTGCCCCCAGACCGACCGCGACCACGGCCCGGCTGGGCGCGCCAGGGGATTGCGCAATGGGAGCGGCCAGAACGATGATGCCGCGAATATAATTGCCGTCGTCCATGGCGAAGCCGTCCCGCCGGGCCGCCACGATCTCGTCCAGCCAGGTCTCGAATGCGGGCGGGTTTTGCCAACGTAGCCTTTTGAAGCGGCGCGCCAATTCGGCCCGGTTCCAACCCCTCTGCGCGGCCACGCAGCGCCCGGTGGCCGAAATCAGCGCCGGAAAGTGGCTGCCAATATTGACATGTATGCTCAAATCCAATCGGGACCGGGCCAAGCCAACTACCACCATATGATCGTGGCCATCCAACTCGACGGCGACGGCGGTCACCTCGAAAGCAGCCGCGATGCCCTCCAACCGGCCCTGTACCGCCTGCACGAAACCGCCCCCGCTCAACATATCCCGCGCGATACCCAGAATACCGACACCCAGGCTGTAATGTTTGGTATTTCGATCGAATACCACCAAATCTTCGTGCGCCAAGGTGCGCAAGATATGCAGCGCAGTGCTGGGTATCAGGCCCAAGTCGCGGGCGATGCGGTTGACCCCCAATGGCGTCTGGCTGCGGCCCAAATGGCGTAGAATTCCCGCCGCCCGGCTTACCGCCCTCACCGGCCGCGCCGGGCTAGTTTGAGGTATTTCCGCGGTATCGTTCAAGGTCACCTGCCGTTGTCTATAGACAATAATATTGCGTATTGACAATTTTGTCCAGTATCATAATCTCCTCCGGTCCGCCTCAGTCCAGGTTGCCTGCATACCCATGCTGACCGATTACACCAGTTACGCCGACGCCCAACGCTATTGTTCCAAGGAACGCCTATGGGAGCTTTTCGATGGCGACCGCGCCTCGTTGAACATCGCCCACGAATGCCTGGACCGTCATCCCCGTGACCGGGTGGCCGTACGCATCGCCATTGCGACGGGCGGATCGGAAAGTTTCACCTATGGCGAATTGTCCGACTGGTCCGGGCGCTTTGCCAATTATCTCCGCGAACAGGGCATTACGCCGGGCGACCGGGTTGCCCTGATGATGGAGCCGTCATTGCTCTTCTATGCCGCCCTGTACGGGGCCATGAAAGCGGGCTGTGTGGCGGTCCCCCTATTCACCCTGTTCGGGCCAGACGGCCTGCGCCTGCGCCTTGACGATTGCCGGCCGAAATTGCTGCTGCTGGCGCCTGAAAAGGCCCAGTTGGCGCCGCATGGGGGCTGTGATGTGGCCATCGCCGACGGCGGTTTCATGGCCGTGCTGGAAGACTACGAAACCGCGTTTGAGGTGAACACCTCCGGCCGCGACATGGCCATGTACCAATACACCTCCGGTACCACGCGGGAATTGCCCGAGGCGGTGCGGCATCGCCATCAATCCATCGTCACCGTCATGCTGGCGGCTTTGTACGGCACCGGCACCCGGCCCGGCGACCGCTTCATGTGCCCCTCGTCCACCGCCTGGGGCCATGGCCTGTGGCATGGTACACTCTCGCCCCACGCCATGGGCATCACCACGGCCAGTTATGCCGGCAAGTTCGACCCGGACCGCCTGATGGCGGCCTTGGAGGCGTTCGAGATTACCAATCTGTCCGCGGCGGCGACCCACTACCGCATGATGAAGAACGCCGGCAGCGCCGATGGCCATAGCTTCAAATTGGACAAGTTGAGCTTCACCGGCGAGCCCATGGATACGGACACCGCCCAATGGGCCAAGGAAATCTTCGGTCGGTATCCGGGCAGTTTTTATGGCACTACCGAAGTCGGCGTGCTGCTGGGCAGTTATCCCGGCGCGGCCGATCTACCGCCCAAGCTGGGCGCCCTGGGTCTGCCCATGCCCGGCCAGGAAGTGGCGATCTTGGACCCCGACGGCAAGCCCTGCGCCCCTGACGAGGTGGGCGAGATCATGGTGATGCGCCGGGACGGCTGGTTTCCCACCAAGGACCGCGGCCATATGGACGCGGACGGCTACTACTTTCACGGCGGCCGGGCGGACGACGTCATCATCTCCGCCGGCTGGACCATGAGCGCCATGGAGATCGAGGATACCTTGTTGAAACACGCCGATGTACTGGAAGCAGCCGCGATCGGCGTGCCGGACGAAATTCGCGGTCTGGTGGTCAAGGCCTTCATCGTCAGCGGGCGGCGCGGCGATGCGGGTTTCGTCGCGGAACTGCAAAAATTCGCCCAGGAAAAGTTGAGCCGTCATGAATATCCCCGCCTCGTGGTCTTCACGGACGAATTGCCGAAGACGCCGGCGGGCAAGGTCAATCGGAAAATTCTGCGGGACCGCGAAGCGGCCGCGAGGCAGGAGTAGAGCATGAACCAGGAAAGCAGCGGCCGTTTCCCGAAGATTACCGAACGCGGCCTGGAATATCTCCAAAAGCGCATCGGCGTCAAAATCGAAACCATGCCGGAGCCCTGGTGTTACGAGGCGAGCCGCGATAACATCCGCCATTACGCCAACGGCATCGGCGATGACAATCCCCTGTGGTGCGATCCCGCCTACGCCGCCAACAGCCAATACGGCGGCCTGATCGCCCTGCCCAGCTTTCTGTTCGCCACCAACCGGATCGTCTCGGGCTATGTGGGCGGCCTGCCGGGCATCCACGCCATGTGGGCCGGGGCGGATTGGAACTGGCATATGCCGGTCCGCCGCAACGATGAAATCAACTGCGAAGCCTGGTTGAAGGAATTAATCCCCCACGAAACCCGGTTTTCCGGCCGCGCCGTCCAGCAAATCTATCACGTGGAATTCTACAACCAGGACGGAGACAATGTGGCCAGCGCGGATAGCTGGTGCTTCCGCACGGAACGGGACAAGGCGCGGGAGGAAGGCACCAAATACAAGGCCGCGGCCAAGGGCCAGCTAACCTACAGCGATGACGAACTGGTCCATATCTACCGCCACTACGCCCAGGAACAGGTGCGCGGCGGGGAAACCCGTTATTATGAAGATGTGACAGTGGGTGAAAAGTTGCCGACCATGCTGAAGGGCCCCATGACCGTCACCGGCTTCATCGCCTACGCCCAAGGCTGGGGCGGTCTGTATATCCGCGCCAACAAGCTGGCCTGGCAGCAGGTCCACCGCCATCCGGGCCTGGGCATCGCCAACCGCTTCAACATTCCCGACTGCCCGGAACGAGTGCATTGGGAGAACGACTTCGCCACCGAGGTCGGCGCGCCCGGCGCCTACGATTATGGCCCCGAACGCAATTCATGGCTGACCCATCACATCACCAATTGGATGGGCGACGACGGTTTCCTGGCCAACCACAAATGCCGCATCCGCCGACATAACCCAGAGGGCGACGTGCTGTATATCAACGGCGAAGTCAGCAACAAGTTCATCGACGATCAGGGCCGCCATTGCGTCGAGATCACCCACGCCGCCAGCAACCAGGACGACGAACTCTCGATCCAAGGCACCGCCATCGTGATCCTGCCCTCGCGGGGCTAACGGCTACCAGATCCGCTGGACGCCGTAACGGTCCAACGCCGAATCCCGGCTGAGCAGATGGGCATCCTCCGCCATTGCCTGTACCACCAGCATCCGGTCGAAAGGGTCACGATGCCTCCCGTCGTGGGATAATTGGCTATAGGCATGGCAATGATTCAACCTAATGGGCAAATGCTCAAAGCCGCTTTCATTTATGGCCAGAGCCGTATCTCCAGGCGGCGCCAGTTTACCTAGTCCCTGCTTGATGGCGATTTCCCAGGCGCTGACAATGCTGGCCAGAACTTCAAGATCAGGATTCATGATCAAATCGCGCCCGTATTTCGAAAGCCTATTTTCATCAAACAGCGCCCAAATCAGCGCGTGGGTATCCAGCAATACCTTCACTTGTCGAAGTCCCAGTCCGGAAACACCTCTTCCAAGGGCAGCTTCTCGTCCCATCCGGGCGGCTGATCTTTCAAGGCATGGGCCCATATGCCCAATATCCGCTTTTTCTTTTTCTCCACGAGTTTTAGTTCCACGATTGGCTTGCCATCACGGGCAACGATAACCGTCTCGCCCTGTTCGGCGAGGCGGACAAGTTCCGACAATCGGCTTTTCGCCTCGTGCATATTGACTTTTAGCATCACAAATTCGCCTTCAAGAATGATTAGCTAAGCTTAGTCTAGCTTAGCTAATCAAACGCATCTTGGCAAGTGAATTGTTTGTTGCCTGTCGGTAACATGTGATCTGTCCGGTTTATGTACCAAATGATCTGTCCGGATTTAGAAGGTCTCCATAGGGAGGACTTCGATGCGGCGGACAGAACAAGTACAGGGACTGAGATTGATGAAGTTCGAGGAGATTTACGAAC
>JAKZRK010000202.1:0-22843 GCA_047518225.1 Alphaproteobacteria bacterium | reverse complement strand
GTTCGAGCTCGCCGTGGCCCGCCTCAAGCCGGGATAGCGCCAAGCGTCGCGCCAAACCAGGTTCGGGCCGCCCGCCAGCGATGCCATCGCCATGTCTGAAAATAAAAAAATCACCCGAAATACAGCGGCGGCGACAAAAGCCAAGGGGAAGGGCAAGGAAAATCCAGACCGGACCAAACGAAATACTGAAAACCCGTCATAATAACTCAAATCAAGATCCCGATGGACCTTCATGACGTATCCGGGTTAGCTGGCTGCTGAATAATGAATTGAAGCATCCAGTTCGGCTGCCTCCATCGACCTGCCCTCCATTGACCCGTGGAATTGACCGGCGTACCGTCCGGCTCCTTGAATATTGCATTGATGGCGAGATGATCCAGCCCGGCGCGCGCAACCTGATTACCGATGTCGACGGCCTGTCCGTTGGCAACGCGGTGGACGAAAAGGCCCGAACGGGGGTTACCGTCGTATTGCCCGAGGGCGGCGCGGTGGCGTCGGTGGATGTGCGTGGCGCGGCACCCGGCACCCGCGAGACCGATTTGCTGGATCCCACCTGCATGATTGAACGGATCGACGGCATCTGCCTGTCGGGTGGTTCGGTGCATGGCCTGGGCGCGGGCGATGCGGTGGTGGGCTGGTTGCATGACCAAGGACGCGGCTTTGCCCTTGGCTCATGGCGTCTGCCCATCGTGCCCGGCGCCATCATTTTCGATCTTGGTATTGGCGGCGAGGCGGACTGGGGCCGCAGCCCCTCGTATGCCGATCTGGCGCGGGCGGCCTGCAACGGGGCGGGATTGGATTTTGCCCTTGGTAACATTGGGGCCGGCATGGGCGCATGTGCCGGCCGCCTGAAGGGCGGCTTGGGCAGCGCATCGGCGGTGGCGGAAGATGGTTTGCAAGTAGCGGCGCTGGTGGTGGCCAATCCGGTCGGCGCCGTGGTCATGCCCGGCGGCGGTACGCTCTGGTCCTGGGCCCTGGAACGCAATGGCGAAATGGGCCGCCAACATCCACCCGGACCAAGCGGCGGCGAGGAAGAAGACCTGCCCGTAGAGGCGCGGATCGGCGGCAACACCACCCTGGCCGTCGTCGCCACCAACGCCACCCTGGACAAGGCCCAGGCGAAGCGGATAGCCATGATGGCCCACGATGGCATGGCGCGGGCTATTCGCCCGGTGCATACGCCGTTTGATGGCGACACTATATTTGCCCTTTCGACCACCCGCATGGCATTGCCGCAACCTGTTCAGAGGTCGGTAGCGCGGATCGGCGCCATAGCCGCCGACTGTCTGACGCGGGCGATCGGGCGGGCGGTGTACGCGGCGGAGCCCTTGGGGGATTTTCCCAGCTATCGGCAACGCCACGCAGATGCCTTTGCCGATTAGGGCAATACAGGTTAAAAAGGCTGGATGACATTACCCAAGTAACTGAAGCGTTCCCACTGGGAGGATACAAAATGACCATAGCTAGAAAATTTGGCTACGCTCTCGCCGTGGCAGCCGTTGCTGCCCTGCCGTTCGGGGCCCAGGCGGCTAAGAATTCCGTCAACATCGCCATGACCCTGGAACCACCGGGGCTGGACCCGCGCGCCAACGCGGCCGCGGCCATCGGCCAGATCGCGCTGTACAATATCTATGAAAACCTGACCCACATTAACCAGGACGCCACGGTCAGCCCCATGCTGGCGAAAAGCTGGTCGGTTTCCGATGATGGCTTGGTCTATACCTTCAATTTGCTCCAGGGCGTCAAGTTTCACGACGGCACCGATTTTACCTCCGCCGATGTGAAGTACACGTTCGAGGCCAATGCTGCGGAAAACAGCAAGATCAAGCGCAAGAAGCGTTTCGTGAACATGGCCAAGATCGAGACGCCGGATGCCAACACGGTGCGCATCACCTTGAAAAAGCGCCGGCCCATGTTCCTGTTCTGGATGGGTGAAAGCACCGCCGTCATCGTCGGAGAGGAATCGGCCGCGACCAATGCCACCAAGCCCATCGGCACCGGCCCCTTCAAGTTCGTCCGTTGGGTCAAGGGCGACAGCGTCTTGATGGAAAGGAACGCGGACTACCGCGACGCGGGCTCGGTCAAGCTGGCAAAGGTCAAATACCGCTTCATCAACGATCAGTCGGCGCAGATCGCCGCCATGATGTCCGGCGATCTGGATCTGATCCCCTTCTCCCGCGCCTCGGCGGGTCTGGGCGCCCTGCGGGCCAACCCGGAAATCGTGGTTTCATTCGGAACCACGGAAGGCGAGACCATCCTGTCCACCAACAACAAGCATCCGGCCTTGGCCAAGTTGAAGGTGCGTCAGGCCATCGCCCACGCCATCGACCGCAAGGAGATCATAGACGGCGCCATGTTCGGCGCGGGCATCCCCATCGGCAGCCATTTTGCACCGCATAACCCGGATTATCTGGATCTGACCGGCACCTATCCCCTGGACCGGGCCAAGTCCAAGGCCCTGTTGGCCGAGGCGGGCTATGGCGATGGTCTGGCCCTGTCGTTGAAGCTGCCGCCCACCGGTTATGCCCGCGAAGGCGGCCAGATCGTGGCCCAGCAGTTGAACAAGGCTGGTTTCAAGATCACTATCGAGAACGTGGAATGGGCCGTCTGGTTGAAGCAGGTCTACAAGCAGAAGACCTATGACCTGTCCATCGTTTCCCACGTGGAGCCCATGGATATTGGCATCTATGCCCGCAAAGGCTATTACTTTCAGTACGATAACCAGGAATTCAACGAGATCATTGAAAAGGCCGACGGCGCCTCCGACCCGGCCGTGCGTTCGAAATACCTGAAAATGGCGCAGCGGAAGCTGGCCAAGGACGCGGTCAACGGCTATCTGTTCCAACTGGCCAAGACCACGGTCCGCAATAAGAACCTGATGGGTGTGTGGACCTCCTCACCCATGTTCGTTAACGACATGCGCACGGTGTACTGGCAGTAATCCAGCACCCGGAGCAATCCATTAGGCGGCGGCGCCCGGCAAGGGCCCGCCGCCTTTTTTCGATTTTCTATCGTGGGGAGGCTATTGTTTCCCCGTTTTAGAAACGTTCGTCGATCAATCGTTGCGGTTTTTGCCGGGTTTCGATGCCGGTCAGTTCGGCCAGGGCGCCGGGTTCGGCAAAAGCGACACCGACCGCCACGCCGGTCTTGCGGCGCAATATCTCTTGATAGGTGCCGGCCAGGGCTTCGTTGCCGCCGATGGTTATTTCAAAAGTCACGGTCATTTCGTCCCGGCCCGCCGCATCACGGCGCACACGGCAGATAAACTCGCCGTTGAATTCCCGCCGTTCGCCCAACATCGCCCCGATGGCCTGGGGAAAGATGTTGATGCCGCGCAGTTTGACCATATTGTCGCTGCGGCCCAAAAACCCCTCGATCCGGCGCAGCTTCAGGGCCGATGGCGGGGCATCGGTGCGCAGGGCGGAGACATCATGGGTGTTGAACCGGACGATGGGATAGATGTCGTCCTTGAACAGCACCGTATTGACCATGTCGCCCGTGGCGCCGTCGGCCAGGGGTTGGCCCGTGTCGATATCGCAAATCTCCAGATACTGGGCGTCTTCCATGATGTACAGGCCGGCTTTATCGGGGCCTTCACCGGCGATCAGGCCGGTATCGCCGACACCGTACCAGTCGAATATCCCGGCCCCGCCCCAGGCGTCCGACAGCATGATATTGTCCTCGCGCCCCATGTGGCCGGAGATCATCCGGATCTTGATATCGCGGCCCGGTTCCAGGCCCTGTTCCTTGGCCACCTCGGCCAGGCGCTTGATATAATCCGCGAAGCCCACCAGCACGGTGACGCCGAAGTCCTTCATCAGGGCCACTTGCTGCACCGACCGGGTTTCGATCCCCGTGCCGGCGGGCAGGAAGATGGAATTGGTCCAATGCACCACCGCTTCCCGAATATAGTGGCCGCCGTTGACCATGCCGTGGCCATAGACCGACTGCACCACGTCCTCGGGTGCGAGGCCCTGTAACAGATAGGCCCGGGCGACCAGGAGATTTTGAATTTCCCGGCTGCGCGGCCCGTACAGCAGCACCTGGGGGCGTCCGGTGGTGCCCGATGTCGTGTGCAGGATCACGGGGGGCCGCTCGCCGGACCCATAGGTCTCCATGCCATGAAAATCGCCAAAGGGGGGATGCGCCGCGATGGATGCCATGATGTCCGATTTATCGAACGTGGGCAGCTTGGTGATATCATCCAGGCCCCCGATATCGCCCGGCTGCAATCCGACCGCACCCCACAGGCGTTGATAGAACGGCACTTTCCAGGCCTGCCTCATCAGCGTTGCGAAGCGGCCCTCCTGCAGGGCGCGCAACTCATCGCTGCTGATCGCCTCGAAACGGCGCAGGAAGGCCGGTCCGATGGGGAATTCCTCGGTCAGGCGGGCCATGTCGACCCGGTTGAAATAATTTGGCTGTTCGGTCATTGCACCTACACCACAATCACCGGCATGCGGGCGCTGAAAGTCATCGCGGTCTCGATGGGCCGCTGGCCCTGCCGTTGCGCCACCGTATTGAGCGCGACCGGGCCGTCGCCGGCCACGACCACCAGTTCATCGCCCACGGCGATCTCCACATCGTCGGTCACTTCGACGGTCAGGTGTTCCAGGGATACGCCGATCACCCGCAATTGCCGGCCGAAATGCAGGACCTGCGCGTCATCCGCCCCCACGGCGGGCCGATAGCCGTCGTTCATGCCACAGGGCGCGACGGCGGTGCGGCGCTGGCGGCGGTTCTTGTGATAGGCGCCCGTGCCCCTGTCCGGCCCGCCGCTGTGATCGCGCACCTGGATGACGCGGCTTTTGACGGCGCGCAGTATGGGCCGAAAAGGTGCCAGTTCGGCCAATTCGGGGTCTACCGGAGAAAGCCCAAAGAGGATATGCCCAGGGCAGACGGCGGTGCAATCGTCGCGCCAGCCCATCAACAGGGCCGAGCTGGCCAGGGCCTGGGTGATGGGAATATTGACCCCGGCGGCCCTTAGCGAGCCCAACAGATCGTAGAACAATTGCAAGCGTTCCCGGCTATAGGCCATGGCCTGGCTGTCGTTGAACGAGACGTGGGTGTAAAGGCCCAGAACCTGGATATTGGCGAAAGCGGCGATCTCATCGATCAACGCCGCCGCCTCGTCCAGGGCAACGCCAACACGGCCCAGGCCGCAATCCACCTTGATGAAAATTTGAGTGGGCGCGCCGGCGGCCCGGCTGACGGCCCGCGCGCCATCCAGATCATAGACCGTGGGGATGAAACCACGCGCCAGTACCTCGTCCATTGCCTCGGGCAAGGCGCCGGCCAGCAGCAACACGGGCGTCGTGATGCCGGCATCGCGTAGGGCGCCAGCCTCGGCGAAGGAGCCCGTGGCCAGCATATCGACGCCCTCCTCTTCCAGCACCCGGGCCACCGCCTCGATGCCATGTCCATAAGCATTGGCCTTGACCGAGGCGATGATCCGTATGCCTTTCCCCACCCGCCGGCGCACCTCTTCCAAATTATGGCGCAAGGCGGCCCCGTCAATTTCCATCCAGGTCGGATGGCTGTTCAGGGTGGCAATGTCATGGCCCGCCGCCATGGGCTAGATTTTCTCCACCCCGCACCAGTTCGCCATGAACAGGGCGATGGCCTGGGTCGATTTACGCACGCTTTCCAAATCGACCCATTCATTGAAGCCATGCACATCCACCGAGCGGGGGCCGTAGACCAGACCCGGCGTGTTGGCATAAAGGCCGAAAAACCGGGCGTCCGTGGTGCCGGTGATGACGCTTTGCTTCAGGGCCGAGCCATATACCTGTTCGTGGCACTGGCCCAGCAGGGATATGGGTTCGGCGGCATTCTCCATGTCGGACAGGGCAAAACCCTCGGCCATGAAACCCTGATAAACGATGTCTGGCGGCCGGTTGCTCATATGGCGGTCCTTTGCCGCCGTCTCCCGAATGAAATCCTCCAACTCCCTGGCGCGTTGGTGGATGTCATCGTCGGCGAATATGGCGGCGCGCAAATCGAAGGTGCACCAGGCCGGCACCGAAGCCGGCCAATCACCGCCCGCGATCTTGCCGATATTGAAGTTGATGGGATGATGATGCCCGCAGTGATGCTTGTGCAGGTCCTTTTCACCGTTCCATTTCGCCTCCAACTCTTCCAGCGCCTTGATCAGAACATAGGCCGCCTTGATGGCGTTGAAGCCTTCCGTGGCGCGGGAGGCATGGACGGGGTGGCCCTTGACGGTGATCTGCTGCCAGATCGTGCCGGTTTGCGCACTGCAAAGGGTATCGCCGGACGGTTCCGGGATGATCGCCGCGTCGGCCCTATAGCCCCGCGCCAGACAGGCCAGGGCGCCGTTGCCCGTGCATTCCTCTTCAATGACCGATTGCACGAAAACGTTGCCCCCTGGCCGGTAGCCGGCCTCCACCAGGGCATCATAGGCGAACAGGCAACTTACCAGGCCGGCCTTCATATCGCCGGCGCCGCGGCCATAAAGGCGGTCACCGTCGCGCCGCGCCTCATAGGGCGGCGAATCCCACATGTCCAGCGGCCCTTCCGGCACCACATCAATATGGCCGTTCAGGATCAGGTTCCTGCCTTTGGCATTTTCCGGCCGCCAGGCGCCGACCACGTTGAAACTATTGTCGTAATCAATGATGCCGGGGGAATAGCCGGGCAGATGCTTGAAATCGTCTATGTTGAGTTTCCAACGGTCGACCGTCAGGCCGCGTTCCCCCATGGCATTGGCCATGAAGTCCTGGGCGGTGGCTTCATTGCCCCGCGTCGAGGGGAACCCCACCAGTTCGGAGGTAAAATCCACCTGCGCATCGAACCGGCGGTCCACGGCATTCCGGATGTCCTTGGCAATGTCGTCCTGAAGCATATCGATCACTCCTTGCTTATACCGCTAGCATACCGAAATCGTTCCGGTCGAGATACCGCGACTTGAGGCCATTCATGGCTTGGCAGGTCCGCCACGATGGTTACTGTATAGGCGCAATGGTGAAAGGGCGTAGCAGGTGCTTCAGTGAAGGCGGCGAAGTTCGACTATATTCTGGCCGAGAGTATCGAAGAGGTCGTCCGGGGCCTGGAAAAAGGGGGCGGCGACGCCATCGTCATTGCCGGCGGCCAGACCCTGATGCCCATGCTGGCCATGCGCTTGGCCAGGCCCGCGACGGTCATCGATATTAACGAAATTGCCGAGTTATCCGGCATCGATTTGGCTGAGGACGAGGTGGTCATCAAGGCTTGTACACGCCAGGCCACCGCCCTTGCCTCGCCCCTGGTGCAGGCGCGTCTGCCACTGCTGGCCAAGGCGATCCGCTATGTGGGGCATCAACAAACCCGCAACCGCGGCACCGTGGGCGGCAGTCTGTCCCATGCCGATCCGGCCTCGGAAATTCCCCTTGCCGCGCTGGCCATGGATGCGCGGGTCAGCCTGGCCAGCGTTGCGGGCGTGCGGATGGTGGCCCTGGCGGATTATTTCCTGGGCCCGATGATGACCGCGCGCGCCGATAATGAAATTCTGCTCGGTGTGCATTTCCCTCTCTCTCCCGACGGCCCGCGCGTGGGCACGGCTTTTCATGAAGTGAGCGAGCGCCAGGGCGATTTCGCGGTGGCGGCGGCGGCGGTACAGGTGCAACTGGATACGGGCGGCGTTTGCAGCAATGCCGCCCTGGCCATTGGCGGCGTGGATGGGGTGCCCCGGCGCATAACGGGGCTGGAAACCAGGCTGCTTGGCAGCAGGATTGATCAGACCGGCATCCAGGCCGCCCTGCCCGAAATTGCCAATGCCATCAACCCGGGGGATGATCAACATGCCTCCGCTGCCTACCGACGCCGTGTCGCCGTCGTATTGGCCGAGCGGGCCCTCTTGGAAGCGGTTGCCGAGGCGGAACAATGAGCAGGCGTGAGATTGCCCTGACCATCAACGGCACGGCCTATACAGCGGCCCTGGAACCCCGCCTGTCCCTGTTGGACTTTCTGCGCGATGAAGCGGGCCTGACCGGCACCCATGTGGGTTGCGAACACGGAATTTGCGGGGCCTGCTCTATCCTGTTCGACGGCGTGCCGATCCGATCCTGCCTGATGCTGGCGGTACAGGCCGGCGGCCATGCGGTTACCACGGTGGAAGGGTTGTGCAACGAGGACGGCTCGCCTGGGGCCTTGCAGGCTGCCTTTCAGGATGCCCATGGCATGCAGTGCGGCTATTGCACGCCGGGCATGTTGATCTCGGCCCAGGCCCTGTTGGCGGAAAACAGCGATCCCAGCCTGGATGAGATCAAGGAAGCCATCGGCGGCAACCTGTGCCGTTGTACGGGTTATGTGCAAATTATCGAGTCGATCCAGCTGGCCGCCAGCCGCCTGCGGGGGGCCGGGCAATGAACCGGAAATCCGGCGCTAACCTGCGCTATGTGGCCCACAAGCGACGGGTGCGCGAGGATGCGCGTTTTGTTGCCGGCAAGGGGAATTTTGTTCAGGACGTAGCCTTGCCGCGGACCAAGCATGCCGCCGTTCTACCATCGCCCTATCCCCGGGCGCGCATTCTATCCATCGATACGGCAGCGGCGGAAGCCCTGGATGGCGTGCATATGGTGCTGAGCGGCGCGCAGATGGCGGTGGATTGCAATCCGATCCGTCTGGGTTTGAAGTTGCCGGACGTGAAATGGTATCCCCTGGCGGTCGATATGACCCGCTATGCCGGCGAATGGGTCGCCATCGTGGTCGCCGACGATGCCTATATCGCCGAAGACGCCCTGGAATTGATAGATGTGGATTACGAACCGTTGGCGGCGGTGGTCGATCCGGAACGGGCCTTTGCCGAGACCGATTTGCTGGTCCACCCCGGCCACGGCAGCAATGTGCTCTATCACGGGCATTTCCTGTGGGGTGACGTGGACGGCGATTTTGCCGCCGCCGATGACAGCCTGACCTTTCGGGCCCGCTGGGGACGCAGTTCCACCGTGCCCATCGAAACCTTTGGCGCCCTGGCGCGCTGGGACGAGGGCACGGAGATTCTGGATATCTGGGCTTCCATCCAGATGCCCAACTTCGTCGAATTGCTGGCGGCGACCCTGGGATATCCCCTGAACAACATCCGCCTGCACCAGGACGTGGACGTGGGCGGCAGTTACGGGGTGAAGCGGGGCATTAAGCAATCGGTCCTGGTGGGCTATCTCTCCCGTAAACTCAGACGGCCCGTGCGCCTGATAGAGGACCGCCTGGTCAACATGGCGGGGGGCGATGCCCATGGCCCGGACCGCATTTTCGACACCGACGTTGCCTTCACCAATGACGGAATGATCACGTCGTTGAAAATCCGCGCCCTGGATGATGCGGGCGCCTATCCGGGCCGGGCGCCGTTTCAATTGGCCAAGCCCATCAGCGCCATCGTCGGCCCCTATACGATCAATTCCGTCAAATACGAAGCCATCTCGGTCGCCACCAACAAAACCGGTCAGGTGCCCGTGCGCGGTTTCGGCCAGGCGCCGACCAATTACATGATCGAGACGGCGGTGGACGCGGTGGCCCGGCATCTGGGCCTGGATAGATTGGAGGTTCGCCGGCGCAATCTAATTCCCGCCGACGCCTTCCCCTATGAAATACCCTCGGGCAGCAAATATGACAGCGGCGATTATCATAGGGTGCTGCAGAAGGGCCTGGATCTGGCCGGCTATGATGAATTGCTGGCGCGCCGCGACAAGGCGCGGGCCGAGGGACGGCTGGCCGGCATTGGTATCGCCACTTGCCTGGAACCGGGCGGTGGCAACAACATCTTCGAATATCTGATGGACCCCACGGCCGAGATCACCACCTTCATGGAAGCCTGCGAGGTTAAGGTCGACCCTCAGGGCGGGATCACCGGCATCATGGGGACAACCACCTCCGGCCAGGGCCACGAAACCCTGTTCGCAACCATATTGGGCGAGGAACTGGAATTCGATCCGGACCTAATCCGCATCGTGCACGCGGATTCCCTGTCCGCGTTGCCGACCCGCAGCCCCGTGGCCAGCCGCATGGCGATCATGCTGGGTGGCGCGGCCACGGGCGCTGCGAGCAGGATCAAGGGCCGCGCCATGGCCATCGCGGCCTTCAATCTGGACCTGCCCGTGGAAGATCTGGAATACGCGGGCGGCACCATATGCGACCGCAACGACCCCGGCCGGAAACTGACCTGGGCGGAAATCTGCTTTATCGCCTATCGCGCCTATCACAAGCTGCCCCCCGGTATGGAGCCGGGCTTTCACGCCCAATACGTCTATCAAGTGCCGGGCGGCGGGCAGCTGCCCGACGCACGGAACCGGGTGCGGATTTATCCCTGCTTCTCCTTTCAGGCCCACATCCCCTATGTGGAAATCGACCCCGGTACGGGCAGGGTTTCGGTGCTGGACTATGCCTTCGCCCATGATTGCGGCACGGTGATCAATCCGGACATCGTGCGCGGCATGGTGATCGGCGGCCTGGCCCATGGCATCGGCGCGGCGCTGTACGAGAAATTCGCCTACGATGGCGAGGGGCAGTTCCTCTCGGCCACCTTCGCCGACTATCTCATGCCCTCGGTACATGAAATTCCCGATGTCAGGGACGTGGAGCATTGCACCCCTTCGCCCCTGACCTCCCACGGCCAGAAAGGCTCTGGCGAAGGCGGCTATCTTGGCGCGCCCGCGGCCATCGCCAGCGCGGTCAACGATGCCCTGCACCCCCTTGGCCGGTCCATATTGGAACTGCCCATGCGCATGAGCAAAATTGAAGCCCTCATCAACGACGGACCCGAATAAATGATCATCGATACCCACGCGCACTTCACGCCGCAGTCCATGCTGGGCGCGCTGAAAAACAAGACCGGCCGGTTTCCCAATGTGGAGCTGCTGCACCAGGATGACAGCTATCAACTGGTGTTCGCCGGCTTGGCGCCGACCCGGCCCCTGTTGCCCAAGCTGCGGGACACCGAGATGCGCCTGGCCTGGATGGACCAACAGTCCATCGATGGCCAGATCGTCGGCGGCTGGCTGGACAGCTTTGGCTATGAATTGCCGGGGGAGGAGGGCGAGGCGTGGAGCCGCTTTTTGAACGAATTCCAGATGCGCGGCACCGACGGCTTGGACCGCCTGACCCCGCTGGCCAGCGTGCCCCTGCAGGACGGCAGGCGCGCGGCAAAAGTCTTGGAAGAGGCCCTGGGCGCGGGCTTCAAGGGGGTGATGATCGGCACCCAGACCCGGGGCAGCGAGGGCAACCTGGACGACCCCGATCTGGAGCCGTTCTGGGAGGCCGCCGACAGCCTGGGCGCGACGGTCTATCTACATCCCATGTTCGGATGCGGCGACCCGCGCCTGTTGGACTATGACATGATCAACGCGGTGGGCCGGGGCAACGATACCACCACCGCCGTTGCCCGCATGCTGTTCGCCGGGCATTTCCTGAAGTATCCCGGCATGAATATCATCCTCTCCCACGGCGGCGGGGCCATCCCCTACATGCTGGGACGCCTGACCCGGAACCATGAAATCCATCCCGGAAAATACGCCGACCCCGTCGCCGGTTTCAAAAAGCTCTATTTCGACAGCGTCTTGTTCGACCCCAATGCCCTCAACTACCTGTGCTCCTGCTGCGGCCATGACCGTGTCATGCTGGGCTCCGATTACCCCTTCCCGATCGGCGATGCCGAACCCCTGAGGGTCATCGAGGCCGCCGGCATGAACGAGAGCCAGAAGGAAATGATACTGGGCCAGACCGCGGCCAGATTGTTCAGTTAGAGCGTTTCCGGGCTATTCTGGGTCATTTGACCGCCCGCCAAGGCCCCGTGGGTAGGCGCGGTTTGCAGGTCGATGTGGGGCATCGTCCAAAGACCGCCCCAGGCCATTGTGCCGCCACGGGACCTCCCGTTCTCCCGAATATAGATGGGACTCCCCTGTCTCGGCGGCGGTATCTTCCGCCGCATCCACCTGTCATACTGCCGGTCCCGCGAACAATAAAATTAACCAAGAGGCGACAATGCCAGAAGAACAATCTTTTGCCGCGTTCACGGAAGAATTGGAAATTCAGCAGATGCACCAACTGGGCGACCGGTTGGCCACCAAGTCGCTGCTTTATCATCTGGCGGATGGCGAACAAACCCTGGGCGTTGGTTTCGGCGATGGCCAGCAGCGTTTGTTGATGGGCGAAGACCCCCGATTGCCGGCCATGCCGGAAAAGCCGACGCTGGTAGATTTTTTCAAGCTTCGTTTCGCCCCGGCGCAACAGCATTTGTTGCAAAGCGCCAATTTGGCGCAGAAGAACGGACTATCGGAAAAGATCGTGTTGGCATGCCTGTTGCACGATATCGCGGTGGCCGGCTTCATCCGTTCCGACCACGGCTATTGGGGCGCGCAGCTGATCGAGCCTTACGTGGATGAGGAAGTCAGTTGGGCGATCCGGGTGCACCAGGCTTTGCGTTTCTTCCCGGATGAAAGCGTCGGATACGAATATCCCCAGGCCTATATCAAGATGTTCGGCGGCGATTACACCTTGGAACCCTATATCGTCGCGGAATATGAACGGGCGCGGGAACACAAGTGGTACATGACCGCCCGGATGATCTGCGTCAACGATCTCTATTCCTTCGACCCTGATCTGGTCATCGAAATCGAACAGTTTGAAGATATCATCGGCCGCAACTTCAAACAGCCCGCGATGGGCCTGGGCAATGACAACACCCCGGCCTCGCACATGTGGCGCACCCTGCGCCGGCCCTCCAACGCGTTGTGACACCCGGCGTCATGAAACCGTTCCAATTTGAACGTTGGGCGCTCAATTTACCGACGTTTCCGCCAGGGCGTCCAGGGCCTGCCGGCGCAGCTCCACCTTGCGGATCTTGCCGGTCGAGGTCATTGGCAGTTGCGGGAGGAACAGGATATGCCGGGGTATTTTAAACGAGGCGATTTGGCCCCGGCAGTAAGCCAGGATGTCCTCCTCGGACGGGCTGCACCCTGGCCGGGGCGCGACGAAGGCGACGGCGACTTCCGTCAGGCGTTCGTCCGCGTGGCCGATCACCGCCGCCTGCGCCACCTCCGGGTGGCCTTGCAAAAAGGCCTCTACCTCCATGGGGTCCACGTTCTCGCCGCCGATCTTTAGCATGTCCTTGTAGCGGCCCAGAAAACGCAGGAAACCATCGGCCCGCAGATAGCCCATGTCGCCACTGCGAAACCAACCCTCGGCGTCATAGGCCCGGGCGGTTTCCTCGGGTTTTTTGTAATAACAGAGCATCAGATTATAGGATTTCAGGATGATCTCACCCGGTGTATCGACGGGTTGATCCTGGCCCGTCTCTGGATCGATGACGCGAAATTCGAAGCCGTCGCAGGGGTGGCCGGAGCTCTCGCAAATTTGCTCGTCCGTGGAATCGAGGAACGAAAGGCAGGCATTGCCGCCAATCTCGGTCATGCCATAGGCGGTGATGGGCCGCAATGGCGCCATGATTTTCAAGGCCTTGCGGTAGATGGGCACGGCGCTGTTGGTGCCGGCGCCAAATACCCCCGTGCGCAGTGAGGAGATGTCCCGGGGTTGGCGTTCCTGGGCCTCCATCAACGCCTTCATATGGGTTTCAAAGCCGGATATCTGGGTCACGCCCTCGGCTTCCACGGCATCCAGGCAGGCCTCGGGGTCGAAGGTCTCGCTCAGGATTTGCCGGTTCCCCGTGGCCATGGACAACATCGGCCCATCTAGATAGCCGAAGATATGGAATAGGGGCAGGTAGTTGTACACCACATCCCGTTCTGTGGTGCCCAGGATGCGGACCCGGTCGGTCTGATTGCGCAGAAAGCCATGGCCGCGCACCACGCCCTTGGGAAAACCGGTGGTGCCGGAGGTGTACATGATAAAGGCCGGGTCCGCCGGGCGCACGGCGGCTGCCCGCGCCGCCAGCTCGGCGTCCAATTCCGTGTCAGGGTCCTTGCCCAGGTCACGCCAATTACCGGCGCCCATGGCTGTGTTCCCATCGCCGTCGGCTGTCTTGATGATGATCCGTTCCAGGTGCGGAAAGGCCTTGGAAGCGATAACGCCGCCCTCGCGCCGCTCAACATCGGGCACCACCTCGCTCACCATGGCCCCATAATCGATGGGACCGCAGGTATCGTGGGTGATCAGGGTGCCGCATTCGGCCTGGCCGATAATATAGCCCGCGTCCGCGGTCCTAAGGCGGGTGTTGATGGGCACCTGAATGGCGCCGATGCGGGCGATGGCGAACAGCAGGTGTATCCATTCCGGACAATTGTTCAGCCAGACGCCGACCCTGTCGCCCGGTTCGACGCCGGCCGCGATCAGGCCGCGGGCGGCCCGATCGACCCGCGCTGAAATTTCGGCGAAGGTTTCCCATTCACCCTTGAATTTCAACGCCTTGCGGCTGCCCCAACGCGCGGCCGCCAGGCTCGGCAGATCGCCCAGGGTGGTGGTATCATCCCACGGCGTTGGCTTCTCGGCGCCCCGCTGTCGGCTCACTGTTGTGGAAAACCGTACAGGTTGGCCGCGTTTCCGTAGGTCACCTTGTGGCGGATATCGTCGGGTAAGTGGCCCATTTCCCGTTCGATAAACTCCTGACTATCGGGCCAGATGCCATCGGGATGGGGAAAGTCCGAGCCCCACATGATATTATTCTCGCCCAGTAAATCAACCAGACGCATGCCGACCGGATCGCTCTGGAAGGTGGCATAACACTGGCGGTACCAATATTCCGACGGCTTCATGGTCAGGGTCAGATCCTTGAACTGATCCTCCCATTCCAGATCCATATGATCCAGGATGTAGGGAATCCAGCCGACGCCGCTTTCCCCGATGACGATTTTCAGATCCGGATGGGTTTCCAGGGCGCCGCCATAGATGATTTCCATCAGCTTCTGCGACATATTCATCTGGAAGGCGGTGATGAAGACGGCGAAAGCGCGCCGTCCCTCCATGGGCTCCATGGCGGCAAAGTCAGGCGGGTTGCTGCCAACGGTGTGAAAATGCAGAGGTAGCTTGCTTGCCGCCGATGCCGCCCAAACCGGTTCCCAATGGTCGTGATACAACGGCTTGTCGCCGGCGAGGGATGGAATTTCCAGGCCCTTGACGCCGCCGCGCCTCGCAACCCGTTCAATCTCCGCCACCGCCGCGTCAATATCGTGGCCGGGGATGGATGCGATGCCGGCGAAGCGGTCAGGGTAGGTGGCGCAAAAATCCGCCAGCCAGTCGTTATAGATTTGCATCATGACGATCGCGGCCGGCGGGTCGTTCAACCGGGCCGACGCACCCAGAATGCCGTACAGCACTTCGCCCACGACACCATCCAGATCCTGGTCCTTGACGCGTAAATCCGGCTCGGTCAGACGGCGGATGCCTTTCTTGCCGTCGTCGTACAGACCTTGTTCCGCCATGCGGTCCGAACGGTGGATGACGCCGGGGACATACTCACGGCCCGCCGAACCCATGCCGTTTTGCAGGCCGAACTGGCTGCCGTTGTTGGATACCCAGATCGGTCCTTTCGGTCCGTCGGTGACGAAGGGCATGCGCTCCTTCATGGCGTCGGGAGCATTGGCGGTGAACAGATCGGGCGGCATCCAGATCAGGTCCAGATGGCAATCGGCGGAAATCACTCCATTGGTCATATCGTGGCCTTTCAAGTCTACGGGTTACCTATCATACATCATGCAGGCGCTGTAATTCACCCAGCACCGCGTCGGTCATTTCGGCGGTCGAGGCGGCCCTGTCGCGGCCACCCAGAATATCGGCGGTGCGAACGCCGGAAGCCAGGGCGCCGCGCACGGCCTGGCGCAGCATTTCGGCCTGGTCCGGGCTGTGAAACGACAGTTCCAGGGCCAGCGCGAAACTCAAGATCGCGCCAAGCGGGTTGGCGACGCCCTGGCCGGCAATATCAGGCGCGCTGCCATGCACCGGTTCGTACAGGGCGCGCCGGCGCCCGCCGTCATCGGGCGCGCTTAACGAAGCGGACGGCAACATACCCAGGGAGCCCGAGATCGCACCGGCTAGATCCGAAAGTATGTCGCCGAACATGTTATCGGCTAGCATGACATCGAACTGATTCGGGTCGCGGATGATCTGCATGGCGCAATTATCCACGATCATGTGCTCCAGGGAAACGCCTGGATATTCCTCGGCCCCGATGCGCGTGACGATCTTGCGCCACAATTGATGGCATTCCAGGACGTTGGATTTGTCGATGGAATGCAAATGGCCGCCCCGTTGTTCCGCCAGATCGAAGGCAAAGCGCGCGATGCGCTCGATCTCCGGCGTTTCATAGACCAGTGTATTGACGCCCCGTTCAAGTCCATTACGGGTTTCCGTGACACCCCGCGGCAGGCCGAAATAGATGCCGCCGTTCAGCTCCCGGACGATCATCATGTTGACGCCACGGATCGCCTCGGCCTTCATGGACACCGCATCGGCCAGTTCGTCATAGCCGATCACCGGGCGCAGGTTGGCG
This sequence comes from Alphaproteobacteria bacterium, assembly GCA_047518225.1. Taxonomy (GTDB): domain Bacteria; phylum Pseudomonadota; class Alphaproteobacteria. The sequence continues at coordinate 6,411 of JAKZRK010000202.1, read as the reverse complement.
AACACTTCCATATGCCGGCGTATGCGCAGCAGGCTGCCGCGACGCCGCGCGGCAATGGGAATTGCATCGAACTCCGGCCCGCCGGTGGCGCCAAAGAGAACCGCATCCACGGCCAGCAGCCCGGCCATGACCTCTTCCGAGATCACCGTGCCTTGGGCCTCGTAGGCGGCGGCGCCATAGAGTTCATGGCGGACATCGACCTCCAACCCGCGATGTTCGCGGAACCACTCCATGACCCGCACGGCTTCCGCCGTGACTTCCGGCCCTATGCCATCGCCCGGCAAGACGATCATTCTGTATGACAAGCCCTTATCCTCTCCGATCAGGCCATCACCGCCGCGCCCTTCCGGCTTGGCGGCGGGTGAAACCCACACCGCATAAGAATAACCATATTAATGCAAACCACCAAAAAAGGGCGATGGCATGCGAACCCAAATGGCCGGGCCAGGGAAAGCACAGTCAATTTACTTGCCTCCCATCGGCCCACGGCGTTAGCTACCACCGGTCCAGCAACAGGCTGATCCAGCAATAAAGGGATACCTCATGGCCACACCGGCTAGGCTGAACGGGTTAGCCACGGCGGTGCCGCGATATGTGATGCGGCAAGTGGACGCCTTGCCCGCCGCGGCCCGGCTGTTCTCCAAACAGGCCGCCACCATGAGCCCGCAGCGCCTGGCGCGTATCTTCGGCAATACGGCCATCGAAACCCGGAACACCTGCCAGCCCCTGGAATGGTATCTGCAACCGCACGATTTCTCGGAGCGTAACGGGCTTTATCTGCAACATGCCAGCGCCCTGTTGCAAAAGGCCGCCGGCGCGGCCCTGGACGACGCGGGCCTGTCGCCCGCTGACATCGATATCATCGTCACCATATCTTCCACCGGCATCGCCACGCCCAGCCTGGATGCCTTGCTGGTCGACCGCATGCCGTTTCGCCGGGATGTGCAGCGGCTGCCGGTATTCGGCCTGGGCTGTGCCGGCGGGGTGCAGGGCCTGTCCCGCGCCGCCGCGCTGGCCCGTGGGCAACCCGGCGCGACGGTTTTATTGCTGGTGGTGGAATTGTGCAGCCTGACCCTGCGCCACGGTGACCGCAGCAAAAGCAATATTATCGCCACCGCGCTGTTTGGCGACGGCGCCGCGGCCGCCGTCGTATCGACCAATGGCACCGGCCCGGCGATCACCGCTTGGGGCGAACATACCTGGCCCGATACCCTGGATGTCATGGGCTGGGATGCGGGCAACGACGGCCTGCGGGTGATTTTTTCCCGGGACATTCCGGCCATCATCGAGCGTGACTTTAAACAGGCCCTGGACGAATTTCTGGCCCGTCATGATCTGGCGCGGCAGCAGATCGACCATTTTGTCGCTCATCCCGGCGGGGCCAAGGTGCTGGACGCCCTGGAAGGCGTGTTCGGCCTGCCCCTCGACGGTCTGGTGGAGGCACGGGAGGTGATGCGCCGCCATGGCAACATGTCCGCCGTCACCGTACTGTTCGTGCTGGAGGAAATTCGCCAGGCGGATTTGGCCCCTGAGAGGCGCCTGCTGTTAACCAGCATGGGCCCCGGCTTCACGGCCGCCTTCGCCTTGATGGAAACCGATTGACCGCCTGGACCATGGCTTGGGTCATTCTGGCCCTGGTCGCGGCGCAACGTTTGGGCGAACTGCTTTATAGCCGCCGGAACGAGGCGCGGTTGCGCGCCAGGGGCGGTGTCGAAGTGGGGGCCGGGCACCATCCCTTGTTCATTTTGGTTCATGGCGCCTGGCTGGCCGCTCTGGCGCTCTGGCTCTGGCAGGGCCCCGGTATAGTTGCCATCAATTGGTGGTGGCTGGGTCTTTTCGCCTTGTCACAGATCGGCCGGGCCTGGGTGCTGGTCAGCCTGGGCCCCTATTGGTGCACCCGCATCATCACCGTGCCCGGCGCACCGTTGATCACCACCGGCCCCTATCGCTGGTTGCGCCATCCCAACTATCTGGTGGTTGTGACCGAGATCGCCGTTCTGCCCCTGGTGTTCTCCGCCCATGGTATTGCGGTTACCTTTTCGATCCTCAACGCCCTTCTGCTCTACCACCGCATTCGCCTCGAGAACGCGGCGCTGCGGACGCGCCGCTGACTATTGCACGGACGAGAAACTTGTCGGGGTCAGGAACTGACTGCTCAACGAGGCGACGATCTGGCCGTTGGCCTCGGTCTCGGCCCGCTTGGAAAGCCATTCGGGATCGACGGCAAAGGCGCCGAACTTTTCCTCGCGCTCGGCCAGGGACTCCCAGGCCAGCATGTAGGTCAGATCCTGGTTCGATTCGCCGATCATCGTGGTCCAGAAACCGGCCTGGCGAATGCCATGCCGCTCCCACAGCGGCAGGGTAATGGTGTCGAAACGTTTCAAAAGGTCCGGCAAACGGCCCGGCATGCAATGGTAAATGCGCAGTTCATAGATCATCTGATTTCAATCCCCAAATTTTGATGCCGCAAGATTGCGGTGATATTACTGCGCCACCATGCCGCCGTCGATGACCAGTTCCGAGCCGGTCATCCAGGCGCTTTCGTCCGAGGCCAGGAACAGGCAACCCATGGCGATGTCCTCGGGCACCCCGAAGCGGCCCAGGGGCGTTGCCGCCAGGCGCGGGGCGGCCATTTCCGGGTCCTCGTGGGCCGGCGCGGTCATGGGGGTATCGACGAAGCCCGGATGCACCGAATTGACGCGGATCTTGTCACCGGCATATTGAATGGCCGCCGATTTGGAGAAAGTCCGCACCGCGCCCTTGGACGAATGATAGGCCGCCCCGCCGCCAGAGCCCACGATGCCGTAAATTGACGAGATATTGATGATGGAGCCGCCGCCCGCCGCGCGCATGGGTGCGATGGCGTGCTTGACGCCCAGGAAGACGCCGGTGGCGTTCACCGCGAAGACCCGGTTCCAGCCTTCCACCGTGGCGTCCTCGATCTTGATCAGGGATTTGTTGTCGGATCGCCGGTCGGTGACGCCGGCGATATTCGCCAGCACGTCGAGACGGCCATATTTCGCCATGGTCTCGGCGACGGCGGCGATCCACTGCTCTTCATCGGTGGTATCGAGGCGCAGATAAACTGCCTCGCCGCCCTTCCCCGTGATCTTGTCCACCACGGCGTGGCCCAAATTATCGTTCACATCCGTTACCACCACGGATGCGCCATGTTCGGCGAATGCGGTGGCGGTTGCCGCGCCGATCCCCGATGCGCCGCCTGTAACAAGCGCGACCTTGCCGGGCATTCTTGGTCCTGTGGTCATGATGTGGCCTCCTATTGGTTGGGCGGGTTGATCTTATCGGTCCAGAAACCAGTCCATGATGCGGGGATTTTCGTCACTGGGATAGGTGTGGGACAGATCGGCGATCTCGCGGTAGTGCAGATCGGCGCCTGCTCTGGTCAGGGCTTCCCTGGCGGATCGCGCGATATCGATGGGGAACATCCAATCCAGGGCGCCGTGGGTCAGATAGACCGGCAGATCCCTGATACGTTCCGGGTCCATCATCTCCAACAGCATTGGGTGGAACGAGGCGGAAATGGGGGCCAGATGGCTAAAGGGCGAAGAACCTTGCAAGCCCGAGACATAGGCAAAGGTGCCGCCATCGCTCATCCCGGTCAGCAATAGGCGGGTGGGGTCGATATTCCATTTATCCCGGGCCAGGGCCACGATCCGTTCAATATTGGCGCTGTCGGCCTCCGGCTCCATCAAAGACCAGGTGCGTTCGATGGAACTGGGGCTGATCAGGATGGCACCCCGGCCGCGCGCCTGGCGCAACCAGGCCCACAGGAAATCCCGGCCGTGGCCGCTGCCGCCATGCAGGGCGACGATCAGGGGGTAGGCGACGCCGGGCTCATAATATTCCGGCACGTAGATGGAAAACCCGCCCCGGCTGCCGCTCTCGTTGTTGGCATGCATGACGCCGACGTTTTCCCGCTCGCTTTCGGCCGCGGCCAACTTTTCCACCAAGGCCTCGTCCGAGCGGCCCGCGTCATCCAGGAAGAAGCGGTTGATGGGCGGCAGCTTGTCCGCCAGGGGGTACAGGGCGGCGAAGGCGCGATTGTTTTGGCGGATACCGCGAAAGGCCTGCATGGTGCCATCGGGGGCGTCGACGGCGGCCCGCAGGCCGTCGAAGCCCAGGCAGACCGCGTCAGCCGCGGCCTCCATCCGGGCCGCGAACGGCCCCAGATGCTCCGGCCAGGCCAGGCCCCGAAAGGCTTCCAGGCCCTGACGCAACGGCCCATCCACTTCGGCCATGCCGGCCACCAGATCGGCCAATCGCGGCGGATGAAAGTGGCGGCCGGCGTAACCGAGCGCTTCCATGGCATTCAGCAATGGCGAAAGCAGGTTGGTGATGGCATCGATCAGTGCGTCGCTATCGTGGTTAGTTTCATGGTCGTCGGGCATGGGTCTTCCTGGTGGCCGTTCTTTCCAAACAGGCGGTTTCGACACGCCAATAGTACGCTTCCGGGCGGTCCGATAACAACTGGACGGCAATGGCGGTGTCTATTCCCTTGACCAAATCCTTCCACTGGCCAAACTTGCGGAGCTGTTTCTGCGCTTGGGAGGAGATTTAGGATGGCGACGAAATCAACGAATGCCGAATGGCTGGCACAGGTGGAAGAGGAAACGCTGGAACCGGACCTGCCGATCTGCGACCCGCACCATCATCTTTGGGAGTTCGTGCACAGCCGGGTAGCCCACCGTTATTTGCTGCATGAGATACTAGCCGATGTGAATTGCGGCCATAACGTGGTCTCCACGGTCTTCATCGAATGCGGCGCCATGGTCAAGGCCGACGGCCCGGTGCCCATGCGGATGATTGGCGAGACCCAGTTCGTCAATGGCGTCGCCGCCATGAGCGCCAGCGGTCAATATGGCAAGGCCCGTATCGCCGCCGGCATCGTCGGTCATGCCGATCTATGCCTGGGCGACGGCGTGGGAGAGGTTTTGGAGGCGCATGTGATCGCGGGTGGCGGCCGTTTCCGCGGCATTCGTCACTCCTGTACCTGGGACCCTTCGCCAGATGTGCCCAACGCCCGCTGCCAACCGCCGCAACATCTGTATCAACAGGAAAATTTCCGCCAGGGATTCGCCCATCTGGCGCGCCATGACATGAGCTTTGAAGGCTGGTGCTATCACACCCAGATCAACGAACTCGCTGAATTGGCCCGGGCCTTTCCCAACACCACAATAATTCTGGATCATTTCGGCGGCCCCCTCGGCATCGGTCCCTACGAGGGCAAGCGGGACGATGATTTTGCCCAATGGCAGACGGGTATCACCGCGCTGGCCCGCTGCGAGAACGTGGTGGCCAAGCTGGGCGGCATCAATATGGAGTTGAATGGCTTTGGCTGGCACGAACGGGAGCGGCCGCCGACCTCGGACGAGTTGATGCAGGCGACCCGGCCTTACTACGATCATACGATCGCGGAGTTTGGCCCGGATCGGTGCATGTTCGAATCTAATTTTCCCGTGGACATGGTTTCCTGCAGCTACAATGTCCTGTGGAACAGCTTCAAGCGGTTGACCGCCGATTTTTTGGCGGATGAAAAAGCCAAATTGTTTCATGACACGGCAACCCGGATCTATCGCCTTGATGCGCCAGCATAGGGCGCTCTGTTGATCGAATTCCATTGGGCCGGCCTGTTGCCCGGCGAACTGGCGCCGTGGGTCGCCATCCTGCTATTGGGGATCAGCGCCTTCACGTCGTTGATTTCGGCCGCCTTCGGCCTTGGCGGCGGTATGGTCCTGGTGGCGGTGATGGCGACCGTGATGCCCGCCGCCGCCCTGGTGCCGGTGCATGGGGTGGTGCAGATCGGCTCCAACTTTGGCCGCGCCCTGGTCATGCTGCGCCATATCAATCGTAGGGCGGTTTTGCAGCTTACCCTGGGCGGCGTGGTCGGCGCCATCATCGGGGGCCTGATCGCCGTGCGCTTGCCTGAATGGCTGTTGTTCCTGGCCGTGGGTTCCTTCGTGCTGTGGTCCGCCTGGGGCAAGGTGCCGGCCACGGCGGGACGCGCCGTTTTGTTGCTGGGGGGCTGCGCGTCGGGCTTTTTGACCATGTTCATTGGCGGCACCGGCCCCTTGGTGGCGGCGGTCATCAAGACGTTGAACCTGGACCGCATGGCTCATGTGGGAACCCAGGCCGGCGCCATGGTCATACAACATGGCCTGAAAATCGGCGTGTTCGGTTTGCTGGGCTTCAACTATGCGCCCTATCTGCCTCTGGTCGCCGGCATGATCGCCACGGGCTTTTTGGGCACATTGGTGGGCCGGCGGCTGTTGCATGGCATGGGTGACGGCCGTTTCCATTATGCCCTGACCATCCTTTTGACCCTGTTGGCTCTGCGTTTGCTGTGGATGGCGGCGACCGGGCTGTTACAGGGTAGTTGATTGGCGGACCATC
>JAKZRK010000201.1:0-5328 GCA_047518225.1 Alphaproteobacteria bacterium | reverse complement strand
GGCATCGAAAATGTTCAAAACGAATGGACCCTCATGGCCCTCGCGCACAACTGCAAACGGCTATCTGGACTGGTCGCCTAAAAAACCGCGCAGTCATTATGCAGGAGTTGGGTTATCACAAACCCGACAGACTGCTAGAGCAGTTCCGTCTTGACCACCCCAGCCGTATGCAGCGTCTGAATTTCCGCCTCGCTGTAGCCAACCTCGCCCATGACCGCATCCGTTTGCTCGCCCAAAAGCGGCGTCGGCTGCATCTCGGTCGGGCGGGTGCGGCCGAATTGAATGCCCTGCCAGCCGACCGACAGGGTGCCCACGATGGGATGCTGTACAGTCGCGACCATGTCGTTCGCCAAGGTGTGGGGATCGTGCAGGAACAGCTCGCTATCGCCCGATTGCGCCTCCGCCGAGGGCACGCCCGCGCGCTGCAATTCGGCGCGGGTTTCCTCCAGCCCACGTTCAGCAAACGCTGCCGCGAGCTGCCGGGCCAGCGGCGTTTCGTTCGGATGCGTGCCTTCGCCGGGATGAGACGAACTCGTATCCACTTCGTCCAGTCCAGCGACCTGGCAGAGCGCACGGCGCTGCGCCTCGCCTTCCGCGGCCACATAGATCCACCCATCCTTCAGACGAAACAGGCGGTGGAACGGGTTGAGGCCGTATTGTTCCTTGCCAGCCAGCGGACGTTCCGGCCTGCCGGCGTAGGCCGAGAACCAGGGCGAGCTTAACAGCGCCGCGCTGTTCAAGAGATTACCGTCCACCCGCTGGACGATGCCGTGGCGTGTCCGCGCGAAAATCGCCAGCACCGTCCCAAACGCCCCCAAGGCGCCGTTCGTATAATCTGTCGGCGCCAGCTGGGCGGGAAATACCGGCTGATTTTCCGGGCCGCCCTGGGCCCATGACATCCCCATCATTGCCTGCGCCAGGGGATCGATGCCGGGCCGGCGGGCATACGGACCGGTCCGGCCATAACCGGTCAGATGGGTCTCGATCAGCCGTGGATTGATCGCCGGACCGATGCCCATGCGCTCGGTCGCGCCGGGCCGGAGGTTGGCCAGCAAGGCGTCGGCCGAGGCCGCGATGCGCTGGACGACCTCCTTGCCGGCGGCGCTGCCGGTATCCACCGAAACCGAGCGTTTGTTGAAATTCAGATTGTAGAAATAAGTCCGCCCAATCGGTCTGGAGAGGTCGCCCCCCAGTGGCTCCAACTTGATCACGTCGGCGCCCAGATCCGCCAAAAGCCGGCCCCCCGTCGGCCCCGCGATGAGATTGGTGATCTCCAGAATACGAATACCGGCCAGCGGCGGCGGATCTCCTTCGCCGGATGCCTTGGCGGCCGTCGCCCGAATGGCATCCAACGTAATGGCATTCGCTTTCGCCGCCCTGGGGCCCTGTATTTTTCCGGGTGTTTCGCTAAAAACAATGGGCACGCCCATCTGCACCACCGGGCCCAGCGCGGGGTCTTGCAGGGTGACCGCCATTTCGTTATGGATCACCTGCGGGTCGGCCATGCCGTCCTCGGTCTGTTGCGCGGGCGCGAAAGGAACATCCGCTGCTTCGAATACCGCGGCCCATTCCCCGAGCGGTTTGCCCGCGATCACGCGGGCCAGCACGCCACGCAATTCGGCCTCGTCCCCGGGTGTCTGGCCCCCGGTACCGTCCGCGAACCTTGGTTCCGCGATCAGCGCGCCGATCCCCATCAGTTCCGCCGCGACGGCGATGAAGCGTTCGTGCACGCAACCCAGTTGCAGCCAGTTGCCATCGGCGCATTCGTAAACGCTATAGAATGGCGCGCTGCCCGAGGGGTGGGTTTGAAAGGCGTGCGGCGCAAGGCGCTCGCCCATGACCTTCGGATGATAGAGCAGCGCGCCCGCCATCAACGAGGTTTCGACCGAGCGCCCACGTCCGGTCTGCTCGCGGGCCAATAGTGCCGCGGCAATGCCAAGGCAGGCCAATACCGCCCCACCGACGCTGGGCAAGGGGTGCACCAGATGCACCGGGGCGGGACGGAACCCCGGCAGGCCGCCCAGGACTCCCATGCGCGCCAGAACCAGATCGTCGATCGGCGGTTCGTCCTTGAGCGCGCCCCGCTTGCCGTAGGCGGTGATGGAGCAATTAACCAGGCGGGGATTTGTTTGCGCCAACCATTTGGGCGCGACCAGCTCCTGTCGCGGCGAGCTTGGCGCGAAATCCTCCACCAGCACATCGGCGCCCGCCACCAGTTCCCGGAATTTGGCCGCCGCCGCGCCCTCCCCGGCGGCCTGATCGAGATCCAGTGCCAGACATTCCTTGCCCCGGTCCCAAATGATAAAACCGCCGTCGCGGAACAGGCGCGCGTCCGGTTCCAGCACGCGTATGACCCGCGCGCCCTGATCGCTCAACAGCATACCGGCAAGCGCTGCCGCCCCGCCCGTGCTCAGGTCGAGTATGACGATCCCATCCAGGGTACCAGGCATGCCGCCTCCGTCCGGAACTGCTCTTAGTCCTAGGTTTCGTGGGACAGCACGATGGTGCCGGCCGCCGACAGCATGCCGCCCATGCCGTTGACCAGGGACAGTCTTGCGCCCGGCACCTGACGGTCGCCGCATTCGCCCCGCTGCTGGCGCACCGCCTCGATGATCGGGAAGATGCCGTACATGCCCGAATGGGTGTAGGACAGCCCGCCGCCGTTGGTATTGATGGGCAGCGATCCGCCGGGCGTCGATTTGCCCTCCTCGAAGAAGGAGACCCCCTCGCCCGGCGCGCAGAAACCAAGGGATTCCATCATGATCGGCGGGCCGGAGGTAAAGGCGTCGTAGAGCATGATGTGATCGAAGTCGCCGTGGGTCACGCCCGCCATTTCGAACGCCTTGTTGCCGGAGTTTGTCGTGGCCCGGCTTAGGGGCAGGTCGGCCATGTTGGTCACCATGACATGCTCGGTGCCTTCGCCCGCACCCCGGACATAGACCGGTTTCTTGGCACAGTCCCTGGCCCGGTCCGCCCGCGTCAGGACGACGGCGCCGCCGGCATCCGTTACCAGACAGATGTTCAGCAAATTGAACGGATATATCAGCGCGCGGGATTCCAGCACGTCCCGTACCGTGATCGGCTCGCGGAACCTCGCCTTTGGATTGAGGCAGGCCCAGGCGCGGGTCGAGACCGCGACGTCCGCCCAATTCTCCAAGGTGGTGCCGTAATCGTGCATGTGGCGGGTTGTGATCATGCCGAAATTGGTCGCGGCGGCGCCGAAGCCGTAAGGCGTTTCAAACTGGCCGCTGAGGGAGGTGTCGCGGCTGCGGGTGACGCCGATTCCCGACTTGCCGCTTTCACCGTGGGAGACGACGGCGACATCGCAAAGCCCGTGATGCAGGGCCACCAGCGCGTGTCCCACCATGATGATGAACGAGCAGCCGCCCACCGTGGTGCCGTCCACATAGCGCGGGGCAACACTCAAGGCCTCGCCCAACAGGGCGGGGGAATGCTGGCCGGCGGTAAAGATGCCGTCGATGTCCGAGATCTTCAGACCGGCGTCGGCAATGGCGTTGTGGACCGCCTGCAGATGCAGGCTCAATTGACTGACGTTCGGCAAGGTGCCGATTTCGTCGGATTCATCGACGCCGACAATGGCGACCGAGTTGGATAATTCTTTCATTTCACACTTCCGTTATTTTTTGTCGCGCAAGGTACCTTGCGGTGTCTCTTTCGCCCGCGGCGGCTCAACCGGCCGGCTGAAACAGCGCAAGGGTGACCTCGTCGGTCTGTTTTTCGAAGACCACCTCGACCGCCATGTCGCATTTCACGACGCCTGGATCGGCTTCGATGTTGATCAGGTTGGACATCATGCGCGGTCCTTCCTCAAGCTCGACCATGGCCAGGATAAAGGGCGGTTCGACCTTGAAGGCCGGATTAAACGAACGGTAGGCAATCTCGAAGGAATACAGTTTGCCCCTGCCGCTGGCTTCGATCCAGCCGACGTTCCGGGAATGACAATTTGGGCACAGGATGCGGGGATAAAAGAACACGGTGTCACAGTCGCCGCATTTCGGCAGCATCAGTTTTCCGTTCCGAAGGCCATCCCAATAGGGCTTGGCTTCGGGGGTGATGGGGGTTGGCAACGGCCGTTGAAGTTCCAATGGGCGTCCTTCTCATATTGTCGCGCTGAAATTCGCCGCGAACGCGGCGCCATGAGTTTAACCTGTTCGGGGGGATGAGTCCCGCGCGGGAATTTTGACCCGGCAGGTGACCCGGCACCTTTGACCCGCACAGGATATTCAGGTGGTGAGCACCGCCTTGCCGGCGAATTCGCGGCTGATCAGCCGGGCCGCCGTCTCGCCTATGGTCTCCCAATCTCCGGTGACCGGCACATGAGTGGTCAGGCGCCCGTCGGCCAACAGGCCCAAAAGGCGGTCCAGACCCTTTGCCGCGGATTCGATTTCGGTTTCCCGGTACAGGTAGAACCCCTCGATGCGGCCATCGCCGGTCAACATCAGCTCGCGCACCGCCAATGTGGTCTCAAGGCCGTCGCTGACGCCATAAAGAATGGCCCGGCCGCGCTCGTCCAACCGTGACAGCAGCGTGGATAGCATCGGCCCCCCGACACCGTCGATGATCGAGCGGAATTCGCCATGGTCCTCCAGGCCCGAGCCGTCGGCGGAAATGACCAGGCTGCTGACACCCGTCGCCCGCACCATGTCTTCGAAATCCGGGCGGCGCAATTGGGCGGTCACCTGCGCACCCATGAGCCGCCCCAGTTGGCAGGCGAAATATCCGACGCCGCCGCTGGCCCCCGTCACCAGAACTTTGCTGCCCAACAACCGCTCGCAGCGTTCCAGTGCGTAAAGCGCGGTAAGACCGGCGACCGGCAAGGTTGCCGCGTCGCTGTCAGTGACCGCGTCTGGAATGACGGCGAAGTCCGTCGTCGGCAGGGCCACATACTGCGCCCACCCCTGCATACGGCGTGAGAAGCCGACGACCCGCCGGCCCTCCTCCGGACCGCTGCCGTCGCGCGCGGTGGTTTTGACCACGCCGGCCAGATCCCAGCCAATTTGCGTACCGCCAGGCGCCGCCTCGGCGCGGCGCAGTTCGCCCCGGTTGAGCGAGAATGCCGTGACTGCGATCACCGCCTCGTTTGAATCGGCAACCGGGTCCGCCACCTCGCCAAGTTCGAGGCAGCCCGTTACGTTGGCATTTGTGATCACGGCTTTCATGAATTTCTCGGGGATGTCCCGGTATTTGTTGAAACTTTGAATTAGGGTGGCGTTGCTTCCCCTGAGCCGTAGGCTCGGGGTGCTTAAACCAAGAAAGGAAGCAACACCATGAAGACGACTACCACATCCGCGCCCGCGCTGGCCAGTG
>JAKZRK010000200.1:0-5278 GCA_047518225.1 Alphaproteobacteria bacterium | reverse complement strand
GGTTATAAAGTGCGCCGTGGATAAGTTCGCCCCTCCGTCGTCATTGCCGGGCTTGACCCGGCAATCCATGTTGCCCGAGATCTCGTCATCACCGTGGGAGCCCATGGATGCCCGGATCAAGTCCGGGCATGACAAGATAATGGAATCGATTGTCTGTCCCGATGGATAAGCCGCTCGCACGAACCGCCCCGGCCCTGCTGGATGAAATGGCGGGTTGGCAACCGGACCGGGAAGCCGTGGTGGATGGCGGGAGGCGCTGGAGCTATGCCCAACTGGCCCGGGAATCGCGGATCGTGGCGGGCGGCCTGTGGGCCCTGGGGGTGTGGCCCGGGGACCGGGTGGCGATCCTCATGGGCAACCGGGCGGAGTGGCTGTCGAGCTATTTCGCCATTCTGGGCCTGGGCGCCACGGCGGTGGCCCTGAACACCTGGCTGACCCCGCCCGAGCAGGCCTATCAGTTGAACCATGCCCAGGTCACCACCCTGATCCTGGCGGACAGATTTCGTGATCGCGATGTACTGGCAGAACTGGACCAGATGCGGACCATTGGACTGCCTGCTCTGACGCGCTTGATCGTGGTTGGGGACCGGGTGCCCCATGGGGCCACGGCATTCGGCGATCTGGCCAGCCTGGGCGAGGGTGCGCCAGGTGATATTTGGGGCGCCGCCCAAACCGACGACATCGCCTGCATCCTCTATACTTCCGGCTCCACCGCCCGGCCCAAGGGTGTGCCCCTGCAGCATTGGGGCCTGATCGACAATATGTGGGAGATTGGCGAGCGCATGCACCTTGGCCCGGACGACCGGTTGTGGTTCGCCGTCTCGTTGTTCTGGTCATTTGGCTGCGTCAACGCCCTGTTCGCCATGCTGACACATGGCGGCACGATGGTCCTGCAACACCACTTTGACGCCGGCGAGGCCCTGCGCCTGATCGAGGAAGAACGTTGCACAGTCTTTTACGGCACCCCGAATATCGCCCTGGCCCTGGCCGAACATCCCGACCGGGGCAGCCGGGACCTCTCCAGCCTGCGCACGGGTGCGGCCATTGGCACGCCGGAGCAGATGCAGTTGATCGTCGATCTGGGGGTAAGGGATATCTGCAACGTCTATGGCCTGACGGAGGCCTATGGCAACTCGGCCGTGACCGATGCCGCCGCCCCCGTGGCGCAGCGCCTGGTGGCCAGCGGCACGGCGCTGGGCGGCGTGGAACTGCGGATACTGGACCTGGAGACCGGACAGCCCCTGCCCCAGGGCCGGGCCGGCGAGATTGCCCTGCGCGGGCATATCATGCCGGGCTATCTGAACGATCCGGCCACCACCGCCCGAAGCATGACCGAAGACGGCTTCCTGCTGACCGGCGACCTGGGCCTGCTGGATGATAAAGGCTGGGTACATTTCCAGGGCCGGCGCAAGGAGTTGATCAAAAGCGGCGGCATCAATATCGCGCCGGCGGAGATCGAGGCGGTGCTGCGAACCCACCCAGCGGTCGCCTCCGCCTTCGTCATCGGCCTGGCCGATGCCCGCCTGGACCAGGCCATCGGCGCCGTGGTGGTGCTGGAGGCAGAAGCATCGGCGTCGGAGGACGCTCTGCGGCAACATTGCCGGCAATCCCTGGCCGCCTACAAGGTGCCCCGGCATTTCGTCTTCGTGGCCGCGAAAGATCTGCCCGTAACCTCGACGGAGAAACTGCAACGCAACCGCCTGGCCGATCTGTTCCGATAGGGTTCGTCTTGCTTCAGAAGGCTTTTCGCAAACCTACGAGGACCGCGTAGTCCCGTTTGAGTTGCGGGCCGTCCAAATCCTGGTAGACGGGAACAATTCCTTCGATCGAGAGCCCGGTGCCCTGGAGACCGCCCGAGGGAACCAGAAAGTTGAGCCCCAATGCCAGACTGGCGAATTTCCCCGCACGGCGGCCCGGATCGGCCGTCGATACCTGCAGCGGGTTGAGCCGTGGGTCGGCCCCGTCGATGTTGCCAACGGTCTCGCCAATCAGACGAAATGACGAGCTCAACCAGTCAACCCATCGCCGGGCGCCCCAAACGGAGGCGGTGTAAACGTTGCCGAAGGTATAGCCGTCATCATTTTCACCGAGCCTGACGACCGCGCCGAGCCGGCCGCCCCATGACCAGACATCGAACCTGCCGCTGTATGTGGCGCCCGGAAGCAGGTCAAAGGTTCCCGAGCCGTTTTGCATGGGATAGGGAAGCAATTGGTCCGATCCGGCGGGGGTGTCGTCCCGATCGTCGGTCAAACCCGTCGGAAAGCTCAAGCCCGCTGTAAGTTTACGGTGTGTTTGCCACTCTTGTAGACATCGTACCCACCAATGACCCGCAGATCTCCGAAACTTTCCGACTTGGTGGTGAATTCGACGCCCGCCCGCGTCACGTGATCCATCGACTTCCATATGTAAGGCAACATCGCCATGACGGATAGGTCGTCGGTGAAGGCGTACAAGGCGCCGGCCATCAGTATATCGATGTCCATTTTGACCGGCGTTATGGGGAATTGCTCGAGGACTTCCGCCGTACCGAGATTGTTCGTCCCATCGCGATTGCCCTCCATGCGCATGTGCATGAAACGCAACGACGGCATGAACACCCCCTGTTTCGGGCTCATGCCGCCCGCAACGCCCAGCGGGGGCGCGATATCGGCCCGCATCATAGGCCCCATGGACACTCCGGTCGCGCCGTCGGGGGATTTGCCGTGGCTGCTGGCCTTGGCCTGGAAAAATGCGCCCAACCCCAGCAGGCAGCCGAGGCCAACCGCGCCGGCCCACCGCGGGATCCGCCGCAGCCCGTGCGATGGCCGTTTTCTGGACCGGCTACCTGGGTTGTCGCAATTCACCGTGGTGTGTCCCATGTCGTAAATTTGCTCTCGGGCGGGGGGCCAGGCTGTGGAACGAATGTGCTTCACTCGGCCAGTGCCCGATAACCGAAGATCGCGCCAAAACTGACCGACGCGGTGGCCACGCCGATGCCGCAGCCCACGCCCATGGCGGTCGCCGCCGCCGTGACCGCGACCGGTGCCGCTGCCGCGGCGGCGACGGGCACCGCCGAAACCGCGGTGGCCGCCGCAAAGGCGCCAATGAACGCGCCGCCGGCGCAAGCGCCGATAAGCAATTCGGTCCATCCCTCTCCCGCATCGACCTCCGGGGCCTCGATTTCGCCCTCGCCCGGAGTTCTCTCGGCCATTTGCATGGGTCCCTGACCGGATCGCCTGTGGGGAACCAGACCCTCCATGCCATACGTCTCGGCGATCGAACCCTGCGTCGCCGTCCCGGAGTTCTGCGTGTTCATCATCAGGCCGTTGGTGCTCTGCATCACGTGCGGCATGGCCCCGGCCTGGGAGCCGTAGGGCGCCATGTTCCGGGGTCCCATCGCGCCCATGCGGCCGGCGAACGGGCTGGCCATCAACATCTGCATGGGCAGCTGCAACTGGGCCAGCGCGGGACCGGTGTCAAAAATTATAACCAACATCAGAACCAGCGGGCCGGCGGGCCGGCGCCGCACAGACCGGAATGCCGCCGCCGTGAACCATCCAGGGTCCTTGTTCATGATGTATTCCAATGCAAACTTCCTGCGATCGATCCCGGTCGCCGGCCCGCGAGCTTGCGGCATCGGCCCGGCCGGGGTTGGTTATCGTTTGGCGCTGTCCCGCCGCCAAATGGGCGGCCCAACGCGACGTTTCCCGGATAACTACCAATTTCGCGCCTATCATACCCGAAATTTTCCACCACTGGAAATTTTTCACCTTCGTCGTCGTCTGACAGGCCAATTGGGATGTGGCGTGCCAATGATGTTCTACGGCTGAAATAATTCCGGCAAAACGTCGCCGAAGCAGGCTGGCAAAAAATTCGTGATAGAAATTTGATCTAGTAGCCCCGCTCCCAATCGATGACATTTACCAGCGGCCGCCCGGAGAGGTAGGCGGCGAGGTTCTCACAAAAGAGTTCGACGGCGCGATGCCGGTTCAGATCGCTGGCGCCTGAGATGTGCGGCGTGATCAATACCCGGGGGTGCGACCAGAGCCGCCCCTTCGGTGGGTTTTCGAACTCGCCCACATAGACGTCGAGGGCGGTGCCGCGCAGATGGTCACGTTGCAGCGCCTCGATTAGAGCCGTCTCATCGACGATCTCGCCACGGGCGACGTTGACCAGCACGCTCCCGGTTTTCATCAGGGCAAAGCGGCCGGCGTCGAACAGCTGCGTCGTCCCCGGCGTCCACTGACAGCAGATCACCACGAAATCCGCCTCCGGCAGCAGGCGGTCAAGGTCGGCGGGACCGCCGACCAGAGTGAAACCTTCGGGCAGGGGCAAGTCGCTGCGCGGTGTTTGGCGGGTGCCGACGACCCGCATGCCCATGGCGGCACAAAGTCTGCCAACCTCTTGCCCGATGCCGCCGACGCCGACGACGCAGGCGGTTTTGCCGTTCAGCAGCAGTGGGCGGTAGGCGGGATGGGAAAAATGGCCGGCGGCTCGATCGATCGCGGCGTGAGGCAAACCCTTGGCAAAATGCATAATTCCGGCCAGCGCGTACTCCGCCATTGCCAATGTGTTGCCCGCGCCGCGCGAGGTCGTCACCACCACGTCGCTGCCCCAGAGATCACCCCGAAGCAAATTGCTGGCGCCGGCCGGACGCTGATGAAACCATTTCAGCTTCGTGGCCCTGGCGCGCAGATCCAGCGGAAAGGGCCAGCCGCCCAGTATCACTTCCGCCCCCGCCAGAATGCGGTCGCGTTCCCCGCGGCTGCCCGCGCCCTTGGCGTCGGGATGCAAATAACGTTGGCAGGTGAAAGCGGGCCAGGTCTCGCGAATTTCGCCGTCGAACCAGCCGCCCGCGTCGGTCAGTTCGATCCCCGGATCGACGGCCCGGATCATGGCCCGCTCCTCGGCCCCGGTCCGTAGGATGCTCACCACTTCAAGTGCACGCATGTCCCGCCTCTCCCCGCGCCCGCGGCGGCGCTGTTCCCGCGCCGGATCTTTAAACCCCTGTCTGAAGCCAACACTAATCTAAATTGACCGACGTTCAAGCCAGCGTGGCCACCGTGGTTGCCGAGCCATCCGAGCGCCCATTGATTATGATCCCGTGGGTGGTCAGCTGGGGAGCGGGCCGGTGTTGATGCAAGGAAAGCCGACGACAGCCTAGTGTCCTGATCGATAAATTGATATGATTATGTCTCTATTTGTTTTCAGGAGGCGCGATTGATGGCGAGAGTGGCGGTGACGATCTCTTTGAGCGATGACGAGCGCGCCGAATTGGAGGCGCTGTCTCGTCGTCGCA
>JAKZRK010000199.1:0-4188 GCA_047518225.1 Alphaproteobacteria bacterium | reverse complement strand
ACCGAAGGCCTCTCGAAACGCCTCGTCGCTCAGACCACGCACGCGCGATGCAACCTTGAACCTCATAACCGTGACCCCCTCATACGGAACATATTGAGAACATATACCTCCTCGGACGGAGTGTCACGGATAAGCAGGAAGTTTTTTGCCAAGGTTTCTTGATGCCGAGGGGCGAGATGACTATATTCCGCCCGGTTCTAAGTTCACTATCCTATTAACAGTCCATGAGGCCGCTTCATGCCGGCAACTAAGCTTCCCAACAATTATCGACCTACCGAAAAAGAAAAGTTCATGAGTCCGCGGCAAAAGGAATTTTTCCGACGACGCCTGTTGGGTTGGCGTGACGATATTTTGCGCGACACCCAGGGCACGATCCAGAATTTGCAGGACGACGATGGTCAGGCCCCCGATATCGCCGACCGGGCGACGGCGGAATCCGAGCGCTCTATCGAATTACGCACCCGTGATCGGCAACGGAAACTGGTCGGCAAGATCGACGCCGCCCTGGGGCGGATCGAGGAAGGCAGTTACGGCTATTGCGACGATACGGGCGAGCCTATCGGCCTGAAGCGTCTGGAAGCCCGGCCCATCGCCACCCTATCCATAGAAGCCCAGGAACGCCACGAGCGCCGCGAACGGGTTTACCGCGACGAATAAGGCGGGCCAACCGGGGGCCACCCATGCCATAATTCAGGCGGGCTAGGGGCTCCATTCAAAGCCTTGATCCGCTTGAAAGATGGCGTGTTGGCATGGGCGCCATCAAATGACCCACAATAGCCCGGAACCGCACTAGTCTTTATGAGAGCACATTCGAACGATACCGGCCCCTTTGTTCCGGGATACTCCCAGGTGGGAAAATTTCAGAAGGGGAAGATGACGTCGAAGAGCTGCTGGCCGTAGCGCGGCTGTTGTACGTCGGTCAATTGGCCGGCGCCGCCGTAGGCGATGCGGGCCTCGGCGATCTGGGTATGCTTGATTATGTTGCTGGCGGAAATGTCCTCCGGGCGCACAGCGCCGGTAATCGTCAGGATCCGTTTTTCAAAATTCACCCGAACTTCCTGAGCACCGGAGATCACGAAGTTGCCGTTGGGCAGGACCTGGGTGATGATGGCGGCGACCACGAGACTGATAGATTCCGAACGGGCGATGGAGCCGGTGCCGGTGGACGTTGACTTGCTGCCAAGGCTGGCCACGCTGGCGGCGGAGACGGCGTCCGGAAAAAGCTTGCCTAGGCTGCTTTCATAGCCCAACAGATTGGTTATATCCGAATCTTCCGAGGCGTCCCGGGTACGGGAGGTTTCGTTGTCCAATGTGGCTTCATCGTCAATGGTGATATTGACGGTCAGAATGTCGCCGATTTGCGCCGCCCGTTGATCCTTGAAAAAGGCCCGGGCGCCGGGCCGCCAGAGAGAGTTGGGCTCGTGCACCGCGCGCCGTTCGCGCGGCATGGGCAACACCACCGGTTGGTATTTTCGCGCCTGCACCGGATTCTTGATGGCGCTCAGCGGTGGTTCGCCGCCAATAGCGCTGATCCGGTCAATGGCATTGCAGGCACCGAGCAGCAGCGCCACGGCCGCGAATGCGACGACACGATATAGATTTGATTTGCGGTAAGGGGTGGTCATGACTTGAAACTCTACTACCTGGTCGCGGCCACGGCTATCTGCCGGCCCAGCGCGACGCGTACCCGATCGGGGGCGATGACGCTGGCTTCCAGCGTGCGTTTGCTTTGGATATTCATTATCTGGATGCTCTCGCCCAGGGAGCCGTCTTCCAAGGCCCGGCCGGTGCCGCTGATGCTAATGCCGCTGCTTCGTAAAGTGACCGTGACCATGGTGCCTTTGGCGACCATGATCGGGGTCCGCAAATCCGACCGCTTGAACGGCCGGTTTTGGCGCAGATTGCGTTTGGCGGCAAGGCCCACCATCTGATCGGGATGCTCGACGGTATCGGATCCCAGCAGACGCAGGCTAAGTTCCGCCCATTTAATATCCGAACCGGTGATTTTCTGGCCCTTGCGAATGGTGCGGCTGGCCACCGGTACCCGGGCGACGAAATCGACCCGGCCGCGCAATAGCAGGCGTTGTGCGCCGCCGCTGGACCTGTGGCTAAGGATATAGGCACTGAATTGACCGCCGTTGCCGTCATGGGTCAGGTCCTCAATTCGCAATGCGCCGCCCTGGCTCGGCCGCAAGACATTCTCACTAAGCCTGTTCAGGCGAATTCTGATGCGGCCCACCGCGCCTTCCTGGCGGAACTCCCGGCGCAACAGTTCGGCGATTTCCGCTTCATCCACGATTTCGCCGCCGCGGCGTACGACCGCCCGGCTAACGCTGCTGGCTGGGCGCCAGGACAGGCCATGGGCCCGGGCGATGGCGATCAGGTGATCGGCCTTATAAACCGCGCTGCGCCCTGGCGCCGGGGCCGGGCCCACTTCCCGCCCGGCCAGGGCAGCGACGCCCGTGAACAGATCGCCCAGGGTGATGGCATCGCCGTCTATGGTAGCCTGGGAGCGCAATCGCACCTGGCCCAGGGCGGCCTGGGCGATGAAAAAGGCCGCCAAGACCGTGATAATCGGGATCAAGCGTTTCACGAAATCACTCCTACCTGAGGTTGGCCATGGTCCGCAGCATCTCGTCCGAGGCGGTGATGACGCGGGAGTTCAACTCGTAAGCACGCTGGGCGGTAATCAGCGAGGTAATTTCGGAGACCGCATTGACGTTGGAAGTTTCGAGGAAGCCTTGTAGGATGCTGCCATAGCCTGGGGCGCCCGGGACGCCGCTGGTCGCGGTGCCCGAGGCGGGCGTTTCCATGTACATGTTGCCACCCTTTGACTCCAGGCCGGCGTCGTTGAAGAAAATCGCCAGTTCCAGTTGTCCGACCACCGTGGGGGCTACGGTGCCGTCGACCTTGGCCGATACTTCGCCACTGCCGTTGATGCTGACGTCAATGGTGTCGGCGGGAATGGTAATGCCCGGCGCCACGACATAGCCGTCGGTGGTGACCAATTCCCCATCGGAGCTGATCTGGAACGAACCGGCCCGGGTATAGGCGTCCTCACCGCTGGGCAGCGTGACCCGGAAAACCCTTTGCCCTGAATAGCCAGATCATAGGTGTTGTCCGTACTTTTCAGATTGCCCTGCTCGGCGATGCGATAGACGGCGGCGGTCTTTACGCCGGTGCCCACCTCGACGCCCGCGGGCACCACCGTGCCTGTATCCGACGACTGGGTGCCGCTGCGCCGCAGGTTCTGGTACAGCAAATCCTGAAACTCGGCCCGCTGGCGGCGGAATCCGGTGGTGTTCATGTTGGCGATGTTATTCGAAATGACTTCGACATTCAGTTGTTGGGCCAACATGCCGGTCGCTGCGATGCTTAAACTTCTCATTGTGGATATTCCCTATAACCAGATATGGCGGCGCTAGACGCGGCCCAGAGATTCAATGGCCTCGGCCAGCAGGTCGCCATCTTCCTGCATTAAATTCGCTGTCGATTGATAAGACCGCGACAGGTCGATCATCTTGGTAATCTCCTTGATCGGCAGAACGTTCGAGGTTTCCAACATGCCCTGCAACACGGCGACATCGAGGGGCGGAACCTCCGGATCCTGCGTTTGATACAGGCCGGAGCCGACCGGACTTAAATTCTGTTCGTTTTGAAGCCCACGATCGCCAGCTTGGCGAGGGGCCCCTGGCTGTTGGAGACGGTGCCATCCTTGGCGATCGTCAGCGTGGGGTCTTCAGGCGTCAGGACGATCGGCTGGACGCCTACCATTTAACACCAGTGGAGTTGCTGCACCTGCCTGAACACATCAATCGCTTCGAGGCGGCGGGCTCGATGCTGCAAAGCGCCGTACAGCGTGCCGCCATGGCCCAGGCCGGCGCCCACAAAATAGACGTCAAAGCGCGCCAGCGGAAATTGTACGATCTGGTCGATGAAGTCGCTGCGAAAGCGAGATCAATGTGGCGGTCGGAACTTATTCCGGCCATTGAAGATGACGATCCGGACGCTCTGGCAGACCGTTTGAGTGATGATAAGGACGAGGAATCACTGCTGTCCGGTTAACTGAGCGGTGCTGGCTTTGAGAGCCAGGATTTCTGCGGGGTTTGAAGCGAAAATGCGTGGTGTCGATTTGAATTGGATGGAGCACTTTTCGGAGTTTCTCCGAGGAGATGCTCATGAACACCG
>JAKZRK010000198.1:0-6048 GCA_047518225.1 Alphaproteobacteria bacterium | reverse complement strand
GCGGCAAAAGGACGCTCTGTGGATAAGGGGACAGCCCGGCTACGCCGACCTGACCACTTCCCCACAGAGCCAACAACCAAAACCGAAGCGGTCAAACTATATGGTACATAAAGCGGTCAATTCAGTTTGTTATCGACATTTATTATCATGTTTGGGAAACCGCACCGGCAATGGCATAAACTGCTGGAGACTAGAAACCACTGGCAAAGGAACAGATCATGCTACTCGACGTGCGCACCTACACCTGCCGTCCAGGCACCATCAACAAACATCTGGCATTGTATGCAGAGAAAGGCTTTGCGCCGCAAAGCCGAAATCTGGGTCAGCCCCTGGCTTACATGAAGACTGAAACCGGCGACCCAAACCAGTATATGCACATTTGGGTGTATGAAAACGCCGGCGACCGCGAGGCGAAACGCGCCGCCCTGTGGGCCGATCCGGATTGGATTGCCTATACCCAGGCCTCGGCCGCGCTGGGCGCCCTGGAAAAACAAAAAAACGTATTGATGACGCCAACGGATTTTTGCCCCATCAAATAATGCCTCGTCGGGGCGGTGACCCGTCATGGCGCCGCCCCTGCCCGGCCGATAATAATGGGCCGCACTTGACCGGACTTGCCCTGCGCGCCGATGATCGCGTCCGGGCAAACCTCCATTACGAAAGATGACGGCCATGACCTTGCAACTTGACGACCATTTCCAATTCGGCGTTCAAACCATGCATCGGCGGACCGAGCCGGCGGAAGGCTTATGGCTACCGGAGGCGGACGATGGCCGCGCCATGGTCGAATTGGTCGATCGTCTGGGTTACGATTCCCTATGGGTCGGCGACCATTTGTCATTCGCCATTCCCATTCTGGACCCCTTTATCCAACTGGCCCAGGCCGCGGCCTACAGCTCCCGTTTGACGCTCGGCGTCGGCGTCTATCTGTTGCCCCTGCGCCATCCCGGACCGGTCGCGAAACAAGTGGCGACCTTGGATCATTTGTCGGGCGGCCGTTTGATCCTTGGGGTCGGGGTGGGGGGTGAATTCAAGACCGATTTCCAGGTTGCCGGCATCTCGCCATCGGAACGCGGCGCCCGCCTGAGCGAAGGCATTCATGTTCTGCGCAAGTTGTGGAGCGGCGAAGCGGTCTCCAACGATGGTACCTATTTCCCGTTTCCGCAATTGACCATGTCGCCCCCGGCCCGTCAGGTGGGCGGCCCGCCGATCTGGTGCGGCGGCCGATCGGCGGCGGCCCTGCGCCGGGCCGGCGAAATCGGTGACGGCTGGTTGTCCTATGTGGTCACGCCGGCCATGTACCACTCATCCCTTGACCGGATCCGCGAGGCGGCGGCGGGGGGCCCCGAGCGGCCTTTTGGAACGGGCCATCTGTTATTCGCCACGGTCGACGATACCTACGAAAGCGCCCTGGACAAGGCGACAGAGACCTTAAGCGTCCGCTACGCCATGGATTTCCGCGAGGCGGCCAAGAAGTATTGCGCCCTGGGCCGGCCCGAAGATGTTGCGGAAAGGTTGCGCGAATTTCAAGAGGCGGGCACGCGCCATATCATCATGGATTTCGTCGGCCCTTACGAGGATCGCGACCGCCAGATCGTCCGCTTCGCCGAAGAGGTCATGCCCCTGTTGGCCGACCTTCGTTGATGATCCAGCCGCCGCCCAGAACTCTCTCGCCATCGTAGAGGACACAGGCCTGGCCCGGCGCGACGGCTTCCTGGGCCTGGGACAGCTCCACCGTGATCGCGGACCGCGGGGCCGTCTCGACCGCGGCTAGAATGGCATCGGCCGGCAGCTGGGTGGAGCGTATCCGCGCCTGCACCGCCCGGCCCCGCATGGGTTCGTCATGATCCAGCCAATTGACGTCGTGCAAGCGCACCAGACGCTGGCCAAGGGCCGCCTTGGGGCCCACCACCACGCGTCTGGCGGCGGCATCCAGGCGCAGTACATAAAGCGGCTCGGGCCCGGAAAGGCCCAGACCCCGGCGCTGCCCCACGGTAAAATGGATCACCCCGTTGTGTTGCCCCAGAACCCGGCCGTCGCCATCAACGATCTCGCCCGGTTCCACCGCGCCGGGCCGCAGCCGTTCGATCAACTCACCATACCGGCCATCGGGCACGAAGCAGATATCCTGACTGTCCGGTTTCGCCGCGACGGGCAGTTGAAAGGCCCCGGCCAAGGCACGCGTGGTGGATTTCGCCGCCAGGCCGCCCAGGGGAAAGCGCAGATAGTCCAGTTGTTCCCGGTTGGTGGTAAACAGGAAATAACTTTGATCGCGGACCGGATCGGCGGCGCGGTGCATCTCCGCGCCCATGGCTCCCGCCACGCGGCGCACGTAATGACCGGTGACCAGGGCCGCGGCGCCCAACTCCCGTGCCGTTTTCAGCAGATCCTCGAACTTGACCCGTTGGTTACAGCGGATACAGGGAATGGGCGTGGAACCGGCCAGATAGTCATCGACAAATTCATCGATCACGGCGGCGCGGAACCGGTCCTCGTAATCCAGCACATAATGGGCGATGCCCAAACCGGCGGCGACTTGTTTGGCGTCATGAATATCGGCGCCGGCACAACAGGCGCCAGTCCGCTGGATGGCTTGGCCGTGATCGTAGAGTTGCAGGGTAATGCCAACCACTTCATAGCCCGCGCGTTGGCAAAGGGCGGCACAGACGGAGGAATCCACGCCGCCCGACATAGCGACGACAACGCGCGCGCCATCGGCCACCCCATCCAGGCGGATACCTTGCGCCATGATCTGTTCCGGCATCTGTTCCGGCAACCGTTCGGCCATCTGTGCGCTTGACATGGCCGGCAATATAGTGCGGCGCCCGCAAGCAGCAAGAGATTCCTGGGCCAAAAATTGATTCTCAGGCATTTATTAACCATATTCCGCGAACCTCTCATGCCATGAGCACGGATGAACATTCCGCCGCGGCCGAGGCGCTTTGGCAACAAGCCAACGAAACGGCCGCGCGCGGTAATTTGCGGGATGCCGTCCCGCTGTACTTGCAAGTGTCTGATTTATGGCCCGAGCAGCCCCTGGTCTGGTTCAACCTTGGCATCGTACTCGGTGGCCTGGACCGCCATGACGAGGCCCGGCAATGTCTGCAACGGGCTCTGGAAATGGATCTGGAAAACCCCCTGGTTCATTTTCAGCTCGGCCAGATGCAGCAGCATCTTGGCCAGTTGGCCGAGGCCGCGCAAAGCTACATGACGGCAACCGAGCTGGATGCAGGCTGCCTTGATGCCTGGCATGGCCTGGCGGATGTTTCCCTGCAACGTGGCGAGGCCCATACGGCCCGCCACTATCTGGATCAGTTACTCGAGATTGAGCCGAACCACGGCGCCGGCAATTTCTCCATGGGTAATTTGTTACAGAAACAAGGTGACATTGAGGGCGCGGTCCGGCACTTCGGATTGGCTTATGAATTAACCGGAAATCCGGCCAGCGGCAATAATCTGGCGAACGCGCTGGAGCGCTTGGACCGTCTCGCGGAAGCCGGTGATCTACTGCAGGATCTGTTGCGCACCCGACCCGACTATGCGCTGGCCTGGAACACCCTTGGCGGTCTGTTGATGAGGACTGATCGCCATGCCGAAGCGCGGGAGGCTCTGGGGCGGGCCCTTGATTTAGACGAGAGTTTTTCCGCCGCCCGCCATGGCCTGGCCCGCTGCCTGTTGCGAATGCACGACCTTCGGGGCGCCCAGGTACAGATGCGACGCCTGTTGCAGGATGCGCCGAACGATGTCGCGGTCCTGAAAGATTATGCGGTCGTGTTGGAGCACCTGGGCGAGTTTGACCAGGCATTGGCGCTGCGGGAACAAGCCCTGGAACTGGCCCCCGGTAATGCGCGGTTGATGGCGGACCAAGCCTATCTGTTGCTATTCCTACGGCGATTTGACGAGGCGGAGACGCTGGCCCGATGCGCCCTTGCCCTGGATGAAAACGAGTTGCGGGGCCATATGGTTATCATTTCCACTTGCAGCCGAAGCGGCCGCATGCCGGAAGCATATGAGCATATGTCCCTGGTCATGGCATCGGGCACGCGGGACATTCTGTTGCTGAAGACGGTCGGGACGCAGTTTGAGCAGTGGAAGGAAGCCGGCAAGGCCATCGCCATCTATGAACGAATACTAGAGGTCGAGCCAAATAATGCCCACGCCGCGGTTCGGATTTTCGATCTAAAGATCAGCACCTGCGATTGGACCGATTACGACGAAATTTGTCAGGGCCAAATCGACCAGATCAAAGCCGGCCGAGCCCAGGATGCGGTGGAAGAGGACGGGTTGGAAGGCAGCCGGTTCGATGTCTTCAACCTGCAAACCCTGCCCGTCAGCTATGACTTTATCGGCAAGGTCGCCGGCCATGCCGCCAAGCAGATTGCGGCAGAGGCCCGATTGAATTTAGACACACAGCCGCTGGTGCACGCCGCGCCGCGCGGGGGGCGAATTCGCCTGGGCTATGCCCTGGGCTACACCTGGTTCCACAGCCTGCCCCTGGTCATGAAGGAAGTCGTCGAACGCCACGACAGAGAGCGCTTTGAAGTTTTCGGCTATTCCGTCAAGCCCAGCGACGGCAGCAGCTTTAGTGATCATTACCGGGCCGCTTTCGACCATTTTCGCGACGTCCCCGAGACGGCGCCCTATCTGGCGGCGCAAATGATCAACGAAGACGGGATCGATGTATTGATCGACGTGACCGGGCTGACCTCCATCAACTGCATGCCGATCAGTTCGTTCCGTCCGGCGCCGGTTCAGATGCACGGCTATGGCTATTCCATCACCACCGGGGCCGACTATATCGACTATCTGATTACCGACCGCACCTACATCCCAGAGGCATGGGAAGCCGTGGGACCGGAAAAACTATTGTACCTGCCCAATACATTCATGCCCACCAAACGGCCCGATCGTATGGGCGCCACGGTCAATCGCGCCGACGCCGGCCTGCCGGACGAGGCCATGGTGTTTTGCAATTTCAATCATCCCTGCAAATTCGAGCCGAGGATCTTCGCCGCCTGGATGGAGATTTTGGCCCAAGTGCCTGACAGCGTGCTGTGGTTCGGCGCCTGGATGCATGACACGCAAAGCAATCTGCGCCGGGAAGCAGCCAAACATGGCATTGATGGCGCGCGTCTGATCTTTGCCGAGATCGTCGCGCACGAGAATCACCTGGCACGATTGTGCCTGGCCGACCTGGCTCTGGACAATCTTCACCATGGCGGCGGTATCACATCGGTCGATGCCTTGTGGGTCGGGCTGCCGGTGCTGACCATCCTGGGCGACAAGCCGGGCGCCCGCCTTGGCGCCACCTTATGCGAGGCCGCCGGCGTGCCGGACATGATCGTGGGCGATCTGCCAAGCTACATCGAGCGGGCCGTGGCCCTGGCCCAGGACCCCGCGCAGCGCCGCCACCTGCGCCAACGCCTGATCGCGGGGCGGGACAGCCAGCCGCTGTTCGACAACGAACGCTATGGCCGCAATTTTGACAACGCCATCGCCGCCGCCTGGGCGCATCATCTTACCGGCCGGCCGCCGCAACGCCTGGAAATCAGCGAATAGAGCCGGGCAAAAGGGGTCTGTTGAAAAAGCCAAAAATTGGCAAGACCCCAAGTTCTCGAAGTCATTCCCGCGAAGGCGGGAATCCATCTGTCCCAAATTCTAGAAATAAATTCAACGAGTTAAAATAGGTGAACATTATTCGGCATGGATTCCCGCCTGCGCGGGAATGACGGTATTTGCGCGTCAGCTGACCTTTATAACAGGCCCGAAGGGCTCACTCTTGACGGGATTTGGCGATGGTAAAGCCTCGCCGTTCGCCAAGATCGCCATTATCCCGGCGATAGTAGATGGACGCCGCCGCCTCATCCTGGGGCCGCGCCGCAATCCGGTCCAACACCGGCATGGTTTGTTGCGTGCCTATCCGGTTGTCACCCATACCCACTACATCTAGGGTGCTCCCAATCCCCCGAGTAAAGCTCGGCCTAGGTCGGGCGGCGATATCTCCGGCGATGTCGAGCGCCTCCTGAACCGGAACGGATCTCCCGATTC
>JAKZRK010000197.1:0-15036 GCA_047518225.1 Alphaproteobacteria bacterium | reverse complement strand
CGTTGCCGGCGCTTGTCGAAGGATTTTGAAAACCTCAACCGCACAGCCCTTGCATTCATCCGCCTTGCATCCATTAGGCTTATGCTCCGGAGGCTGGTGCGCTATTGTGTTCCTTCATAAACTTCTCGGACGGACTCTAAGGGATTCGGCAAGTGCATGCGCCAAGCTTACATTGTACGCCTCTGCGAGCGCGGCTGAGTTATCAGATGACTCGTTCATGGAGACAATTCCAACGGCCAAGCCGGCAGCAAATATGATTGCGCCAAGCGCCACTTGGCTCACTAGAAGCTTCTTTGGCCAGATTGTATCAGTGACGTTGCTGACTGCTACAGAGTATTTTGTCATGGCTCATTCTCACTTTTCGACGGGGCGAATTTCAAGCGACCATAGTACTGCAGGATTGTTAGGTACAGCAATTCGGAGGGTCAACCGACATTCCCATGATAGCCTCCATGTTCGTCATAAAATTTCTCAATAATGTATTTTCATTTCTTAAAGTCCTTAGCCATTGTGAAGAAAAGAATAATTCTCTATGTCGATAACTTCCGAATGTACTTCCCTACCTCCTGCTAATATTTAGAATATGAATTTCTTTGACGAACCGCCGACACCAGAAAATAACCATGGCGATGGTTCGAAACAATCCAGCACCACCGGAGAAGCCCCGCCGTTCGTTACGGACATGGCCGCCCATGACCTGACGGTGGACGAGGCATCCTTAATGTATTACGAGGCACAAGTCGCCCGCTCTCTTTACCGGATATTTCCTGAAGCGGCATTAATGTTACCGATGGACGGTCGGGTCGTCGCCGGCCAGGGTGGTGCGCCGCATATCGCGCGGTTCTTCCGCCGGAAACGGCCGCGTGCGGTGCATGGTTTGCCGATTGTCCCAGACCACTAATTAAACGCCGGCATCACCTGTTCGCCGAAGCGGCGCATGGATTCGAGGTTTTGTTCCTGACTCATATCGCCAAAGCCGGTCTGGCAGAGCAGGTGCTGCACGCCGGCCTCGCACAGTTCGGCCACCTGCTCCCGCACCCGCCCGGGCGAGCCGAACAGGCAGCCGCTTTCCAGCGTATAGGCCAGCGCCTCCCCTTCGCTGACCGCCGGATCGGTCCAGGGATTAAGCATCATGGGATCAATTTCGAAGTCCTTGGGATTGTACAATTCGCGCACGTGCAACATGTGCCTGCGGGTATCGAGAAGGAGCTGCGATAGCTCGTCCTCGGCCTGGGCATCGCTCTCGGCGACATAGACGTTACGCCATAACGCGATCTGCGCCATCAGCCGGGCGCGGGTCGCCTCGTCATGGCCGCCCTCTTCCAGTCCGGCCGCATAAGTCGCCCAACGCTCCTTGATACGCTCTACCCCCAACCGCGCGGTCAAGATGGGGATGCCCTTGCGGCCGCATTCGGTAAATGAGTTTGGTGAAATAACGCTGCGCCAAAGGGGCGGACCGGGCTGTTGGTAGGGACGGGGGCGCAGCTCCGGTACTTCCACTTGGTGGAATTTGCCGTTGTAAATCAGCGGCGCTTCGCTCCAGGCACGTTGCAGGATATCGACCGCCTCTTCCATGCGTTCGCGGCTGTCGCCGCTGCGCAGGCCATGGCCGACGAATTCGTACTCGTTATAGATCGTGCCCTTGCCTACGCCCACGTCGATGCGTCCCTTGGACAGATTATCCAGCAGGGCCAGCTGCGTCGCCAGGCGGACGGGGTGGTGAAAAGGCATCTGCACCACCGCGAAACCAATGCGGATGCGTTCCGTGCGCATGGCCAGGGCGGCGGCGAACACCACCGCGTCGTTATAGACGCTCTCGCCGGTGAAATAATGTTCGGTCAGCCAAACATCGCCAAAGCCAAGATTTTCGGCATAACAAACCTGCTCGATCTGTTGATGGATACGGGCGGCGTCCTCATCCCCCGAGGGGGAAAGCGCCAGGGTAAGCCAACCAAACTGCATCAAGTTCTCCAATCAACAGGCAAACACAGGGGACGATAATTGATTTTACCCGGTCCTGCCAAGGTCGGGCGAGGGGCGTTTGCCCAGCGAACCGAATCCGCATGGATTATTGCCCGCCGATCGTCCATCCTGGGCCCATATGAACATGCCACACACGGACCCTAAACCAGACTGGGCGCCCCTGGCGCGGGTGCACGCGCAGGTGCTGCTGGGGCGTGCCCTGGTCGCCACCTCGTTTCCCGTCGGCGCCGCCATCGCGCACGGTCTGGCACCCGAACGCCTGACATTGTTGCGTTTCGCGCTGGCGACCTTGCTGTTCGCGCCCTATGTCGCCTGGCGCCATGGCCTTGCCATCCCCTCCCCCAGGGCGCTGGCCGGCTATGCGGTGATCAGCGCCTGCCTGGTGATTTTCTTTTGGTGCATGTTCGCGGCACTGCGTCTGACCACGGCGCTGAACGCGGCGGCGCTGTTTACGGTTCTGCCGGGTATCGCGGCCATTTATGCGGCGGTCCTGGTTCGGGAACGGTTGGGAAAACATCGTGTGGTGGCATTGATATTGGGTGCCGTCGGCGCGATCTGGGTCGTCTTCCGGGGCGATTTGGGCCTGTTCCTGAGTCTTGGCGTTAACAAAGGCGATCTGATCTTCCTGGCCGGCTTGCTGGCCATGGGTCTCTACACGCCGTTGGTCCAGCGCCTGCGCCGGGACGAGCCGGCCGCCGTGATGGCGTTCTGGACCATGGCGACGGGGACGGTTTGGCTGTTTTTGCTGAACAACACCGCGGTGTTCCAGACTGATTGGACGGCGGTGGAAAGCGAGGTTCTGGCCGGCATCGCCTATCTGGCGGTCTTCACCACCATCATCAGCTTTTTCATCATACAACACGCGACCCTGCACCTCGGCCCAACCCGGGTCGTGAGTTATACATATCTGACTCCGGCCTTCGTCGTGGTCATCGATTGGGCCCTGGGCAAGGGCTTGCCATCGGCGATGACCTTGCCCGGCATCGCCATCATCGTCGCTGCCATGTTCGTCGTGCAAAGCGGCGCCGGCCGGGCGGCAGCCGCCAAGCCCGGGAAAGCGCCACCCCAATTATGACCGAGGTGGATTTGTCGGTCTCCCGCTGCGCGCCTTGACTTCGATCGCCGGGGCCACTTACTGTTTTGGCCCCGCATGCAATAACCTCAATGAATAGATATGAAACCCGCCTATAACCTCGGCGCCCTTTTTGACCCTGAGCTGGGTGGCGACAATTTGGCCCTGATCGATTGCCGGGACTGGGATGCGCCTAGGCATTACAGCCACCGGGAAATTGATGATTTGGCCAATGCCTGCGCCCGCGGCCTGCGGGGCCGTGGCCTGGTCAAGGGCGATGCGGTGGCCATCGTCTCGGCCAACCGGGCGGAATATCTGGTCGCCTTTCTGGCTATTTCGCGCGCCGGCATGATCGCCGTGACCATTAGCTATAAGTTCCCCGGCGAGTTGATCGACTATGTCCTGGCGGATTGCGGGGTCAAATACATGCTCTGCGATGGCCGGCGCCGGAGGGTTCATGGTACCGATCTGCCGGTGACCGATTTCGACGGCGCCGATGGCGAGAGTTTCGAGGCCCTATTGGACCCGGGCCCGTTCGAAACCGTGCGGCCCGGCGAAGACGATGTTGCCATGGTGCTCTATACCTCCGGCTCTTCCGGCCGGCCCAAGGGGGTGCCTCTGACCCAGAAGGGGCATTTATGGGCCTTGAACGGACGCATGCGCGGCGCGCCTTTGAACCATCACCGCATGCTGGTGGCGGCGCCCATGTATCACATGAACGCGTTGTGCACCTCCCTGTTCGGCCTGTTGGCCTCGACCTCAACGGTTTTGCTTCCAGAGTTTGACTCGCGCAGATATCTGGAAGCCATGCAGCGTTTTAAATGCACCTGGATTACCTGCGTTCCGACCATGCTGGCCATGTCGTTCATGGAAGAAGATTTGCTGGAGAAACTTGATCTGTCGTCGGTCTCCATCGTGCGCATGGGTTCCGCCCCGGTCTCGCCCAAACTGTGGGCGCGGGTGGAGGAAGTATTCCCAGGCGCCGACATCATGAACGGCTACGGCACCACGGAAGCGGGACCCATGGTGCTTGGCCCCTCGGCGGACAGGCCCATGCCGCCCATGTCGGCGGGATATCAGGTGCCGGGCGCCGATTTGAAGCTGATTGATGAAAGCGGCAACGAAGCGGATGAAGGCGTGCTGTGGCAACGCTGTCCGGCGAACAGCGCGGGCTATCTCAATCTGCCGGAAAAGAGCGCCGAAGTTTTCACGCCCGATGGCTGGTATATTTCCGGCGACGTATTTCGCCGCGACAAGGACGGCGCCTATTTCTTCGTGGGCCGGTCCGACGATATGTTCGTCTGCGGCGGCGAAAATATCTATCCCGGTGAAGTGGAAAGCATTCTGGTCAGGCATCAGGGGGTGGAACAAACCTGCGTTGTTCCCGTGCCTGATGACATCAAGGGCGAGAAACCCATCGCCTTCGTGGTGCGCAGTTTCGGCTCGACCGTCAGCGAAGATGAAATCAAGCAACATGCCCTGGCCAGCGCGCCGGCCTATCAGCATCCCCGCATGGTCATATTCATGGACGAACTGCCCCTGGCCGGCCCGGGCAAGATAGACCGCAAGGGCCTGGAGGCGCGGGGTAGGGAAATTTGGCAAGAGGCATCGGCTTAATCTGGATAGAATCCGAAAACCCGGCATCGCGCCTTTTTGAACAAGGCACCCGGGAATGGAACGAGGAGCGAAATTGAAAGCGGCGGTTATTGAAGAACACGGCGGTCCCGGATCTATCCGGATCGATAACAACTTCCCGGACCCGGAGGCGGGCGCCGAGGATGTCGTCGTCAAGGTTGGCGCGACCTCGCTCAACTATCACGATATCTTCACCCGCAAGGGCATGCCCGGCATCAAGGTGCCCATGCCCTGCATCATGGGCCTGGATTTTTCCGGCGAGATTGTGGGCGTCGGAGCGGAAATCACGGATTGGAAGGTTGGCGACCGGGTGATGATCGACCCCGTGGACAGGGTCGGCCCCGGCGGCCTGATCGGCGAAATGTGGCACGGCGGGCTGGCGGAATATTGCAAGGTGCCCTCTCATCATCTGGTGCATCTGCCCGACAATGTGTCCTACGAGGCCGCGTCCTGTCTGCCCGTGGCTTATGGCACGGCCCTGCGTATGATGTACACCATCGGCGATATTCAGCCCGGCGACAAAGTCTTGATCCTGGGCGCCTCGGGCGGGGTGGGGACCTGCGCGGTGCAATTGGCCAAGCGGGTCGGTTGCGAGGTCATCGCCTGCGCCTCCAACCAGGACAAGCTGGACCGTCTGGCCGCCATTGGCGCGGATCATCTGATCAACTACGTCGAAGAAGATTTCATGAAATCGGTCTGGCAGAAATTCGGCAAGCCGCACCGCCGCCGCTATGAAGATGGCGTCGATGTGGTGGTCAATTTCACCGGCGGCGATACCTGGGTCAAAGGCCTGCGGGTCTTGCACCGGGGCGGCAAGGTGCTGACCTGTGGCGCCACCGCCGGCTATGACCCGGCGGAGGATCTGCGGTTTATCTGGTCCTACGAGCTGAAGGTTCTGGGCGCCAACGGTTGGCTGCGCGAGGATTTGGCCACTTTGCTCGATTTGTTGAGCGACGGCTCGCTAAAGCCGGTGATCGACAGGACCCTGCCCCTGGAAGAGGTCAACGAGGCCTTCCGCCTGCTGGAAGACCGGGTGGTCTTCGGCAAAGTCGTGCTCACGCCCTGAGGTACCATTATGAATGACACTCCGAAACGCCTGAGCACGGAACAAATCCAGGCAATGTTCGACAAATCGCCGTTCATTTCGACCTTGGGACTGGTGCTGCTGTCCCTGGATTACGAGGCCTTGGAATTGACGGTCAAGATGCCCATGAGCCCTGGCCTGGAACGCGCCGCCGGCACCGGACAGTTTCATGGCGGCCCCATCGCCTCGTTCATTGATACAGTAGGCGACTTCGCCATCGGCATGTTGCTGGGCGGCGGCGTGCCGACCATCAATATCCGCATTGACTACCTGAAGCCCGCCGTGGGCGATGCCCTGGTGGCGGTGGCACGGGTGCGCCGAACCGGGCGAACGGTTACCGTGGTCGATATTGATGTTCTGAACGAACAGGATACGCTGGTGGCTATCGGGCGCGGCACCTACGCAACATTGGTTGGCTGAAAACTTCGGGAGGGCATGGCATGGCGGAACGGGCACAATTGGACCATACGGTTGTCAACGTGCAATTCGAGATGGATCGGGCCCAGGGCCTGTTTGGCGAGCTTGGATTTTATCTGACCGAGCGGGGCTATCATTCGCTGGGTTCGATAAATCATCTGATGATGTTCACCACCGACTATCTGGAACTGATCGGCCTGCCGCCGGGCGTGGAAAACTCCCGCGCTGATGTGGCGGAGGGGCCCTTGGGCATCAACGGCCTGGTCTTCAAGACCCCGGACGTGGATGAGACATTCGCCCATCTGCAAGCCCTGGATATGGCCGGCGACCCGCCCAAGGCCTTTACCCGGCCGGTGAAACTGCCCGATGGCGTGGCCGATGCCGCTTTCAGAACCGTTGCCGTGCGCCCCGGCGTCTTTCCTGGCGGCCGGGTCTATTATTGCGAGCATGGCACGCCGGAACTGGTCTGGCGTCCGGAATGGCAACGCCACGGCAACGGCGCCCTGGCCATGCCGGAATTCGTCATTGCCTCCACGGCCCATGAACGGGAGGCGGAGGATTTCGCCCGGCTGCTGCATTCAGCGGTGGACGGCACGGGTGACAGCCTAGGCGTGGCGATCTCCGGTGCCCGCATAAGCGTCATGACCCCCGCCGCCTATGGCGAACGCTATGGCGATCTGGCCTCGCCCATGGCCGGGCGAAGCTCGATCTTTGGCGCCCTGGTCTTTCGCGCCGCTAGCCTGGACGGAATTCGCGGCGTGCTCGCCCGTATGGCGAACCCGGTGCCCGTGACCGACGAGGCGGACCGGGTGGTGGTGCGCGAACCGACCTTCAATTCCGTCCTTGAATTCATCGTTTAAGGCGGAGCCAATTAAGGAAAATAGTCATGCGACCAAATCCCATCAAAACGAAGTTGGCCGCCGGTGAAGCCGTTTTCGGCACCATGATATTCGAGTTTTTAAGCCCCGGCCTGCCGCGCATTCTGGCCAACTCCGGTGCTGAATTCGTTCTCTATGATCTGGAACATAGCGGCTTCACCATCGAAGAGATGAAGACGCAATTCGCGCTCTGTGCGGGCGCCGGCATCATTCCCTTCGCCCGGCCGCCGGGCAAGGCCTATCCCTACACCTCCCGGCTGCTCGACGTGGGTGCGTTCGGTCTGCTGTATCAGATGGTGGAAAGCGCCGAGGAAGCGCGCAAGCTGGTGGCCTGGACGCGCTATCCGCCATCCGGTGTGCGCGGCGCCATCTTTGGCGGCGCCCATGATGATTACACGGGCGGCGAGATGGCTGAAAAGGCGACGGCCGCCATGGACCGCACTGTGGTCATGGCCTTGATCGAGACCAGGGCGGGGTTGGAGAATGTTGACGAGATCATGGCCGTGGACGGTGTGGATGTGGCCCATCTGGGCCATGCGGACTTGTCCCTGTCCCTGGGCATTCCCGGCCAGTTCGACCACCCGGATCTGCAAGGGGGTATCGACAGAATTGTCGAGGCCGCGGCCAGGAACGGCAAGGCCGCGGGCGCCATGGCGCCAACCCTGGAATGGGGCCAGGATCTGATGCGCCGTGGTTACCGCCTGATGTCCTACAATCATGACATGGGCCTGATCGCGGACGCCTTGACCGCCGGCATCAAGGCCCTGAAAAGTGGCGGACCCTAAGGCCACACTACGTAATACACCGTCTCACTACCGTCATTGTCGGGCTTGACCCGACAATCCAGGGCGGCAAACTCAGGTGTTTGCGGCTCTGGATCCACGGGTCTCCGCTTCGCTTCGCCCGAGGATGACGGTGTGCCGTGTAGTGGACCCTAAGGCAAGCGTTCCTTGGACAGCATGGCGTGCACGCCTTTGTGCTGGTTGACCAATTGCGTCACGTTCAGATCGCAGCAGATGGAACACAGCGCATAGGCTTCTTCGCGGGATAGCGCCGTCCGCTCGCAGATCAGGGTAATCATCTCGCGCAGGGCCTGGCGGGCGGCCTCATCCAGATCCGGGTCGATACCCAGGGTAATATGGTGGCTTGGGGTTTCTGCCCTTGGCATGGCGAAGTGCAGGTCGTCACGGACAATCAGCTCGAACGTGCCGTTCAGGCCTGTTTCAATGGCCGTCACGCAAACCTCGCCATTGCCCTGTGCCGCGTGACCATCGCCGACGGAAAACAGCGCCCCCTCGACGAATATGGGCAGATACAAAATGCTGCCGGGGATCAGTTCCTTCAGGTCCATATTGCCGCCGAAATCGCCGGGTATGATCGAGGTCAAGGTGCCACGTTCGGCCGGGGGCGCCACGCCCATGACACCGAAAAACGGCGCCAGGGGCACCTGCTGTCCCCAGGGCAGAGTGCCGATTTGACGCTTTGCATCCAGGGCAATGTGAAAGAGGTGGTTTTCGGTGAAGTCGTCGGGCAGGGTGCCGGCGCCGGGTCTGATCACGTTCCAACCCCAATCAGCAGCCAATTCGATATCGATAATGCGGACTTCCAGCACCATGCCGGGCCGGGCGCCTCGCACCGCGACCGGGCCGGTCAGGATATGTCCGGGCAGCATTTGCCGCGTCACTTCGTTATGGATCGCGCGCTGTTCGGGCGCGACGGTGAAGGGGCCATCGTCGGCGGGCGTTACGTTGGGCGCGCCGGAATAGGTGCGGATCGTGACCTGTTCGCCGGAGGCAATTTCAGCCACGGCGGGACGCGCCGCCTCGAAATAGCCCCAGTGGATATTGTCGGGCCGGGCCTCGATGATCTGTGCCATGGTCTACTGCTGCCCCAGCCATTGTTCGCCGGCGGCTGCCTCGGCCCGTTGAAACGCCGCGCGCAGTTCGTTGACGGTGCTTTCCGGCAGCGGGCCTTTGGCGGCTGTGGCCAGATTTGCCGTGACATGGCTGGCTTTGGTGGTGCCGATAATCGCCGTGCTTAGCCCCGCCTGGGCCAGGGTAAAGCGCAGCGCGATTTCGGGCCAGAGCTGCGCGGCCTCGCCAGGGAAGCCCAGATCTTCCGGCGTGATGGCCATTTGCGCCAGGCGCTGGGCATAGGTTTCGGCATAGTTCACATACATGCCCCTTTGCTGCGCGGCGCCCTTCCAGGCGGCATTGGCGATGGAGCGTTTGGAGATGACGCCCACGTTTTTCTGCTGGCACAGGGTCAGCACGCTGTCGATGCTGGCCTGATCGCAAATACTGACCGAGGTTTCGATCACCGCCACGTCATCCAGCCCGGCGGCATGGACGGCGGCCTCGTTATCGCCGGCATAGCCCAGAAATCGGATCTTGCCGGCCTCCCGCGCCTTGACCAGCGCCGCGACGGCTTCGCCCTTTTGCAAGGTTTCCAGGTCACAGGAATGCAGAAGCATCACATCCAGATGATCGGTCTGTAATCGCCGCAGGGCGCGCTCGACGGTATTTTCAATGACCGCGGCCGACCAGGCCTCGCCGGCAAGGTCGTCGGATGCCCGCCCGCATTTCGAGACCAGGATATATTCGTCCCGGCGATGGCTTATGGTCTTGCCGATCATCTCTTCCGAACCTTGGTATCCGGCCGCCGTATCGATCAGATTGACGCCCTGATCCAGCAGGCTGTTGAGAATTTCGGCGACCTCGGCCTGCTCGGTTTCCAGAAAACCAACCGGCGCGCCGCCGAACCCCAACATGGAAACTTCCAAGCCGGTCTTGCCAAAACTGCGTCTTTCCATTTCTCTTGCTCCCTGTATCCGTTACCTGAACTATATCGCAGCCTGGAGGCGAATTGGAAACGAATGGAAGTTCATACAGACTATATTCCAGGCGCCGGGCCCGGTGCGCCGCGCATTGCCTATGACGAAACCGGGGCCGGTCCCCCGGTATTTTTCTTGCACGGCATAGGCGGCAACCGCACCAATTGGCGTGATCAGCTTTTGGCCTGCGCCCGGCGATACCGGGCCATTGCCTGGGATGCCCGGGGCTATGGCCAATCGGACGATTACGAGGGGACGTTGGATTTCGGCGATTTCGCCGACGATGCCATCCGCCTGCTGGATCATCTGGGGCTAGCCAAGGTGCATATGGTCGGCCTTTCCATGGGCGGGCGGATTACCCAGGATTTGTATTTCCGCTATCCCGACCGGGTCGCCACCATGGTCCTGTGCGATACCTTTCCCGGCACCACGCCGAGCCTGCCGCCCGAAGAGCGGGAGGCATTCATCAGCCTGCGCAAAGGCCCTCTGATTGCGGGCCGGACGTTGCGGCAGATGGCGGAACCGCTGGCCAAGACCTTGGTCAGCGCCAATGCCGCGCCGGAACACGTCCAACGCCTGGTGGACAGCGTCGCGGCGCTGCACAAGGAGTCCTACATCAAGACCATCGAAGCCAGCATGCGCTATGACCGCACCGTTGATATCAGTGCCATCTCGGTGCCCGTCCAATTGATTTATGGGGCCGAGGACCGCCTGACCCCGCCCGCCATCGGCCAGGAGATGCAGCGGCAAATCCCGGACTCCCGCCTGGCCGTCATCGATGGCGCCGGGCATCTGGTGAATATCGAGCGCGGGGAGGAATTCAACCAAACGCTGCTTGAATTTCTAAACCAGCATCATCTGCGGGCAGCGCCGTCCAGGGTGAAAGCGCCATAGACGGAAGGGGCATAACCTTGTTGCTTCACCTCGTCGCGGGCCGCCAGCCAGGCCGCGCCATAGTCGCCGTTCCGGGCCAGGGCGTGGAACCGGGTCATGAAGGCCTGGGTGCCCTTGTCCTCCACCGGCCATAAACTATTGAGCACGGTGCGGGCGCCACCCAGATAAAAACTGCGTGTCAGGCCCAGAAAATCGTCGCCGGCCACGGCGCGGCCCACCCCGGTCTCGCAGGCCGACAGCACAACCAGGCCGGCCCGCAGCGGCGCTTCGAACAGGCGCGCCGCCGTCAGCCGCACCACCTCGCCCTGGCCCGCCAGAACGATCTCTGAATTCAGCGGATCGTCGGCATCGAAGCTGCCATGGGTGGCCAGATGCAACACTCCGACGCCGGTTCCAATGGTCTGGCGCAGGGCGGCTTCGGCGGCGCCGTCCCCCAGCAATGGCGTGACGCCATAAAACCCGGCAACCGTCGTCGCTTCCACCCGTGCGCCCGGCAGTTGAGCCAGTTGGCCAAAATAGGTCGGATCGCCCACTACCGTGGCCGTCCCGCCCAGCGCGGCGGGTGCGGGCGGCCGGTTCAGCCAACCGCCCATGGGCAGGACAGTAACAAAATAGTCCGTATCCAAGGCGCCCCAGGGAAGGAAATAAAGATTGCCCACCGGCACCACATAAACGCCCTTCCCGGCCCGCCATTGGGCGATCCCCAGTTGATCGGCCAGCAGTGCGGCGAGTTTTTTCTGCGCATCCACGGCGGCCCTGGGCGACCGCATCGGCGAAGGCCGCCAACCGCATTGCCAGATCAGCCTGGGTGGCATTCATTTTGACCACCCGGGTGCCCTGTTTCTCGACCAGCAGCCAGTTCAGTACCTTGCCGGGCGCCGTGGGCACCGCATAGGCCAGCATTTCACCTGGATCCAGTTGGGCCTGAACCTCGGCCAGTGCGATGGTCGACACCGACAGTGCAT
This sequence comes from Alphaproteobacteria bacterium, assembly GCA_047518225.1. Taxonomy (GTDB): domain Bacteria; phylum Pseudomonadota; class Alphaproteobacteria. Next base: position 3,275 of record JAKZRK010000197.1, on the reverse strand, counting down.
CGGCCACTTCCGGGTTGGAGCGGCGCAAATTGGCAACCGCCGCCCCGTGTTGCCGCAACAATTCGCGTTCCCGCGCCACCCCCCCTTGGCCGGTTCCATGGGGCACCGCATTGGCCAGGCGCTGGCGCCGGATATCCCGTTCCAGCCGCCTGATTTCAGTCATTGACGCGGCTTCATTGCCAGAGGCGATGGCCTGATTGGCCAGCATATCGATAAAGGCGCGGGCCCGGCCCTGTTCCATATCCTGAAACAGATTGCCGTGTTTACCCTGCGCCAGATCGATGGCGGCCAGCAATTGGGTCAGTTTCTCCTTGCCGACGCCGAAGCGCAGCTTTGATTGATCGCTGGCCAGGGCGCCGCTGACCAGGCTCACGGCGGACTGGGCCCGACGCAAGGCCCCTTCGGCCCGATCCAATTTGCCGGCCAGGAAAAGCTACTGCCCCCGCAGCGCCTCCAGCCGCCAGACCAACTCGCCCAGACCCGCCTCGGCGGCCAGTGCGATGGCCGGCACTGCGGCGGCTTCGAATTCATCATGGCGGCCTATGTCGTAAAGGGCCCGCGCCCGCAGGGCCGCGGTCACGGCCCGGCCGTGGGCATAGCCCATGGCCTTGAAGAAGCCGTCGGCGGCGGCAAAATAGGGTGCGGCGCGTTCCGGTGCGTTCATCAGCGTCAAAACGGCGGCGCCCAGATAGGCTAAATTTTCGCCGCGTGCCAGATAAAATTCCGGTAGCAAGGGCACCATGTCGCCATATTCGCTATTGTCCGCCAAGGTAAACAGGCGGATGAAATGCTGCTCCAACTCCACCGCCCAGGCCAGCCCCTTGGCATATTGGCCGTCGCGGATATACAGGGATGCCAGACCCAGGGCGGCTCTGTACTTCGCCTCGATATTCATCACGATATCGGTGACATTCGGCATTTCTTCGAACTCGGTGGCAAGCGGCCAATCCTTTTGCGCCAAGGCCACCCGCGCCAAATCCGCCTCCGCCCCTGCCCGATCCCCCAGGCGGGCGCGCACGTCGCCCCTGGCGGCGCGGCTCAGCAGGGCATTGCCCCAAAATTCCCGTTCGAATCGGGCGGTGTCCAGAATGGATATCTCGGCATCCGCGATACGATCTGTTCTGGCAAGCAGATCCGCCCGGATCAGCGATAGACGAAATCTCATCTGATCGCCCCAGGCATCCTTCATGCCCGCGTCCACCAAGGCCAGGGCGCGGTCCGTATCGCCCTTCAGGAAGGCATCGAATCCCTCTTTCACGCGGCCGGTGAACGGCATTCCCAGGGCCGCGATTGCATTGCTTACCTGCGGCGTCATGGCCTTTCGCGACGGTATGGCGGGCAGCTTCATGCCCTTGGCCGCGGGGGGCAGCATGGCCTCGAAGGCGCTCCGTTCCTCGGCTGTTAACGGGCCATCCGGGGTCAACGGGCCAGGGCTGGTCCATGACACTCCGGGCGCGGCGAAATATAGGCATGGCACGATGGCGAGCATCGCGGCTAATACGCGCCGGGAAAATCCATCCGAGAGGTGCATTGCGTTAATTCCGATCTGATCGCACAATTGTCGCAAGCTATTGTGAAAATCAGGTAAATAGGTTCATGGCACAGCATATTGTATGTTTGACGTTCGATTTCGACGTGATGTCCGGGCATATTGCCCGTGAGATGACCACACCGACGCCCATATCCCGTGGCGAGTTCGGCATCGTGGGCGCGGGCCGTATCCTGTCCCTGTTGCAGGCCCAGGAGATCGCCTCGACCTGGTTCATCCCCGGTTTCACGATCGAGACCTATCCCGACGCCTGCGCCCAGGTGGTCGATGGCGGGCACGAGATCGGCCATCACGGCTGGACCCATGTGCAACCGGCGCTGTTGCAGCGGGAACAGGAAGAATCCGAGTTGATCCGCGCCAACGACACCATTGCGCGCCTGTGCGGCAAACGGGCGCGGGGCTATCGCTCCCCGGCCTGGGATCTAAGCCCCCATACCCTGGAACTGCTGTTGCAGAACGATTTCTATTATGAAAGCTCCATGATGGGGCACGACTATGCCCCCTACCGGGCCCGCCAGGGCGATGTTATCGAATTGCAGAAGCCGATGATCTTTGGGGCGGAAACCCGGCTGATCGAAATGCCCATTAGCTGGTCACAGGACGACCACCCCCATTTCGAAATGACCGGCGCCCGGCCCGGCCACCGCAACGCCAACAGCGTGCTGGAAAACTGGGTCGATGATTTCGTTTACATGACGTGGTGTACGGATTGGGGCGTCATCACCTACACCTGCCACCCCTATGTGATCGGCCGCGGCCACCGCATGCTGATGCTGGAAAAATTCATCAACAAACTGCGGGAACTGGGCGCCGAATTCATGACCATGGAACAGGCCGCCCGCCTGTACGACGAGCGCGAGCCGTTTGCCGAGTAGTAATCGTATTCGGACGCTGTCAATTTTGGCTGTTCAAGCCAATATTGAGGAGGACCAGCGCCATTGAGGCGCGCAGCCTGCGTGGCGCTTGAACGCAAAAGCGAAGTTCACATTCGGTGACCTTCGCTAAGGCAGCTTTTCCAGCTTCTTCAGGGTGTGCAACAGCTTCGGCATGGGCTTGTCGCCGAACGAGGCCGGCCAGTTGGTGTAGCTGACCTCGCCCACATAAATATCGCCGCGCCCGTCCACTGCCAGGCCGTGCGGCGCCATGAACTTGCCCGGTTCATGGACCAGGCCCTCTTCACCGCCCAGGCGGGCGATCAGCTTGCCTTCGTTGCTGACGATGCTAAGGCGCGGGCCCAGATTGGGCATATGGCGGTTGACCGGGGCGCCGGGCCCCAATTCGCCAATAAAACAATGGGGGCATTTGCCCCGGGGCATGAACAGGCCGCAGGGGCGGTGCAGGTTGTTCCACTGGGTCTCATATTTGCCGTTTGTGTCGAAAACCTGAACCCGGTGGTTCTCCCGGTCGGCCACATAGATCCAGCCGTCATCGTCGGCCACGATGTTGTGGACGATGTTGAATTGGCCGGGGCCGCTGCCCGGCTCGCCCCATGACATCACCAATTTGCCGTCCGGCGTGTATTTGTGCACCCTGGCATTGCCATAGCCGTCAGAGACGAAAATGTGATTGTCCGGCGACAGGGCCGTATGGGTGCAGCGGTGAAAGGGCTCGCCGCTGACATAGGGCGCGGGCTTGCCGGGCACGCCGATTTCCAGCAGCACCTGGCCCTCGGCGGTGCATTTGCGCACGGTGTGATCGCCGTCGTCGGTGCAATAAAGCGCATCGT
>JAKZRK010000196.1:0-3024 GCA_047518225.1 Alphaproteobacteria bacterium | reverse complement strand
CTCGCGCACAACTGCAAACGGCTATCTGGACTGGTCGCCTAAAAAACCGCGCAGTCATTATGCAGGAGTTGGGTTATCACAAACCCGACAGACTGCTAGAGTCCCCATTGAAGGCAGGGACGAGCGCCACGGAAACTGATAGGCTCCATGGACTGGCCCAATTACCCATGATGAGGCGGTGATGGAAAGCATACTCGTCAAGATCGCTGAAATCTACGTACCGGCAAAGCGGCGGAATACGCTGGATCCGGACAAGGTGGAAGCCATCGCCGAGAGCATCCTGGAAGAGGGTCAAAAAATGCCGATCCAGGTCCGCCGCGGCAACAACCGCTATGTCCTGATCGAAGGGCTGCACCGCCTGGAAGCCTTCAAGGCCCTGGGCGAGAGTTCCATCGAGGTCCTGATCGTCGCCGCCCGCCGCCATTGAGGCGCGCCGGCCATACTAAATTTGATGGATGTCGACGGCGCCATCGATGACATCTTCCAGCAAGACAATTTTTTTCCGTCCGATGCGCAGGGCCCCGCCCTCCCGGTGCAACTGGTACTCGTACCAGCCGCCGCGGATTTGCTTGCCCATACGGGCATCGACGGACAAGGTCAGCCACTTGGCCGAGGCCGAAATTATTTTGCCGTCACTGTCCAGCAGACGCACCGTATCAACCAGGTGCGAGGTCCGCGCCAGGGGCAATTCGGCATAGGCCTGGCCCGAGGATATTCGGTGCAGGCGCGCGGCCAGCCCCGGTTTGCCGACGATATAGATCATGTTGACCTGAATTTCTGGATCGTCGCCCAGTTCATCCTCCGACAGCCAGGCGGGCACCCAATAGACGCAATCCTCGGCATACAGCGCCAGCCAGTCGTCCCAGCGTTGGCGGTCCAGCAGGTCGGCCTCCAGATACAGCAGGTCGCGCACCTGTTCGTATAAGCTAATCCCCACGGGCGGTTATTTCGGCATCCATCAGGGCGGCCCAGCGGCGAAAATAACCATGATACAGCGTTTCATGGTCCCAGCTTTCAGCACTGCTGACCACGTCGGCGCCGATCGCGCGGGCCAGTTCGTCCGGCCCATGGGTCATCATGGTCATGCCGCGCTCCATATGGCTCCAACGGGCCTTGGTTCCCCCGGCACCGATCTGGCAATCCTCCAAGGCCGCCAGATCGTCCGGCGTGGCCATGCCGGTGACCATGAAAAAATCCTCGAACTTGCGCAGGCGGGCCACCCTGGCCTCCCGGCTCTCTCCCTTGGGCGCGATGCAATAAACCCGGACCTCGGTACGGTCGGGCGAGAGGGGCCGGAACACCCGGATCTGGGTCGAGGACTGATCCATCAATTGTACGTTGGGAAACAGGAACAGATTACGGCCCCGGCGCAACATCCAATCGACCTTGCCATGGCCAAATTCTTGCGCCAGGCGCGCCTCCGCCTCGAACAAGGGCGCCACCGCCGGATTTGAACGCCCGGCCCAGACAAGGTTGTGGCCATGGCCCAAATCATAGCAACCGCCTTCCACCGAGCCCAGGATACGCCCCGCTTCCGTGGGCCGCTTGCCCGCATCATCGCCCAGGGCCTCGCGCCGGCCCATGGCCTGGGCAAAGACCCGGTGCACCGTCGTGACGTGATAGCCATCGACGCCGTTTTCCGCCTGCATCTTCCAATTGCCGCGAACGATATAGGTCTGCTGGCCGGGCACCACTTCCAGGCCATGGGGGGATTGATCGCGCAACAAGTCGATGAACGGGCGGGCCGCGCCCAGGCCATCTTCCAGTTCGCCAACCTCCCCATCCAGACAACCGAAGACAAAGCCGCGATAACTGGCGACACGGGCCACGGGGGTCAGGCCATGGTCTGCCTTGTTGATACCGTCGGGCCAACCCTCTTTCTCGTCCTTGATGCTGACGCAGTCGCCTTCGGTGTTGTAGCACCAGCCGTGAAAGCGGCAGGCCAGGGTGCGGGCCTGGCCCCGGCGGCGTGGCGTCAGCACGGCGCCGCGATGGGCGCAGGCGTTGATGAAGGCGCCAATGGCGCCGTCCCGTTGGCGGATGGCGAAGACCGGCTGGGCGCCAATGTAAGTCGCATAATAGTCGCCATGTTCGGCGATCTGGCTTTCGTGGCAGAGATAGACCCAGGTGCGTTCGAAGACCTGGCGCAGTTCGCGGGCGAAGATATCCGGGTCCGTATAGATCCGCCGGTCAACGCGAAAACGGGCCGGGTCAGTGCTGTCGGTAATCATCTGACGCGACAACATCTTGTGCGGCCCATCTTGCCTAGTCATGGCACACCGTGGCCCACCATTGGCGGAACGCGTCCAGATCATAGGCTAGGGTGTCGCCCAGCTCTCCACTGCGTTCCTGCCAAAGATCCAGGGCGAATGCGGGCACGGCGATTAACAGGGGAATTTCCGCGGCAATGGCCGCGAATATCTCGTCGTTCAGGCCCTGGCCTTTTTGTTCCTGTTCGCCGAATTTCTCCAACACGATCAGATCCACGCCCTCGCGGATGGCCCGGCGCAGGGCCTCGGTCGATTCCACCAGGGCGGAGGTGTCCAATGAACAGGTTTTGTTTTCCAGATTTTCCCTGGTCGGCCGGTTGATGGCGATCCGCTGCCCGGTATCAAGCGCCACCATATCGATGCCGGTCATCTTGCCCCCGTCATCCCGCAAAACGTCCTGGACCAGTCCGCCCACGCGCACTCCCGCCCGGCACAGTTCCGCCGCGAAATCGGACAGCGCATCGCGCTCCTGTAAATCGCGTGCATACACGGCGGCCGCGAAGGTCGTATCGCTCATTCCGGGTTCATCCGATCTACCTGTTGTAGATGCCGGCGAATTTACGGGACTTCCAGGATTGCATCAACACCGATCGCCAGAATAGCCCGGGACGGTTCTAGGGCCTGTTGAGATTCAGGATTCCCTTTTCGCCCGAAATGTGATTCAAGCTTCCTTTTACAGGAGGTTTGCATGCTTGAAGACCGTTTTGTTATCACCGACCGTCAATGGCTCTTGATGGAGCCGCATTGTCTGGGG
>JAKZRK010000195.1:0-6103 GCA_047518225.1 Alphaproteobacteria bacterium | reverse complement strand
AACAAATTTCGGGGCAAATTGACGCAAGAATGATTCGTATCGGGCCAGCCTGACGCAGCAATATTTTGCCATCGCCACTCATTTGATTCAATTGTTGCGCAGCGGCGGTTTCGGCAAGCGTTTTCACACAGCCTGGGTCATAAAGGACCATCTAGGTTCGCTAATATAACAATCGCTGCTCGGGGTAGAGCGGGCATTCCAACTTCACCGCGCGGCGCTTCGAGGACGCACAAACAGCATATGCCAGGGCCCTGATGGCCGCCGCATTTGACCTGGAAGCCACCGAGGGCGGCGCCGTATCGAATTAGAGCGCAACGTAAAGGGTGGCGAAGGGCCGGAACCGGTTTAATATCATTCGGGTATTCTCAAGGGAGATGGCGATGACGGAGACGCGGACACACCGCTCGGCCCTGAAGCTGGGTCATGTGGTGCTCAAGATGCGGGATCTGGAAAAGGCCAAGGAATTCTACCGCGATATTCTGGGGCTGAAAATCACCGAGGAGCGGGAAGACGTCGGCGTTTTCTTCCGCTTCGAGGATTATCATCACGACATTGCCGTCTTCAAGGTCGGCGACGATGCCGCACCGCCGGAGCAGAACCAAGTCGGCCTGTCCCATCTTGCCCTGGTCGCGGATGACCTGGAGACCGTCAAGGCGATGTACCGGCGGCTAAAAGAGCACGATGTTCCGATCGTCAGAACGGTGGATCACGGGGTTACCAAAAGCGTCTATTTCAAAGATCCGGAAGGCAACGAACTTGAGATCTATTGCGATGTAGCTGAAAAGCCCTGGCGGGAAGTCGATACCATAATCAAAGCCGAGCCCATCGACCTGGATACCTGATGGTGAAGATCGGGGCCATGGAAGACAGGCATTACCGTTATGACGAGGCCATGCGGGCCCGGATCGCCGCCAACCTGCGCGGTTTCGCGCGGGCCCCGGCCTCGGCCCGGGGCCTGAAACATGCCGCGGTGGCGATAGCACTGGTCTGCGACGACAACGGCGAGGGCGCCTACGTGCTGACCCGGCGAACGCCGCGTTTGAACAGCCACGCCGGCCAGTTCGCACTGCCCGGCGGCCGCATCGATGAAGGCGAAACGCCCATCGAGGGCGCGCTGAGGGAATTGCGCGAGGAAGTGAACCTGAATTTAGAGGCAGACGCCGTCCTGGGCCTGCTGGACGATTATCGGACCCAATCGGGTTATCTGATCACGCCAATCGTGGTCTGGGCCGGCGCCGATGCCCGGATGGAGGCCAACCCGCACGAAGTGGCGCGCATTCACCGCATCGCATTTCGGGAATTGAACCGGCCGGATTCGCCTCAATTCGACCATATCCCGGAAAGCGAACGCCCGGTCATCCGCCTGCTGATGGGCGATGACGACGCGCTGCACGCCCCCACGGCGGCCATGGTCTATCAGTTCCGCGAGGTCGGCCTGCATGGCCGCCCCACCCGGGTCGCCCACCTCGGCGAACCGGTCTGGGCCTGGCGCTAGAGCGTTTCCGGGCTTTTCTCCTGTAAGGGAAATACCGGGCATTGTCGTCAAGCGCCCGACTGGATATGGTCGCGGCTCAATTCGCACCGCCTGAAAGGACCGGACATGAGCGACATCGCATTGGTGACCGGCGGGTCGCGCAACATTGGTGCGGCAATCTGTGACCGCTTGATCGGTGACGGCTACGAGGTGGTCCAGTTCGACATCCTGGAGCCGGAGGCCGGAGCAGCGGCGGAGTTCGTCCATGTTGACCTTGCCGATGAGGCCGAGACGGCGGCGGCCCTGGCCGAACTCTCAAGCGCACGGCGGGTCACGCGTCTGGTCAACAATGTCGGCGTCTCGCATGCCGCGGCGCTGGAGGATACCAGCCTTGAAGACTTCGACCGGATCATGCGCATCAACACCCGCGCGGCTGTTCAGTGCACCCAGGCCGTGGTGCCGGGAATGCGGCAAGCCGGATTCGGGCGCGTCCTCAATCTGGCCAGCCGGGCGATCGTCGGCATGCCGACACTGACCGCCTACGGCGCCAGCAAAGCAGCGATTGCCGGGCTAACCAGAACCTGGGCCATGGAACTGGCGCCGGCCGGGATCACCGTGAACGCGATTGCGCCGGGGCCGATCGACACCGACATGCTGCGGGCCGTCAACCCGCCTGGAAGCGCTGGCGACCAGTTTATCCGTGGCACCATCCCTGTTGGCCGCCTGGGCGAGCCGGAGGATATTGCCAATGCGGCAAGCTATTTCCTCGATGCCAGGAGCAGCTTCACCACTGGCCAGGTGCTGTTCGTCTGTGGCGGCATGTCGATCGGCCGCTCCGGTTGATCCGCTTACGGATCGGGCGCAAAGGCCCCAACTGCGCCTCTTCAAGGGCGCCGATCGGAGAGAGCTGAGGTTAGAGCGCTTCCGGGCTATTCTGAACCATTTAACCGCCCACCAAGGCCCCGTGGGTAGGCGCGGTTCGCAGGTCGATGTGGTACATCGTCCAAGAACCGCCCCAGGCCCTTGTGCCGCCACGGGGCCTTGGTGGGCGGCCTTCGGTGGCGCCCCCAAGCCGTTCGGATGCGTTGCGCCGCTTGCCCGATGTACCACATCGCGCTACGCGACGCGCCTACCCGAATGGCTTGGGTACGCCATCAAATGATTCACAATAGCCCGGAAACGCTCTAGTTCAGACCTGCCCCGCGGAAACGCCGCCATCGACCATATAAACGCCGCCCGTACAAAACGAGCTGTCGTCGCTGGCGAGGAACAGCATCAGCCGCGCCACTTCCTCCGGTTCGCCATAGCGTTGCAGCGGCAGGCGCCGCGCCAGGGGGCGGTTGGCGCGGTCGCCGGCCGGCAGGCCCCTCTGTTCTTCGATCGAAGCCATCATGCGGGTGTCGATGGGCGCCGGGTTAACCGTGTTGACGCGGATATTCAGCTCCGCCCCTTCCAGGGCCGCCGTCCGCATCAAGCCTATGACCGCGTGCTTGGAGGCGACGTAGGCGGACATGCCGCCGGTGGCACGGATGCCCGCAGTCGACGAGGTGATGACGATACTGCCGCCGCCACGCGCGTTCATGGCCGGCATGACGTATTTCAGCCCCAAGAAGACGCCGCGCACATTGACGGCCAGGACCTTGTCGAACATGTCCTCGGCATAGTCGGTGATCGGCGTGATCGTGCCCTCGACGCCCGCATTCAGCAGCGCTATATCGACGCCGCCAAAGCGCTCGACGGCCGCCGCGACATAGGCTTGGGTCTGTGCCGCGTCCGATACGTCGGCAACGATAGGGGCCGCCTGTTCAGAGCCGATATCCCCTACGGTGCTTTGCAGGGCATCCGCGTCGAGGTCGACCAGAATGATCCGGCCGCCTTCCGCCGCGAATAGCTTCGCCGCCGCGCCGCCGATGCCGCCAGACCCGCCGGTGATGATCGCAACCTTGCCGTCCAAGCTACCCATGTCTGACCCCTATGCGTTATGACCTTTTGCAGAGTAGCGGATGGCGGCGGCTCTGGGTAAATTCATTGCCCCATGCCGCCCGCCCTCACTTCTCGAATTCCCCGTGGTGGCTGTTCCACCAATTGGCTATTTCCAGACGGGTGGCGAACCATACGCCGCCCTTCTTCTGCGCGTAATCGATAAATTCGGCCCGGCCCGAGACGCGCCCGGCCTGTCCGATCAGCCGGGGATGCAGGCCTATGTTCATCATCCGAGGATGAGTCCCGCCCTCCTCCCATAGGTAGTCGAAGCCGCGTTTCAGCAAATCATAGAAATCGCTCGGGCTGCCATAGCCTTGCGCCAGGACGAAGCCGACGTCGTTGTAGGTCAGCGAATAGGGCACGATCAGATGCCGCCGGCCCATGACCTCGACGTAATAGGGCAAATCGTCGTTGTAGGCGTCGGAATCGTAGACGAAGCCGCCCTCCTCGACGAGCAGTTCTCGGGTATTTACCGAGGGGCCATAGCGGCAATACCAACCCAGCGGCCGCTTGCCGCAGGTCTCTTCGAAGGATTTGATTGCCGCCAGCATATGGGCCTTCTCTTCCTCGCGCGAGAGCAGCCACATCTCCTCCCACCGCCAGCCGTGGCTGCAGGGCTCATGGGCACTGTCGCGCAGCCATGCAGCGACCTCCGCGTTGCGCTCAAGCGCCACGGCGGCGGCAAAGAAGGTGACCGGTATGTTTTTCTGGTCGAACAGACGTTGCAGCCGCCAGATACCTGCGCGCGAGCCGTATTCGTAAACCGATTCCAACGAGAGGTCGCGGTATTTTGCCTCCATGGCGTATGGGATTTCGCCGAGCGCCCCTTCATTTCGGCCGTCGGCGGCCATGTGGACCTCCGAACCTTCCTCGTTGTTGATGACGATGTTGATGGCGACCCGCGCCTCGCCCGGCCACACGACCTTGGGCACGTTCCTGCCATAGCCGACGTAGTCCCGCTTCGGACCGGGAACCTCGTTCTCGGGAATTTTCATGATCTCCTCCCACCTTTATGTTGCGCGCCCCGCGTCTCCCGCAATGGGAGAGACGATCCTGCCAACATATCCGCGCGCCGGCATCGATGTATTTGCGTGGTGCCCAAAAGCCAAGGCGCGGCCGCCATCATATTACCGATCATGGTGGTTGGTAACGTGTATCTGCCTGCCGTCGGGCCGACGCCTGTTTGTTCCTGCAAGCAATCGATGGCAAGCCCGTCTCGTGGACCGGTCCGCGCGGCCAGTCCCTACACCGGTTCGGATAGCATGGGCGGCAACAAATAATAGGTTTCCATCTCGCCGATCCCCTTGACCCGCACCGTCCCCCTTTTGCTGAAGCGAAATTTGCCCTTCAGGATTTGATAGAAGGCGTCGCTGACCTGGATCGCATTTTCCGTTCCGCTGGATTCCATTCGGCTGGCGATATTTACAGTGTCTCCCCATAGGTCATAAGCGAATTTGCTTTTCCCGATGTCAACGCCGGCGACAACCGGGCCGCGATGAATGCCGATACGCAGAGAAAATGGGACGCCATCATCCTTTTCTATTTCCTTGATCGCCGACAGCATATCCATCGCCAGAAAGGCCATGGTCTCGGCATGACCAGGTTTCGGCTCTGGCAAACCGCCGACCACCATGTAGGCGTCCCCAATGGTCTTGATCTTCTCCAGGCCGTGTTGTTCGGTGAGTTCGTCAAATCGGAAAAATATCTCATTGAGTTTGGTTACCAATCGATCCGGCGATACCACGCTCGAATATTGTGTGAAATCGACGATATCAGCGAACAGAACACTGACGTCGTCGTATTGTTCCGCAATGGCGCCCTCGCGTGTCTTCAAAACCCGAGCCGCTTTTCTCGGCAGTATGTTCAACAGCAGCTTGTTGGCTTTTTCCCTTTCCCTGACGGCGCTGGTCACGAAATGGCCAGCAAAGATGAAGACGACAAGTGAGGAAACGCTCAAATTCATGATGAAAAAGAAAACCCTCGTGTCATTGGATACTTGATGCGCACGCCCAGAGAAAAAATCGTCGAATGCCACCGTGACCACAAGGTTCGCCAGGTAGAGCAGCAACCAGATCATCGAATGTTTCAGCGAGAAAAACATCAGCGCAATGACGGGTCCACAAAAGGCCCAGACCAGGACGAAACCGGAGTCAAAAACGCCGCCGATACTCCATTGAATAAATGTGGTGATGTAAATAATGTAGATAATCTGGATATAAACGAGGGGTTGATGCTTGCGGATCAAATGGCAAACAACCAGCGACCCACCGACAATTATGACAAATGATAAAGGCAGTATCGAAATGAACCCGAACCCGAAGACCACATAGTACATCACCGTCCATGCAATGCCCGCCAGGCAGCAGGACGCGGCCACCAGAAAAATCGTGAACTTTTCCAGTCTGATGTCTTCGGTGTCGCCTGGGTCGTAGGCGAACAGCATCTTCGGGTTCATTAATGAACGGCCTCCAAAATGGGTAGCCCGACCGTAATTGTCAGGGGCAGTTTAGAGTCCGTCCGAGAAGTTTATGAAGGAACACAATAGCGCACCAGCCTCCGGAGCATAAGCCTAATGGATGCAAGGCGGATGAATGCAAGGGCTGTGCGGTTGAGGTTTTCAAAATCCTTCGACAAGCGCCGGCAACG
>JAKZRK010000194.1:0-7655 GCA_047518225.1 Alphaproteobacteria bacterium | reverse complement strand
ACTTTGTTACAGATCCTCTCGGTGACCCTCTTCGAGAAAATGCCCATACATCAAGCACTTGCGGGAGACGAAAACAGATGCAACGCTTCGCAAATAACCAACCAATTGAATTTATTCGATTTTTAACCGGACACTAGTGATTTTTTAAGCATAATCGCCGTATCAAATATCCCAACTTCACGGCAACATGAGCAAAGGCGGTTGCGGGATATGAGTTTCTATGGTCCGCCCCGGGAGCATTTGGGGCAAGTAATGTCGGGCTTGGAAAGCGTTGAAAAAGTCTACGATCAGCACGGCCTGACCACCTTCATGCAGGATAATCTGGTTGCCTTGATGCGTAACCAGTCGTTCACCGCCGACGCGGCATTTACCGCGGCATTGTTGAGCAACGCCGACGATGAACGGGATAGAAGCAAGATTTGGCGCCTGCATACCTGTTGCTGGGCCGCGCGCTCGGCCCTGGCGCTTGAAGGTGATTTCGTTGAATGCGGCACCTACAAAGGATTTTACGCTGGCGTGATTATGCAATACTTACGCTTCGATGGATTGCCACGGCAATTCTATCTCTATGATACCTTTACCGGTCTGCCGCCCGAATGGTCCACTGAAACTGAACGGGCGAAAGTCAATCCATATTACCAATGGGACGGCGTTTATGAAGATGTGGTGAACCGATTTGCCATTTATCCAAATGTGCAAGTGGTCAAGGGCGTCGTACCGGAAATCTTTGAAACGACTGTGCCCGAGCGGATCGCCTTTCTGCACCTGGATCTGAACGCCGGGGTGGCGGAAACCAGCGCGCTGGATTATCTGGCCCCGCGTTTGTGCGATGGCGCCATGGTGCTGCTGGACGATTTTGGCCGTCTGGAAATGCTCGAGTTGTGCCAGGCGCATCTGGAATGGTGGGGCCGGCACGGCCATATGATACTGGAGTTGCCCACCGGTCAGGGCCTGGTGATCTACCACAAGAACAATTGATGGGCCCGGCCGTCCAATTCCTGGCATAATTGGTTATGAATTTGCGTGATCGGGCAGTGGCCTCGCTTGCCGCCGTCTGCCTAAGCCTTTGCACGGCCGCCGGCGCCCAGCAGCGGGGCGATGGCGAGGCCTGTCTGCAAGGCGGCGGCGGGGCGCACCTGGACGAGGCCCTCTGCCGCCGCGCCTTGAACGCCCAGGGCCTTGCACCCGTGGAACGGGCCGCCCTATTGACTAATCATGCCTCGGCCTTGATACGCCTGCGGGACCGCCGCGCCGCGGAAGGCGCGCTGAGCCGCGCCCTGGCCCTGAACCCGGCCTCGGCCAAGGCATATCTTTTGCGTGGCCTGATGCGGCGCGGCCGGGATTCCGCGCTGGGAGATCTGAACCGGGCTGTCTCCCTGAACCCCTATTACATCGACGCCCTGGCCTATCGCGGCGCGCTGCATTTTCAGGCGGGCGATCTAGCGGCGGCGCTGGCCGATTATAACCAGGCCCTGGCGCTCCGGCCGCGATCCTCGCAGGCGCTGTTTTACAAGGGCGTGCTGCATTTTCAACAGGGCGATTTCGCCCTGGCCGGGGAGCTGTTTCGCAAGGTCCTGGCGCTGGCACCCGTGCAACACCCGATCGCGGCCCTGTGGCTGGCCGCCGCCGTGGCACGCCAGGCCGGCGACGCCGGGGCGGCCCTGGAACCCTATTCGTGGTGGTGGGAGGATGGCACCTGGCCGGCCCCCCTGGTGCAGTTATGGGCCGGCGCCACCAACCTCCCGCGGGTCGTGGCCGAGATGAGCAAACAGGGCGGCGACGCCCACGCCCAGTGCGCCTTCTTCATCGCCGAATGGTATCTGGCCAGGGGAGAGGGGCGCGCCGCGCGGGAATGGTTCGCTCGGACGCGGGCCCACCCCGGGCGCCATATGCTGGAAGTCATTGTCGCCGGCCGCGCGCCTAGCAGCTAGCGGCTAGCGGGGTTGTCGCCCGCCAGGCTTTTGGGGCGCAGCCAGGTAAAGGCGATCCGGGCGGCCAGCATGGCCAGGGCGATATGGCCGAATGCCAGACCCCAGGCCAGATGGGACGGCCCGCCCGCCAGATCCAGAATCCAGCCCACCATGATCGGGCCGGCGAAACCGCCGCCATAGCCCAACATGGAGTGCACGGCCAGGGTGGCGCCCCGGCGTCCCGGCGCCGCACTGCCCGCGGCACCCGCGGTCAGGGATGATGAATCCAACCAGATCACCATGCCGTAGACCACCAGCAGAACGGCGGCCAGGGGATAGGAAAAGGCGCCCAGAAAACCGATCGCCAGGGCAAAGACCATGGACCCGGCCATGGCCAGGCGGACCAGGCGTTGCCGCCCCAGGCGAATGGACAATTCATTGCCGCCAATGCTGGCCCAGACGCCGAACAGGGCCATCGCCGTCGCCATCACGGTGGGTCCCAGGAACGGCGTTTCCCCACCCCCCTGGCCATAATCCCGCAGGGCGATATAGGCCAGGAAGGTCACGGCCCAGCCGCGCATGGCGCCCATCTCCCAGGTATGGATGCAATAACCCACGCTATAGGCCATGGCCGAGCGGTTGGCGAAGACCGGGCGGAAATCGAACAGGGCCCAGGCCGGGCCCTGGGCGCTGGGGCGTGACCTCTGCTTGGGCGCGAACAGGGCCGCGATCAGCCAGGCGCCCGCCGCGCCCGCCGCCGCCACGAAAAAGGCGGCGTGCCAATCCCACAAATCCGCGATGATGCCGGCGAAAACGAACGACAGGGCCGAGGCGATGCCCATGCTGGCCGCATGCCAGGTCACCGCGCGCGACAGCAGCCTGCCCTCGACCCGGTCCGCCAACAGCTTCAGGCCGGTCATATAGGTGCCGGCCCAGCCGATGCCGGCGATGCTGCGGGCCAGGGTGGCGCTCCAATAACCATCCGCATAAAGGGCGAACAGCAGATGCCCCATGACGGTACAGCCGACCCCGAACATATAAACCCGGCGGGGATCGATGCGGTCGGTCAGGGTGACCAGAATGGGTACCGACAGCATATAGGCCAGATAAAAGCTGGCGGTGATCCAGCCCGCCTCGCTGTAATCCAGTTGCCAGCGGGGAATGAATTCCGGCAACAGGGCGGGCCAGGCATAGGCGCCAAGCTGAGCCAGAACCTGGGCCGTGCAGATCAAGGCGACCAGGCGGGCCGCGCCGGGCTTGGGGGCCCCGTCCCCCGCCTCACCCTGCGCCTCAATCATCGCTATTGCTCATGGCCCATTCCGTCAACCGCCCCGCTCGTCTACAATGCCCCGTCGCTGATTGTAGGACCATTGGTTTAACCCATGCACTACCGTATCGTTCCCGTCACCCGCTTTCGGCAGAACTGTTCCCTGTTGTGGTGCCCCGGCAGTTTGCGCGCCGCCGTGGTCGACCCCGGCGGTGATCTTGATTTGATCCAGGCCGCCATCTCGGATGAGGGCGTCGTGGTGGAGAAAATCCTGGTTACCCATGGCCACGCCGATCATTCGGGGGGGGGGCGGCGGAATTGTCCGAACGCCTGGGCGTGCCCATCGAAGGGCCCCACCCGGACGACGCTTTTCTGATCGAGGCCATGGCGAAACAGGCCGCCCGCACGGGCCTGACGGAAGCCCGCGTCTTCACTCCCAGCCGCTGGCTGAACGAGGGCGAGACGGTTCGCATCGGCCGGCTCAGCCTGTCCGTCCTGCATTGTCCGGGCCACACCCCGGGCCATATCGTCTTCCATCACCCAGCGTCCAAGATGGCCGTGGTGGGCGATGTGCTGTTTCGCGGCTCCATCGGCCGCTGCGACGGACCCCGCGGCGATCACATGCAACTGGTCAACGCCATTCGGGGCAAGCTGTGGCCCCTGGGCGGCGATACCCAATTCATCCCCGGCCACGGCGATATGTCCACCTTCGCCTGGGAACGCGCCGCCAACGCTTACGTCTGCGATTTCGTGGAATATTAGGTTCGTCCCGAGATGTATTATTTCGCAGGCTCGACGCTTTCCAGGAAGGCAATCCAATGGGCGGGCAGGCCGTGGGCCGCCGCGCCCTCTCGGAGCAGGGTGAGATAGCGGAGCGAGGGGTTGCCGTCCCGTGCCTTGCCCTCGGCAATATAGGTGACCGCGGCAGGCGGCCCGCCGCCCATTTCCGCCGCCCGGAGCCAGAGCGGGCGGTAGCGCCGGCCGGGCACCCCCTCGCTGGCGTTCAGGCGGACCAGCTCGCGCAGGCTGATAAGGTAGAACACCCCCCAGACCTCGCCGGCCTGGTCGGGGCTGATATTCGCCGGCGCCGAGCGGCCCCTGGGCCGGCCGTCAAGATTAAACCTCAGGCGATAGCCACTGATGCGGCCGGCCCGCCAAGCCTTGGGCCGCATGCCCCGGCGGCTGCGAAACGCGGTGTCATGCATGTTGGCGCCATAGGCGAAATACCAAACCGGGTCTTCGGGATGGCCCTCCAGGGTCAATCCCCAGGCCCGATACCACAACCGGGCCAGCGGCCAGGCCCGCAGGGTCAGGGGAAGCCAGATCCGCCTTGCGCCGCGCCGCGCCCGACGCCACATTATACCACACCGCGATGATTGGGACCCACAGAGATCGTCTCCACGCAGCCTTGGGTAGGAGAGAAGGTGCAGGCGATGTGGGACATCGTCAAACCTTTTTGACCCTATCCGAGGCTGCATTGAGACGACCGGAACTGATCTAGCCGTCCTCCCAACGGGACAGCCGCCCATAGAGCACGAGCTGCAGGGCGGCGGCCAGCAGGGCGGCGGCGAAAACCCCTATCAGGGACACGCTATCGGCGATCACCGCGCCGGCCAGGGGCAGCAGGGCGGCGGGCGAGGCGAGCGCATTGAAATAAGCGGAATAGGCGGGGCGCCGTTCGTTCGGCGAAATTTCCATGAGATAGCCGAGATAGCCGATGGTCATACCGTTGCCGAGCGCGCCAAGCAGGGCAAAGACCAGGGCAAAAGCGGCCAGGGTTGCCAATGGCGTGAGGTCGGCGGCGGCGGCAAATATAGCAATCGCGCCCAGGGGCGGGGCCAGGCGAAGCCAGCCGACGGCCCGCAACAGGGCGAGTTTTCCCAGTTGGTCGCCAAGACGGCCCCACAACGGATTGGACGCCAGGGAGCCCACCGTCTGCGCCCCGAGCAGGATGGCGACGTCCTTCACGCCCAGGCCAATGCTGGCCGCGGCGACCACATAGAAGGGCAGCGCCATGAGGGTCGCGCCGCCCAGCCACTGGGTATAAAGAAACAGCCGGAATCGCCCGTCCGATCGCAGAACCCCCCGTCCGTCCTTCAGAAATTGGCTGAACCCGGCGCCCATGGCGTTTTGTTTTGGCGCCATGGGCGGCTCGCCCGCCGAAACGAAACTGCACGACGAGATTAACATCAGCGCCGAGGCCAGGGCAAAGATCAGCGCATAGGCCGTGAACAGGGTTTCGCTGGCCAGCAACCGGTGTATGACAGCGGCTATACCCAGCGCCAGCATCCCGCCGCCAAAAAACCGCCATGCCAGCATGCGGCTGCGCGCGCCCGAGGGGATCGAGCGGCCAACGATGTCATTATAGGGCACCGCGACGATGCCGCTGACAAAGGCATACAGGGTCCACAGCGCGAAAAATCCGCCGATGGTCCAGGCGCTTGCCGGTTCGCTGACAAGCACCAACAACAGCGCGATCAGGGCCAGGCAACCGGCGCGGCCAAAAGCCCCGGCCATGTAGAATGGCATGCGGCGTTCGGCGCGCTGGGCCAGGAAGCCGACCACGAGTTGTGGCAACAACCAGCCCAGGCGCAGCACGGCGCTGGCCGCGCCCACCGCATAGACGCTGCCCGTGAGATGATGGACCAGGCTGGCGATGATGGTGGCGGAATCGATCGCCGCCGAGCCGGCCTGGAACGAGGCGCCGGCGCCGGTAATCTTCCAAAAGACGGGCCCGCCCACCTTTTCCGGCGCCTCCCCCGGGCCGCGGGGCGGCGGCTTGGGCCTAGCCATCGCCCCCTGCCTCCGCGATCCGGGCCCCGGCGATCCGCGCGCCCCGGATATCGACGCCGCTACGCCACAGAAACAGCAGGCCGAACCCGACCATCAGAACGATGGAGATAATATGGTTGAACAGGATCATCGCCAGCGCCTGTTCGTCGGGTACGCCAAGCTGTTGCAGCGCGAAGCCGGCGCCAATGACGAAGCCGCCGGGCACCCGGATAAATCGGCTGAGCACCAAGGCAAATCCCGCGAAAACCATCAAAAACAAATAGTCGAACGGCGCCAGGACGATGCCGATCGCCAGACCGGCCCACAGGAAATGCGTGGTCGCGATGATTTTCATCAGAACGCTTGCCCCTACCGCGCCGCTTTGGCGGTGCCGGCTGCGGGGCCAGACGATGCCGCCGTGGATCGCCGCCCGCAATTCCTTCAGGCGCGGGCCGCCCCTGGCGGCCAGCCAGTCGATCAACCGGCTTATGCCTGCCTCGGCGCGTACCAACGCCGTGCGGCCCATGAACAGCACGTACAGCAGTGCGGCAAACAACAGAAAGTTCAGACCACCCGCGACCGCCAGGCCGGTCCTGATATCGCCGTCGATGGCCGGGATCTGGCCCGCCATGGCGGCAAGGGCGGCGAACAGGGCAAATACGATGCCGTCAAGTAAGCGCTCGATGGCCGCCGTCATCAGCACGCTGGCCCATCGCAATCCCTCCAACCGCGCGACCAGCCACGACCGCACCAGCGGGCTGATGCCCAGGGGAATGAGGACCGCGACGCCATAGCCCGCGAGGATCGCGCCAAATAGCCGTAGCGACGAAATTGGCTTCAGATCGAACAGAATTTGCCGCCATTTCCAGCCGCGGATCAGTTGCTCGAGCAGGATGGTGCCGGCCAGTACAAACAGCCAAACCAGCTCGGCGCCGGCGACGGCGGAGAGAAACCGTTCCAGGTCCAGCTCCCGGTAAATCCAGAACAGCGCGACAATCGACAGCACCGCGCCGATCATCGGGATTACCCAGCGGATTAACAGCCCGTGGCCGCCTTTGATCGCGTTCAATTCAGGATCCAGTATTCGGCAAAAGCATCACCCTGTGCTCCAGTGTGACGCACCGGGCAGACGAATGTAAGCGCCCGGCACCAAAAGGTGATTATGCGCCTTGCCTGCTCTGCCGTGGGATCGAATTTCAATATCCGCCAATTGCCCTGGCACAGGCCATGTTCATAAAGCGGGAATTTGTGGCGGCCCAGGGGTATGCTTTATGGTTTCGGGCGGTCACCGCATGACGAAGGGAAATGGATTTGCTGCTGCTGCATGACAATCTGGGTTCGGGGAACGCCTACAAGGTGCGCCTGTTGCTTTCCCATCTGGGCCGGCCGTTCAGGCGCATTGAATACGATGTGACCAGGGGGGAAACCCGGACGCCGGAATTCCTGGCCCTTAATCCCGATGGCCGGATACCGCTGTTGCAATTTCCCGATGGCCGAAGCCTGGCCCAATCCAACGCCATTATGTTCTACCTGGCCCAAGGCACGGACTATCTGCCCGGCGACGGCTGTAAATCCCGGAGCAATAGTGGTCCACGGAAGCGATCAGATAATCTGTTTGTCGCGGATTAAAACTCCGCCATTTTGACGTTTTTTGTTCGAAGCGAGCAGAAGGCGGGGAGATGTATCACGTGGAGCTTTATCTAAGA
>JAKZRK010000193.1:0-20149 GCA_047518225.1 Alphaproteobacteria bacterium | reverse complement strand
ACTCTACAATGCCCAGTGGATCGTCGAAAAGAACGGCTACCTGAGCCCCGCTCAAGCTCGTCAGGCGTGGCACGCCGCGATCTCAATCAGGCCCGCCGCGTGAGACAAACTTGTGTCCAAGGAACCGGGTGCGCTACATGTTTGATCTACAGCCTGCCGTACAGGGCGAATAACCGCTCCCAGTGGCGTTCCGCCGCCTCTCTGTCGTAGATTTTCCGGCCCGGAAAGGCGAAACCGTGATGGACGCCCGGGTACATCTCGATCTCCCCCGGCGATCCCGCCGCCGCGAACAGCCGGCGCAATTCCTCCACCATATCCGGCGGCGCCAGCGCATCATGCTCGGCACAGGCGATATAGACCTCGCCCTCGACCTGGGCAAAGGTCAGATGGGGGCTTTCCTCGGCGCCATTGACCAGCCAGGTGCCGTAAAACGAGGCGGCGGCCTTGACCCGGCCGGGATAGCGGGCGGCGGCGGCCAGGGCATAGGGCCCGCTCATGCAATAGCCATGGGCGCCCACGGGGCCGTCCTTGGCCATGTCCCGGCCGTCAACATGGGCCAGCATGGCGCCGACATCCTCCATCACGGGGGGAATGGTCATCTTGGTGCGGACGGCGCGCATGGCCCCATGGTCGTCGCTGCCTTCTTCCAGCACCGCCGGCCCGTACATGGTGTCCCGGCCGGCCCGATAGTATAGATTGGGCAATAGGACGTAGTAGCCCACCGCCGCCAGACGCCGCGCCATGTCGCGCAGTTCCTCGCGGATGCCCGGGGCATCCATCAGCAGAAATACCGCCGGGTACGGCCCGTCCCGTTCGGGATGGCAGACAAAGGTCTCCATGGCGCCGTCCTTGGTGGCGATGTCCAATGTCGCTTCAATCATGGCGCCTCTCCCCTTATTCATGTTCTGGCGCCAGTATATGGCAAATCTGCTTCCCAATGGCATACTATGGCCAGCAACAAGCCAGGGAGGAGATGGAAATGGCCCATACGGACGCGTGGTTGGCGCTAACCACGGAAGAGACGTTGGAGCCGGATTTGCCGATCTGTGATCCCCATCACCATTTGTGGGATGCCAGTATCGATCCGGCGGCCAAGTTCCGCACGGAACAGGTGGAAAGCCGCTATCTGCTGGACGAATGGCTGGCCGACATCAATTCCGGCCATAACGTGGTCTCCACCGTCTTCATCGAATGCGGCTCCATGTACCGCGCCGGCGGCCCCGCCCCCATGCGGCCCGTGGGCGAGACGGAATTCGTTAACGGCATCGCGGCCATGAGCGCCTCGGGCCTATACGGCCCCGCGCGCGTCGCCGCCGGTATCGTCGGCCTGGCGAATTTGAATTTGGGCGCCGATGCCGCCTCGGTGTTGGTGGCCCATATTGTCGCGGGCGGCGGGCGCTTTCGGGGCATACGCCATGCCGCGTCCTGGGATGAAAGCGATGAAATACGCAATTCCCACACCCGGCCGACCAAGGGTATGTTGGGGGATGCCACCTTCCGCGAGGGTTTTGCCCAATTGGCGCCCCTGGACCTCAGCTTCGAAGCCTGGTGTTATCACACCCAGATCCCGGAAATGACCGATCTGGCCCGTGCCTTCCCGGATACCACGATGATCCTGAACCATTTCGGCGGGCCCATCGGGATCGGCCCCTACGCGGGCAAGCGCGCGGAAATCCTGGCCCAATGGCGCCTCGACATCGATGAGCTGGCGAAATGCCCCAACGTGGTGGCCAAGCTGGGCGGCATCAATATGCGGGTCAACGGCTATGATTGGGATTTACGGGACCGGCCCCCCGGCAGCGAGGAACTGGCCGCCGCGACGCGGGTCTATTACGACCATTGCATGGAACGCTTCGGGGTGGAGCGTTGCATGTTCGAATCCAATTTTCCCGTCGACAAGCGGACCTGCAGCTACAACGTGCTGTGGAATACGTTCAAGCGCATCGCCGCCGGCTGCTCGGCAGGGGAAAAGGCGTCTCTTTTCCACGACACCGCCGCGCGGGTCTATCGGGTAAATGACTGATCAGGATTGGATGCAAGCATGACCGAACGGATCGCGGTGATCGGCATGGGGCAGATGGGCTCCGCCATGGCGGGCAGGCTGAGCGGGTCGCAGTACGATGTCATGGGGTACGATATCAACCAAACCGTGCGCCGCAACCTGTCGAACCAGGGCGTCAAGATGGCCGATAGCCTGGGCGCGGCCCTGCTCGGGCGCACCACCGTCCTGACCTCCCTGCCCGATCCCGACGCCGTGGAGGCGGCCTGGCTGGGTGAAGACGGCATCGTGGCCCTGGCCGAGGCCGGCAGTCTGCTAGTGGAATTGAGCACTATTGATCCCGATACCATGAAGGCCGTGGGCGGACGGGCAACGGCCCGGGGCCACGCGGTCCTTGATTGCCCCGTCAGCGGCAGCCCGAACGAGGCCGGCGCGGGCAAGTTGGTGTTGCTGGTGGGCGGCGCGGCGGAGGTGCTTGAACGCGCCGGGCCTTTGTTCGATGTGCTGGGACAGACCTGGCAGCATACCGGAGAGGTCGGCACCGCCAAGGTGGTGAAAATCGTCAACAACATGATGTCCATGGGCAACGTCCTGGTCGCCTCGGAGGCGTTTTCCCTGGGCGTCGCCGCCGGCCTGCAGCCGCAAAAGCTGTTCGAAGTGATCTCCGTCTCCGGTGGCCGCTCCCACCATTTTACCAAACGCTTTCCCAACGCCCTGAAGGACGATTTCAACCCGGGCTTCAAGATGGAGCTGGGCGAAAAGGACCTCTCCCTTGGGGTCGATCTGGGCCGGGCCATGAAGATGCCCACGCCCGCCGCCTCCCTGGCGCGCGAGATGTACGCCCTGGCCGTGGCCGAGGGCTACAAGGGCCGGGACATCGTTGCCCTGATGGATATGTACCGTCAATGGGCCAAGGGTGGCCCATCGTCCGGGGGGACCGGGCATGGCGAATAGGCGGTGGGGCAAATGAGCCGCGGCGGCATTCATCTGGTGGGCAGCATACCGCTGGCCAATGCGGAAGAGGTTTTTACGCTGATAAGCGACAGCCTGGGCCCATATCTTTGCCGCCTGCCCGATGGTGAAACCGGCGAGCGGGCCCGCTGGATCTATTGGCAGCGCACCATGCTGGAAAACCACCCCCAGATGGAAGTGGACCGGGATGCGGGCACCATGAAACTGCGCGAATGGGACGGCAGCCTGCTGCGGGAAACCGACCTCATGCGCTTTAAGCCTGGCGTGGACCCAGCCAAGGTTCGCTTCGATACCGGCTATGACAAAGCCAACATCGCGTCCTGGCGGCGCTTTTCCGAACTACAGGCAAGCGGCGAAATTCCAGCCCATCTGCGCTATCAGGTGGCCTTGCCCACGCCCATGTCCTCCGCCTTCATGTATGTCAGCCCAGCGGCATACGAGGACTATTTCCCCTGTTACGAAAGATCCCTGCTGCATGCCCTGGCAAACATCCTGGACACCGTTCCGGCTAAAAAATTGAGCATTCAGTGGGATATCTGCCAGGAGGTATTGGTATTCGAAGACTACTTTCCCACCCGCCCGGCGAATTACAAGGAACAGATTTTTGCTCTCATGGGGCGCCTGGGCGCGGCCGTTCCCGAGCCGGTGGAGCTTGGCTATCACCTCTGTTACGGCACCCCCCGGGATAAGCATCTGGTCATGCCCAAGGATTGCGCCATCCTGACGGAGCTTGGCAACGCGATCATTGGGCGGGCCGGCCGCGAGGTCAATTTCCTCCACCTCCCCGTGCCCCGGGAGCGCAGTGACGAGGCCTACTTCGCGCCCCTCGCAAACCTCGAACTGGGCGCCGCGACAAAGCTTTATCTCGGCCTCATTCATTACGACGACGTGGCGGGCGACCTTGCCCGCATGGCCGCCGCCGCCAAGGTATGCAAGGATTTCGGCGTGGCCAGCGAATGTGGCTGGGGCCGGACCGACCCGGATCGCCTGAGGGGATTGCTGCAAAGCCACGGCCAAGCCGCCCGCGCCCTGTTGCCCTAGGCGTGAACAACCTCACGAGACTCCACATATAGACCGCCCCGGCAAAAGGGCCGGCGGACAAATGGAGTCAGACAATTGGGGTCAAGTCTTTCATTTTGCAGACAATTGGGGTCAAGTCTTTCATTTTGAAAATTTTAATTGCGTCTGCAAATTATGTCCAACATTAAGCTATGCAAAATGAAAGACTTGACCCCGACCCCCCAAAATTCAGAATTTCCAGTCCGGACATGGTGCTGTCTATCCCTTGTCTGCTTGCTCTTCCGGCCAAACCTCGGCCAGCACGCGGAAGGCGGAGGCGGCGACGGGCCAGCCGGCGTAATGGGCCGCATGGGTGATCATGCCTTCGATCCGCTCGCGGGGCAGGCCGATGGTCTTGGCGGCGCGGAAATGGATATGCTGTTCGGCCTCGCGGTTCAGGGCCACCAATATGGTGCAGGTGACCAGGGAGCGTTCTTCCAGGCTCAACTCCTCACCCTGCCAGACGTCGCCGAACAGATGTTCCAGGCTGTAGTCGCGGAATTTTTTCGGCACCCGCGGGCCGCGCGGGCTGCCCTCCAGCAAAATACGGGCCAGGGCCTTGCCCTTGCTTAGTTTATCGTCGGTCTCGTTCATGGGTTTTATTCTTTCATGCTGACGGTCAGGGGCAGCTTGCGCAGGCCCAGCAGGCGGTTGTTGGGGATCCATTCGGCCGGCCCGGCCAGATCAAAGCGGCCGACGCGGCGCAGCAATTCCTCCAGCGCGATTTTGATTTCCAGCCTGGCCAGGCCGGCGCCAAGGCAAATATGGGCGCCGAAGCCAAAACTGATATGGCGGTTGGGAGTGCGCGCCACATCGAAGGTGAAGGGGCGGTCGAACATGGCGCTGTCCCGGTTGGCGGACATTTCCCAAATAGTGACCTTATCGCCGCGCTTCAGGCTGCGGCCGCCAAGCTCGCTGTCCCGGGTCACCGTGCGGCGCTTGTAAATGGACGGCGTCATCCAGCGCAGGATCTCCTCGATGGCGCCTTTGATCATCGCCGGATGATCCCGCAACTGCTGTAATTGTTTGGGATGTTCGACCAGCATGCGCAAGCCGCCGCCGATGGCGCTGCGCGTGGTTTCGGCCCCGGCGGGAAACAGCAGTAAGAAGAAGTTCGTCAATTCCTGGTCGGTCAGGGCGCGGCCGCCCTCGTCATCGAGGCGGGCGTAAACAATTTTCGAGAGGATATCGTCCTGCGGATTGCGCCGTTTCTCGGCGATGACCCCGGTCGCATAGTCCCTGATTTTAACGACATACTCCTTGGCCATGACGTTCGGGCTATCCGCCTCCAGGCCATGGTCGATCCAATCGCATAGCTGTCCCCGGTCTTCCTGCGGCACGCCGAGAACGATGCAGATCGCCTGCAAGGGCAGTTCGCGCGAGAAGCGGGGGACAAAATCAAAAACCTTGCCAACGGGAAAATCGTCGATCAGCAGATTGGCCCGGCGGCGGAGCTCTTCTTCCAGGCGGCCCACGGCCTGGGCCGTAAAGCCCTTGTTGACCAGGCCGCGCAGCGCCTTGTGGTGCGGGTCGTCGGTATAGTTCAGGACCTTGCCGGCGGCACTTTCATCCTTCAACGTGGTGCCGCCGCCCCGCCGGCCGCCACCCGTGTCAGAGGAGTAAATCCCCGGCGTGCGCAGAACCGTCATGATATCGGCGTAGCGGCTGACCACCCAAAAGCCTTCGCCATCGGGCGAGACCGGCGTCGCCTGGTGCCAATGCACCGGATCGTTTTGCCGCAGCCAGGTGAAATAGGCGTGCGGGAAACCGTTGCTGAAGCTGTTGTCGTTCGACAGATCAACCGGCAGGGTTCGTGACGCGGTACTCACGACACCTCACTTTTTCCAGCCGCTGGAAAGTCCCGCCATCAGACCGCCATCGACAATAATATGTTGACCGTTCAGCCAGCTGATCTGACCTTCCGCGAGGGTAACCAGGGCCTCGCCGATGTCCCCTGGCTGGGCCGAACGGCCGACCATGTCGATCATGGACTGCATGACATCTTCACCCACGTCCTCGGTGAAGTCAGGCAGAATGGGGGTATCGACCGGCCCCGGCCCGACATCGTTGACCCGAATACCCCGGGCCAGTCCTTTGCCCGCCAAATGCATGGTGTAAACCACCACCGCTTCCTTGGAAAAGGTATAGGCGTCCGTGTCCACGGCCTCGGCGTTCGCGGCCCACCAGGCCACGCCGTCCTCGAAACCGCCAATGCCCATGAGCTCGGTCAAATAGCCGCGCCGTTTGCGCCAGTTGTTGCCGGCGATTGACGAGACGTTCACCACCGTGCCGCCGTCCGCCACACGGTCCCAAATCTTCTCGGTCAGATAACGCAGGCCAAAAAAATTCACCTTCATGGTCAGTTCACTGCCCACGGTGCCCGGCACCCCGGCCACGTTCAGCAACGATGAATAGGGGCCGTCCAATTCGCCCAGCACCGCATCGATGCTGGCGGTATCGCTCAAATCGCAATGATGATGCGTCACCTCCCGATTGCTTGATGGCTTTATATCCAGCGAAACCACCTTATGGCCCCGCGCCAGCAACAGTTTCGCCGTTGCCTCGCCAACGCCGGAGGCCCCCCCCGTCAAAAGGACTGGATGATTTAGTTCCATGGTTTTTCCCCCGATCTCCAATATTCCAATTTTGGCCCAAAATTGTGCCACGGTACAGCGTCATGGGCCAAGTCGGCCGGGTACGGGGCGAGCTATGGGGGCGAATTTGTTAATTTCGAACGGGTTCAGTCCTGGCCCAAGCCGGTGCAGAAGCCACACCAAAAGACTATGCCCTGTCCCGCCTGGACGAGATCACGCGGTTGGTCGAGACGGCGCGGGCATGGGTTTGGATTTATCCCGGCGGTATCCGGGCGTCTCACCCCTACCGGAGCGCGAAACCCTTGTAGCCGTTCTCCGCCACCTGGCTGAGGCGTTCGCGGTAACGGGGCGCACCACCGTTGTAAATCATGTAGCGGAGATTGTCGTGGCCCGCCACATTGGAATTGTAGCCGGTGAACCACGACTTGGTGGTGCCCAGAAGGGAATAATTGTAGCTATCCTTTACGTGCTCGGTCCATTCATCCTCGGCCTCCTGGGTGGGCTCGACGCGGCTATAGCCGTTCGCGCGCAGGTGCTTGAAAAGTTCGGTCGCCCAGTCGACCGCCTCCTCGATGCCGCGGGGGAAGTTGGTCGCTACCGAGCCCCCCTGCGGCCCGGCCAGGATGATCATGTTCGGGAACCCGGTGGTCTGCAGCCCTAGGTAGGTGATCGGCCCGTCGAACCACTTATCGCTCAGCTTTTGGCCGTCGGTGCCGATGAACTCGATGCGGTCAAAGGCGCCGGTGATGGCATCAAACCCGGTGGCGTATATGATCACGTCGAATTCGTGTTCCCTATCGGACGTCTTGATGCCCGCTGGCGTGATCCGCTCAATCGGCGTCTCGTTGATGTCGATCAGGTGCACGTTGTCACGGTTGTAGGCTTCGTAATAGTTCGTATCCAGCGGCACCCGGCGGGTTCCGAAGCCATGATCCTTGGGGATCAGTTTCTCGGCCGTCACCGGGTCATGGACCCGCTGGCGGATTTTATCGGCGATGAATTTGGTGAACTCGGCGTTGACCTTTTCGTCAACCAGAACATCGCGGAAGTTGCCGAGCCACACACCGAAGCCGGGAGAATTGTACAGCTCCTCCCAAAACGCCAGCCGCTCGTCTTCGGGGACTTCCGCGAACTTGCGCCGATCCGGCCCGTGGATGAAGCCGCCTGGCGTCTCATGACAGCGTTCGAAGATCTCGTCATAGGATGCCTTGATCTTGGCCTGGGTCTTGTCGTCGATGGGGCTGTTATGCAGCGGCGCGCACCAGTTCGGGCGCCGCTGGAACACCGACAATTCGCCCACCTTGTCGGCGATTTCGGCGATGATCTGCACCGCGGTCGCACCGGTACCGAGTATGGCGACCTTCTTGCCTTTGAGATCCACCGGTTCCCGTGGCCAATAATAGGTGTGGAAGGCCTCGCCCTTGAAATCGTCCACCCCTTCGATCAGCGGCATCGTCGCCGCCGACAGCATGCCGATCGCGGTCAATAGGATGCGGGTGGTCAAGCTGCGGCCATCCTCGAGCCGCACCGTCCAGCACCGGGCCTCGTCATCGAAGACCGCGGCCTCGACCTTGCAATTGAACTGCATGTGGCCGCGCAGGTCGAACTTGTCGACCACATGGTTCAAATAGCGCAGGGTCTCGGGCTGGCCCGCGAAGTGCTCGCTCCAGTCCCATTCTTCCAGCAGCTCCTTGGAGAACGAATAGCCATAGGTATAGCTCTCGGAGTCGAAGCGGGCACCGGGATATCGGTTCCAATACCAGGTGCCGCCGGGGCCGCCGCCCGCCTCCAGGACCGTGACGTCAACTCCCAGTTCGAGCAGACGGTACAGTTGATAAATTCCGCTTACACCGGCACCGATGATGATCACCTCGTGTCGCGGGGACTCGACGTAATTTGAATTTGACATGGATGGATTCTAGCAAGCCTCCAACGCTCCGTCCATGCGCTGGATCAATTCCGCACGTGCGCTGGCATCCCGGCCACGTTGATTCGACAACAGGCCGACTTTTGGATAGATGGCAGTGAACTTCATTGCCATAATAGGCGCCCGCCGGGGCCAGTCGTTCTGGGCCGCGCGGCGTTGTCGTAACCAAAAGAAGTAATGGAATATGAGCCAGGAAAGCATGAATGCGAAAAGTATCCGGGCCGGTTTGAACCATCCGGTGATCGATTCCGACGGACATTGGATCGAATACGGGCCGCATCTGGCCCAGGAGATGGGGCGCATCGGCGGCGAGGCGGCGGTCGAGGGATATTTCCATTTTGGCAAACAGATAGGACAGACGGTGGCGATGGGGCTTGAGAGCCGTCTGGAAAGCCGCCAGGGACAGGAATCCTGGTGGGCCCTGCCGACCCGCAATTCTCGCGACCGGGCCACGGTCATGATCCCCGACCTGCTGCGCGAACGGCTGGATGAATTCGGCTTTGATTTTGCCGTGCTTTACCCCACCTCCGGCCTTGGTCTGCCCCAGGTGCCCGATGAGCATCGCCGCCGCGCGGCCTGTTCCGCTTTCAATACCTACGCGGCCGAGTTTTTCGGGGCGCACGCGGACCGCCTGACCCCCGCCGCGGTCATTCCCATGCATACCCCGGAGGAAGCCATCGCAGAGCTGGAACATGCCCATGGCCTGGGACTGAAAGCGGTGATGATGGGCAGTTTGATTAAACGGCGCATCCCGGCGCTGGAAAGCCATTCGGCGGATTTGGCCGATCAGTTTCCCTGGCTCGACATCCTTGGCCTGGACAGCCCCCATGACTACGATCCGGTCTGGCAACGTTGCCTCGACCTGGGGTTTTCGCCGACCTTCCATTCCAACGGCCGCGGCCGCGCCTTTGGTTTGCGCAACTCCGCATCGAATTTCGTCTACAACCATATCGGGCATTTTGCCGCCGCATCGGAAGCGGTCTGCAAGGGGTTGATTCTGGGCGGTGTGACCCATCGTTTTCCGGCCCTCAATTTCGGGTTTCTGGAGGGAGGCGCGGGCTGGGCGTGCCAATTGTTTTCCGATTTACTGGGCCATTGGGACAAACGGAACGCCCATGCACTGGCGGATGTCGATCCGCGCAATCTCGATGCAAAAGGTTTATTGGGATTTGCCCGCGAATATGCCCGCGACGACTTCATTGAAGTCATGGAAAACCGGATCGGCAGGGCGCCGCCGGCGCAACGGAGTCCTGCGCCCGCGGAAGGTATCGATGAATTCGCGGCCTGTGGCATTGCCACGGAGGACGACCTGGTGCGGCAATTTGTCGACGGTTTTTACTTTGGCCGCGAAGCGGACGATCCCATGAATGCCTGGGCCTTCAAACGCGATTATCTTCCCCATAGCGTGCAGTTGAAAACACTCTTCGGCTCGGACATCGGACATTTCGACGTGCGGGATATGGCGGGCGTCCTGCCCGAGGCGTATGAGATGGTGCAGGATGCCTTGATCGGCGCCGACGATTTTCGCGGATTTGTTTTTGAGAACCCGGTGCGCTTTTTGAGTCAAAACAACAAGGACTTCTTCAAGGGTACGTCGGTTGAAGCGGCAGTCAGCCAATTTTGGCGGCAGGCAGGTCAAGGCGAGGGCGCTGCCACGCGATAGGGGCATTGGGCAAATAGGGCCGGTTCTCTTGACGCCGGGGCGGGCTCTGGTAGATTGTGAAAGAATACAGAATAAAACAGCCGTGTGGGCCTGTTTGTTCGGGTCCAGTGAAGGGAAGCACGAATGGTTGGTATTACGGCGTATGGCGGCTATGTGCCCAAGCGCAGGCTGCCGCGCAGTGTCATTGTGGAGGCCAATGGCTGGTTTAATTCCGCCCTGAAGGGTTACAGCAAGGGTGAGCGCTCCATGTGCAATTGGGACGAGGACGCGCTGACCATGGCGGTCGCGGCATCCCGGGATTGCCTGGACAAGACCAGGCCAGACGATATCAAGGCGATTTACCTGGCCTCGACCACCTTGCCATTCACGGATCGGCAGAATTCAGGCATTCTGGGCACGGCCCTGAACCTGGGCCAGAACATGATGACCATGGACATCACCTCCTCGCAACGGGCTGCGACCTCCGGCCTGGTGAACGCCTTGAACGTGGCCAAGGGCATGCGCGGCAGCGCCCTTTTCGCCACCGGCGAACACCGGCGCAGCAAGACCGCCAACAATAATGAATTGATGTATGGCGACGGCGGCGCCGCCCTGTTGCTGGGCAACGAGGATGTGGTGGCCGAATATCTTGGCGCCGGCCAGATCGCCGTTGACTTCGTGGATCACTACCGCGGCCAGAACGCGGACTTTGACTACAACTGGGAAGAACGCTGGATCCGCGACGAAGGCTTTGTGAAAATCGTGCCGGACGCGGTGCAGGCGGCCCTGGAGAACACGGGCCTTAGCGCCGAGGAGATCGATCATTTCGTGATGCCCGGCACCATTCGCAACATCGCGTCGATGGTGGGCAAGCGTTGCGGCGTCAGAGAGGACGCGGCCCGCGACAACCTGCATGGCGTAATGGGCGAGGCGGGCACGTCCCACAGCCTGGTGATGCTGGTGGATTGCCTGCAGGACGCCGAGCCGAACCAGGTGATCATGGTGATCGGCTGGGGTCAGGGCTGTGACGCGCTGGTTTTCCGCACCACCGACAAGCTCTCGACCATGGCGAACCGTTTGGGCATCAAGGGGCATCTGGCCCACCGCAAGGAAGAAACCAACTACAACAAGTTCCTGGCCTTCAACGGCCTGGTGCAGCAGGACGGCGGCCTGCGTTCGGAAACGGACAAGCAAACCGCGCTGACCACCTTGTACCGCAACAAGGAAATGGTGATCGGCTTTGTCGGCGGCAAGTGCGAGCAATGCGGCACCGTGCAATATCCAAAATCGCGGATTTGCGTGAACCCCAATTGCGGCGCCATCAACACCCAGGAAGACCACCAAATGGCGGAATCCTCGGCTACCATACAATCCTGGACCGCCGACAATCTAACCTATGCGCCGGACCCGCCGCATCATTTCGGCATGGTTACCTTTGGCGAGGGCGGCCGCATGATGGCCGACTTCACGGACGTTGACGAGGGCGGCGTGGCGGTCGGTGACGAGTTCCATCTGGTCTTCCGCATCAAGGCGGCGGACGAACGACGCGGTTTCAATAAATATTTTTGGAAAGCAGCGCCTAAGGTTCAGGCGTCATAAGGAGATTAGGAAACATGGCCACAGGTATTAAAGATAAAGTCGCTATTCTTGGCATGGGCTGCTCGAAATTCGGGGAGCGTTGGGACTGCGATGCCGAAGATTTGATTGTCGAAGCTTATCAGGAAGCCATCGTCGATGCCGGCATCCAAACCAGCCAGATTGACGCGGCCTGGTTCGCCACCGCGATCGAGGAAGTGCATGTGGGCAAATCCGGCGTCCCCCTTTCCGTCGCCTTGCGCCTGCCCAATATCGCCGTCACGCGGGTGGAAAACTTCTGCGCCTCGGGCACGGAAGCCTTTCGCGGCGCTGTGTACGCGGTTGCCTCCGGCGCCGCCGACATCGCCCTGGACCTGGGTGTGGAGAAACTCAAAGACACCGGCTATGGCGGCCTGCCCCAGCGCGGTGCCGGCCCGCTGAACGATATGATCCGCAACAACGGTTCGGCACCGGGCGGTTTTGCCCAATTGGCCACGGCTTATTCGCAAAAGCACGGCGTCGATATGGCCACCGTGAAGAAAGCCATCGGCTCCATTTCCGTGAAGAGCCACGCCAATGGCGTCAAGAACCCCAAGGCGCATTTGCGCAAGGCGATCCCCCTGGAGACGGTGCTGGCGGCCCCGATGATCGCCGCGCCCCTGGGGCTGTACGATTGCTGTGGCGTCTCGGACGGCTCCGCGGCGGCAATTGTAACCACACCGGAAATCGCCAAGTCCATGGGCAAGCATGAACTGATCACCGTCAAGGCCCTGCAACTGGCGGTCTCGAATGGTCAGGAATCGGGCCATAACTCCTGGGACGGCAGTTATTTCCTGACCACCCGCAAGGCGGCCGAGAGGGCCTACAAGGAGGCGGGAATCGAAAAGCCGCGGGAACAGATTTCCATGTTCGAGTGCCATGACTGCTTCTCGATCACCGAGATGGTGACCATGGAGGATCTGTACATCTCCAACGAAGGCGAAGCCTGGCGCGACGTGCTGGATGGCTTCTACAACGCCGACGGCCAGGTGCCCTGCCAGATCGACGGCGGCCTGAAATGCTTTGGCCATCCCATCGGCGCCTCCGGCCTGCGCATGCTGTACGAGATGTACGGCCAGTTGCTGGGCCGGGCCGGCGAACGCCAGTTGAAGGACCCGACCTTCGGGATGACCCACAATCTTGGCGGTCAACCGCATCAGAACGTTTCGTCCGTGGCCATCATCGGCCGTGACGGCGCCTGATCCGAAATCGCCAAACGGCGAATAAGAAGGGGACGCCGCGGCGCCCCCTTTTTTTCGCCATTGCCCGGAGCCGGCGGCAAGCCGGCGAGCATGACGGCGCACCGTATCAGCGCGCGAATGCCACGCCGAATGTGCCCGGATCGGTGAATTCCTTGAGCCTGGGATGGAGCAGGTTACAATCCCCTGGGTGACCCTGGGCGGAAACTGTTATATTCAGCGTTCGCTATCATCCGCACACGGGCTTGTTGGGCCCGAAGCTGCCCTGGGGACGTCCCTTTCCGTACAATGAAATCACTGGCTTTGAGGATTAACCGCCGCGTTTTTTATGGCTGGGTCATTTTGGCCACGGCGGCCCTGGGCATCTTTGTCAGCGGCGCCGGGCAATCCCATACCTTTAGCGTCTTCCTGGTACATATCCAGGCCGATTTGGGCCTATCCGCCACTTCGATCGCCTCCGCCTATGCCTTCGCGACCCTGGCCGCGGCCTTTGGCCTGCCCTGGATGGGCCGGCTGGTGGACCGCCTGGGGCCGCGCCGCATGCTGTTGGCCGTCACCCTGTTGCTGGGCCTCGCCTGCATGCTCTTCGGCGCCGCCGCCGGCTTTCTGTGGCTCGCGGTTGGCTTTGCCGCCTTGCGCTTTCTGGGCCAGGGCAGTTTGATGCTGAACTGTTCCAACCTGATCTCTCATTGGTTCGAGCGCCGCCGGGGCCTTGCCCTAAGCCTCATGGCCTTGGGCTTCTCGGCCTCCATGGCCGTGCATCCGCCTTTGTCCCAATGGCTGATCGACACGGTCGGCTGGCGCCAGGCATGGTTCTGGCTCGGCGCCAGTACGTGGCTGTTGCTGTTGCCGCCCATGCTGTTCCTGGTCCATGACCGGCCGGAAAACCTGGGCCTAAATCCCGATGGCCGTGCCAAGGCCGCGATGCAGGATAGTCCCGCCGCCGCCCAAGGACTGGCCCTGCGCGAAGCCCTGGCGACCGGAACATTTTGGATCCTCGCCGCCAGCCTGTTCGGTCTGTCCATGCTGGTGACTTCATTGCACTTTTTCCAGGTCTCGATCCTGACCACGCAAGGCTTGAGCGAAACGGTGGCGGCCCGTATTTTTCCTATTTCGGCCCTGGTCATGGTCATTACCATTCCCCTGGTCGGGCGCAGCCTGGACCGTTTTCCCACGCATCGGGTATTCGCCTTCGGCATGGTAGTCATGGTCGCCTCCCTGGTCAGCGCGGCCATGGTCCATGACCTGGCCACGGCGCTGATTTATGCCGTGGCCTTCGGCCTGAACAATGGTTGCACCATGACCTTCTTCGGCTATATGTGGCCGCGCTATTTCGGCCGCAGGCATTTGGGCACCATCCAGGGTACCGGTCAGATGATTGGTGTCATTGGCGCGTCCCTCGGGCCCCTGCCCCTGGGCATCGCCTTCGATCTGACCGGCAGTTATCAAAATACCCTGCTGCTGCTGGCGATCTACCCGGCCGGCTGTGCCATCGCCGCGCTGTTCCTGCGCACCCCGCGGCAATTGACGGCGGGCCAAGGCAACGCCGGTCAGAGGCAAGACCACGGCGGCGCCCCGTGAGGCGCCGCCGATTTACTTTGGGTTAGGCGGCGGCCTTTACCGCTGCCGCGGCATGGTCCAGGGCCTGGGCCAAATCGGCGATAATATCGTCGATATGCTCTATCCCTACCGATAGACGCACATAGCCTTCGGTGACCCCGGTGGCCAATTGCTCCTCCAGGTTCAATTGCGAATGGGTGGTCGTGGCGGGGTGGATCGCCAGGCTGCGGGCATCGCCGATATTGGCGACGTGGTAAAACAACTCCAGCGCCTCGATGAAATGCCGCCCGGCCTCCAAGCCGCCCTTTAGTTCCAGGCCGACCAGGCCGCCATAGCCGCCCTGCAAATAGGTATCGGCCCGCTCCCGGTCCACCCCACCCTGTAGACTGGGATGGATCACGCGCGCGACCTGATCGTGGCGGTTCAGGTATACGGTCACCGCATCGGCATTGCGGCAATGTTCGCGAATGCGCAAGGGCAGGGTTTCCAGGCCCTGGATGGTTTGAAAGGCATTGAAGGGGCTGAACGCGGGGCCAAGGTCCCGCAACAGGGTCACGCGCGCCTTCAGAATATAGGCGATGGGGCCCAAGGGTTTGACGGCCTGGGTCCAGACCGCGCCGTGATAGCTGGGATCGGGCCGGTTTAACAGAGGTTGGCGTTCCGGGTGCGCCTCCCAATCGAAATTGCCGCCGTCAACGATCAGGCCGCCGATGGCGGTGCCGTGGCCGCCGATATACTTGGTGGTGGAATAGACGATCACCGCCGCGCCGTGATCGAACGGGCGGCACAGGATCGGCGCCGCCGTGTTGTCCACGATCAGGGGGATACCCAGCTCACGGCCAATATCGGCGACCTCCCTGATGGGGAATACCGTCAATTTGGGGTTCGGCAGGGTTTCAGCGTAATAGGCGCGGGTTTTGTCGTCCGTGGCCCGGCGGAAATTCTCTGGATCCGCCGGATCGACAAAGCGCACTTCGATGCCCTGTCGCTTCAGGGTATTGGCGAACAGGTTCCAGGTACCGCCGTACAGGTCGGTGCAACTGATCACATTGTCGCCCACCTGTGCCACATTCTGGACGGCCAGGGCGGAGGCCGCCTGCCCCGAGGCCACGGCCAACGCCGCCGCCCCGCCTTCCAGCGCCGAGATACGTTGCTCCAGCACATCACAAGTCGGGTTCATGATGCGGGTATAAATATTGCCCGACTCTTTCAGGCCAAACAGATTGGCCGCATGTTCGGGACTGTCGAACTGGTACGAGGTGGTTTGATAGATCGGCACGGCGACGGCGCCAGTGGCTGGATCCTGGCGAAAGCCCGCATGCAGGGCCAGGGTTTCCGGGTTCTTGCTGTCAATGGTCATGGTGATCTCCTTAACTGTCTGTCGCCAGCCCGGTTCCAAACAAGAAAACCGCCACAGCATTCTCAAGCGCAAGCGCTAGCTGGGCGGCGGATACCGACCGGTTTAGCTGCATTTTTTTGGCGCCCGCAAGCTGGCTCAAATCGGCGCAAGGTTCACTCTAAAGGGCATTTCCGTGACGAGTCAATAGTAATTTTAGATATGCCTATATATTTATGTTTCATTCGAAATGCTCGCGTTGGATTGCCAACCGCTTGCGGCTATGGTGTTGGCTGGTAAGCATCCCGGGCCGAGGACAAGGATAGCAATGGATTTCCCCTACACCGACGAACTGCGCCGCCGCTTTGCCAACCGCCTGGAGAATTTTCAAAGACAGGCTCACAACGGCATGGCTGACGGCGCCAACGGCGCGGGCGACCGCCTGAAACGGGCGGCCGTAACCATTACCCTGATCAACGACGGCAACGGACAAACCGCCTTTGTCTTGACCCACCGCACCCCGCGGCTGTCATCGCACGCCGGGCAAAAGGCCTTGCCGGGCGGGCGCCTGGATGGGGACGAGACGGCCACGCAGGCCGGCCTGCGCGAATTGGCAGAAGAGATCAACCTGCACCTGAAGCCGGACGCGGTGTTGGGATTGCTGGACGATTATCCCACCCGGTCGGGCTATGTCATCACGCCCGTGGTGATCTGGGCCGGCGACGGGGCGGCGATGTCGCCAAATCCCGATGAGGTGGCCAAGATCATGCCGATCCCCCTGGCCGATCTGATCCGTCCGGACTCGCCGGAATTTATCACCATTCCCGAAAGCGAACGGCCCGTACTGCGGTTGCGCTGGGGCGACGATCACGTGCATGCGCCGACGGCGGCGGTGGTGTATCAATTTTGCGAAGTCGCCATGCGCGGCCGGTCGATCCGGGTCGATCACCTGGAACAACCCGTATTCGCCTGGCGTTAGGAGAGCAGCCGTGTCGGAAATCGTTCGGCCCAGACGTAGCGTCCTCTATATGCCCGGCTCCAACGCGCGGGCCCTGGAAAAGGCCAGGACCCTGCCCGCCGACGTACTGATCCTGGACCTGGAGGACGCCGTCGCGCCCAATGCCAAGGTCGCGGCGCGGGACCAGGTCATCGCCACCCTGAGGGATGGCGGCTATGGGCCGCGCGAAGTGGTGATCCGCATAAACGCCACCGCCACCGCCTGGCATGCGGACGATCTGGCCGCCGCCGCCGGCTCCCCCGCCGCGGCCCTCCTGCTGCCCAAGGTCGAAGGCGCCGGCCAGGTCCGCGCGGCCGCCGCCGCCCTGCCCGAGGGGATGGATCTGTGGTGCATGATCGAAACGCCCCTGGCCATCCTGCATGCCGAAGAGATCGCCGCCGCATCGCCCAAAACCCGCTGTCTGGTCATGGGCACCTCGGACCTGGCCACGGATCTGGGCGCCCTGCACACGCCGCATCGGGAACCCTTCACCACCGCCCTGTCCCTGTGCCTGTTGGCGGCCCGCGCCTATGGCCTGGCGGCCCTGGACGGGGTCTATCTGGACCTGAAAGACGATGAGGGATTCGAGGCCGCCTGCCACCAGGGCCGCCAGTTCGGCTTTGACGGCAAGACCTTGATCCATCCCCGGCAGGTGGACCCGGCGAACCGGGTTTTCGCCCCCTCCGACGATGATATCGCGGAAGCCGACATCATCATCACCGCTTTCGAGCAAGCCCAGGCGGAGGGCAAGGGCGTGGTTGTCGTCAACGGCCAGTTGGTGGAAATTCTGCACGTTGCCGCGGCCCGGCGTCTGCTCGCCCTGGCCGATGCCATCAGTGCGCGGCAAAGGAGCGCATGAGTTGACCCGCATCGTACTGGTAACAGGGGGTGCCAGCGGCATCGGCCTGGCCCTGGGCCGCCGCTTTGCCGAAAGCGGCGATCAGCTACGGCACCTATCCAAGTTGAGCGGCCATCAGGTCCGCCAATTGTGCATCTTCGGCCCGGCCGGTGGCGCGCAGACCGTGAATGGCGCCCTGGGCATCCTCGGGCTTGCGGTTCTGGCCTAATTTCTCCTTGCCTTCCATGCGGGTGATTTCGATGTCGAAGGTCACGATGCCCGACAGCATGCCCTGTTCGTAAGCCTCGGGCAGGTCCATCACCCAGGGTTTGGCAAAGCCGCCTTCCATGGCCGCCACCAGGCGTTCCTGCCGCGCCTTTTTCAGCCCGCCGTCTTCAATCAGGCGAGGGGGGCCATAGACATGCAGGGTGAGGTAATTCCAGGTTGGAACATTGGGTTCACTTTCATACCAGGAGGGTGAGATGTAGCCGTGGGGGCCGCTGAATATGACCAGGACGTCTTGGCCCGGCTGAAAATGCCGCCATTGTGGGTTGGCCTTGGCCATGTGTCCGTCCAAGCGGCCATCGGCAAACAAAAAGGGCAGGTGGGAGGCGTGGGGCCGGCCATCGCCGTCCACCGTGACCAACTGGGCGAACGGATAATCGGCGATAAGGGCCTGCCGCCGGGCCGGATCGTCCAGGGCGAAATGCTTCGGCGTGTACATGGTCTCAATTCCCCACAAGAATCGGTCCGCCAGTGGTATCCGACCGTCCGATTGTTAGAACACGCAAATCCTTATGGGAATTCACGGGCCATGTGAATGACGGCAATGACATCGATCTGAGTTTCATCGGGTATCCGATAAACCGCGAAATACGGTAGATTGGAAATGGGAAACTCCCTGGTCCCATCAATTCGCCCAGGCCGGCCCAGGAGTGGAAAATTCTCGAGGATGGCCACCGATTGCAAAATCCGTTGCACAACCTGTCGGGCCACGCCGGGATCATGCTGTCCAATATATGCGTGAATTGCGTCTAAATCCGCCTCGGCCTCTGGCGTATAATTAAGATTCAAGGCCGAATTTCTTCCAAATCCCGCGCTGCGGGATTCGTTTTTCCGGCTGGGCATCCGCGGCTTTTAGCGCGCGTGCAATCTTTGCATCACACCACGTCCGATACGCCGCATCCTGCGAAGGCTGCGTCGGCCGCAGGAAATCTTTCAACAACTCGTCCGTTGTGTCGCTGTCACTCATGCCGATTAGTATAACATAAATGCCACATAATTACAGCACGCGGAAATTCCAGCTTCTCTACACTTGGCGGCTCACCATCATTTTTTTGATCTCGGCGATGGCCTTGGCCGGGTTCAAATCTTTCGGACAGGTGTTGGTGCAATTCATGATGGTGTGACAACGGTACAGACGGAAAGGATCTTCCAGATTATCCAGCCGTTCGCCCTGGTTCTCGTCCCGGCTATCGATCAGCCAGCGATAAGCCTGCAACAAGACAGCCGGGCCCAGATAGCGGTCGCTGTTCCACCAGTAGCTGGGGCAGGATGTGGAACAGCACGCGCACAGAATACATTCATACAGGCCGTCGATCAGTTTCCGGTCCTCGGGGCTTTGCAGCCTTTCGCCATCGGGCGGGGCGGGCGAATCCGCTTCCAACCACGGCTTGATCGAGGCGTATTGGGCATAAAAATTGGTCAGATCGCCGACCAGATCCTTGACCACCTCCAGATGCGGCAGGGGATAGACTTTAACATCGCCCTTCACCTCGTCGCAGGCCCTGGTACAGGCCAGGGTGTTGGTGCCGTCAATATTCATGGCGCAGGAACCACAGATCCCCTCGCGGCAGGAGCGGCGGAAGGTCAACGTGGGATCGATCTCGTTCTTGATCTTGATCAGCGCGTCCAGAACCATTGGCCCGCATTCGTCCATATCGACTTCATAGGTATCCATGCGCGGATTTTCGCCGCTGTCGGGGTCATAGCGATAGACCTTGAAGCCGCGGACGTTCTTGGCCCCGGCTGCCGCCTTATGGGTGGTGCCGCCCTTGACCTTGGAATTGGCGGGCAGATTGAACTCGACCATATCCGTATCCTCAATAAACCCGCGCTTTGGGCGGGAAATACTGCACATCGTCCGTCAAGGTATAGGAATGCACGGGGCGGTAATCGATGCTCACCTTGCCGTCATCGCCAAACCAGGTCAGCGTATGCTTCATCCAGTTCTCGTCATCGCGGTCGGGGTAGTCCTCGCGGGCGTGGCCCCCCCGGCTTTCCTTGCGGTTCGCCGCCGCGTGCATGGTCACCACGGCCTGGCGGACCAGATTATCCAGCTCCAGGCTTTCGACCAGATCGGAATTCCAGATCATCGAGCGGTCGGAGACGCCGATATCGGACATCGTTGCC
>JAKZRK010000192.1:0-4474 GCA_047518225.1 Alphaproteobacteria bacterium | reverse complement strand
TGAATCGGGAGATCCGTTCCGGTTCAGGAGGCGCTCGACATCGCCGGAGATATCGCCGCCCGACCTAGGCCGAGCTTTACTCGGGGGATTGGGAGCACCCTAGATGTAGTGGGTATGGGTGACAACCGGATAGGCACGGGCGCAATTACGGCGCGTTAAGCGAAATTATCGTGTGTCTTTCTTAATATCTGGTATAGCGATCTCAAAATAAGGTTAACAAAGCATTAACGCCGGTGTTCAGTCGATGATTAAAACGGCAGCGTATCATGAATGAAGAGCAGGCAAAAATAGTCGCTTTGCAAGCCCTGACTTACCTGGTCGGAAATCCATCGGCATTGCAACGGTTCTTTGATCTAAGCGGGGTCGACGGCGCGGATTTGCGCCGGCGCGCCGATGATCCGGCCATGCTGGCCGGGGTGTTGGAATTCTTCCTTGGTTACGAACCGCAGCTTCTGGAAATGTGTCAGGCCACGGACATGGCGCGCGCGGCGCCCGCGCAGGCGCGGCGCGGTCTGACCGGCGGCCACGGTGACGAATGGAGTTGAAGTTGGAAGAGGATCGTTTACACGATGATGTTCTAGGCCAGTTGGAGGCGTTGCGCCTGGTACCTGAACGCCCCTTGATCGTCAGCGATGCCGACGAGGTGATCTTTGCCTTTGTGCGTAGTTTGGAGGGGTTCCTGCGCCATAACGGCCATTTCCTTGATCTGCAGTCCTTTGCCTTGAGCGGCAACATCCGCGACAGCGAAACCGGCGAACCAGTCTCCGCCGAGACGGTGAAGGCGTTGATCGGCGATTTTTTTGACCAACGTACGGAACAGATAGAGCCGGTCGAGGGCGCGGCGGATGCCTTGGCCGCCTTGTCCACGCGGGCTCAGATCCTTGTGCTCTCCAACGTGCCCCTGGATCGCCGGGCGGCCCGGCGCCGGGCCCTGGTGAAACACGGCATGGATTATCCCCTGGTGGCGAATATCGGCAGGAAGGGTGGCGCCATGGCCTATTTGCTGGCCCGGCAGAAGGCGCCGGTCTTTTTCCTCGATGATATTCCGCACAATATCGCCTCGGTCGCGCGGGCGGCGGCGGCGGTTACGCGCTTGCATTTCATCGCCGATCACCGGTTGCGCGATTTACTGGGCGCGGCCGAGGATGCCGACGCGCGCATCGATGACTGGCCCGGTGTCCGCCGCTTTATCGAAATCCGGTTGTCCGAGCAGGGCTATTAGAGCCCGCTGTATTGATAGGAGATAGCAGCCCATGCGGATCGGCGTTGATCTGGGTGGCAGCAAGATCGAGGCTTTGGCCCTGGCCGATGACGGCGCCGAATTGCGCCGGCTTCGCGTGCCGAGCCCCCAGGGCGATTATCAGGCCATCGTCGTGGCGATCCGGGATTTGGTGGCGGCGGTCCAGGCTGGGCTGGGCACCGCCGGGACGCCGGTTGGTGTCGCTATTCCCGGCGCGGTATCGCCGGCCACCGGTCTGATCAAGAACGCCAATTCCACCTGCCTGATCGGCAAGCCATTCGATGTGGATCTGGCCTCCGCCTTGGGATCTTCGGTGCGCCTGGCGAACGATGCCAATTGTTTTGCGCTGTCGGAAGCCAGTGACGGCGCCGCCAGGGGGGCCGACAGCGTGTTTGGCGTCATTATCGGTACCGGGACCGGCGCCGGTATCGTCTTGGGCGGGCGTCTGCATGAAGGTCCCAATCTGATCGCCGGAGAATGGGGCCATGTGCCGCTGCCCTGGCCTGAAGACGATGAACGGCCGGGGCCGCCTTGCTATTGTGGCAAGCGGGGTTGTATCGAAACGTTTTTGTCCGGCCCGGGATTGAGCCTCAGCTACGAGACCATGGCGGGCCAGGCGCTGAAAGCCCATGAAATCGCCGCCCTGGCGGCCCAAGGCGATACCATGGCGGAGGCGTGCATGGCGCGCTATGAGCGGCGGATGGCAAAGGCCCTGGGCATGGTGATCTCGATCCTGGACCCGGCGGTGATCGTGCTGGGCGGTGGCCTGTCCAATATCGCCCGGCTGTATGACCGCGTGCCGGCCCTGTGGGGGGAATTCGCCTTCTCCGACCAGCTTTCAACCAGATTGTTGCCGGCCGAACACGGCGATTCCTCCGGGGTACGGGGCGCGGCCCGGCTGTGGCCATCGGGCCGTTGTGAATTGTCATGACGGCGATGTGCCGCGACTGTCTTGCCGTTGTGCCTGGCGAACATATGCCCCTGCGCTGCCACGAGTGCGGCTCGCCGCGACTGGTACGCCACCCCGAATTATTGCTATTGGGTATTGCCCATCTGGATTGCGATGCCTTTTACGCCAGCGTCGAGAAGCGCGACGATCCGTCTCTCGCGGACCAGCCGGTCATCGTCGGCGGTGGCCATCGCGGCGTGGTCAGCGCGGCCTGTTATATCGCGCGTACCTTTGGCGTCCGCTCCGCCATGCCCATGTTCAAGGCGCACAAGGCCTGCCCGCGGGCGGTGGTGATCCCCCCTGATATGCAAAAATATGCTGCCGCGGGTCGGCAAATCAGGGCCATCATGAAAGATTACACGCCATTGGTGGAGCCGTTGTCCTTGGACGAGGCATTTTTGGATCTGATCGGAACCGAACGGTTGCACGCCCAATCCCCGGTCGCGACCGCCGCCACGATCGTCAACAGAATCGAGGCCGAGGTGGGCGTCACCGCCTCCATCGGCCTGTCCTATAACAAATCCCTGGCCAAGGTTGCCTCCGATCTGGACAAGCCCAGGGGATTTGCCGTGATCGGCCGGGCCGAGGCGGTGGAGTTTCTAGCCGGGCAACGGGTATCCATAATCTGGGGTGCGGGCAAGGCCCTGCAGAAGCGTCTGGCCAAGGACGGCATCACCACCGTGGCGCAACTGCAGGCCATCGAGGAAACCCGTTTGATCGCCCGTTATGGCGCCATGGGTCTGCGCATGGCCCAATTCGTGCGGGGCGAGGATCCACGCCGGATCAGTGCCAATCGGCCGACCAAGAGCATTTCCTCGGAAACCACATTCCGCCACGATATCGCCGATGGCGAAGAGTTGAAGAAAATACTCTGGCGGCAGGCGGATCGGGTCGCCCGCCGGATCAAAAGCGCTGAACTGGCCGGCACCACGGTGACCTTGAAATTACGGCGCACGGATTTCCGGATCGTAACCCGCAGCCGCCGCTTGCCCGATCCCACCCAACTGGCCGATACAATTTACCGGCAGGGGGCGGAGCTTCTGGCCAAGGAAACAGACGGCACGGCCTATCGTCTTTTAGGCGTTGGCCTCAGCGGCCTGGTTGACGGCATGGAAGCGGATCCTCTCAACCTTGCCGAACCCGGCGCCGAACGCCGGGCGGACGCGGAACGGGCCCTGGACCGGGTGCGTGACCGCTTCGGCAATGACGCCATCGGCAAGGGCCGTGGGCTGCGTTGAATAATTTATGAACAGCGGAATGTTCAATCACATGCCGGCTGGTCGAAATATTGCAGTTCCACCAGACGGCCGGTCAGGCCGAATTCCGGGTAGTCCAATTTTATATCATCGACCACGCCGTCGCTGTACAGGGTAAAGCCGACTTCGAAATCCGGCACGCCAAGGCGGTTGTCATAGTGATAATAGGCCAGGCGGACCGGCCAGCTGATCAGATCCTTGGCCAGCAAATTCGTGCCATCGCCCTGCTTCCGGTTCGTTTTATCGCCGATGAAGGCCGACGCAAGATAATAGCCCGCGTCATAGCTGCCATCGAACAGGGCAACCTCAAAGCCGCGGCTGCCTCTCAGGGCGTGTTCCAGCACCATGCGGTTATGGTTGATAGGGAACACCGTGCCCTTGGGCAGCGCCAGTTCCCGTGCCTTGGGTAGACGCCAGACCGCGTTGCCGGCGCCCTGGGCACCAAAATCGGCCCGGCCCTGTTCCCGTTCAACAACCTTGCCGTTGATGCGGTTCAATAAATTAAAGCGAATGGCCCGCCCGTCCCGGCTTTCCCGGACCGAGGCTTGCATATCGCCAATAATTTCGGGCCCTTCGCTGCTGGTGAAGTTGGTAATGAAGCCTTGATTGAAGATGAAACCGTCGCAGTCTTCCAATAATTCCACCACCAGGCGGCCCGTGGCGGCGTCGATGCCGGGGCTGCTTCGGTTCTGGTT
Source organism: Alphaproteobacteria bacterium (assembly GCA_047518225.1). Classification (GTDB taxonomy): domain Bacteria; phylum Pseudomonadota; class Alphaproteobacteria. The sequence continues at coordinate 334 of JAKZRK010000192.1, read as the reverse complement.
CAGTTTCAGATCATAGACAGTGCGGGCCTGCCGTTGCATTTGCGCCGCCGCTTCGCCGGCAAACAGGATGAGGAATAGAAAAATGCTCGCCCGGAAATATCGTGTAGCTTTGAACATCGGTTTTTGCGGGTCCCGTGAATTTGTTGCTTGCCGGCTCATATTAGGGGATCGGAACCGTGCCGTCGCCGTATTTGCTCTAGCAGGTTGCTGAAAAAGGCCTCGCAATTTTGTTTATATCATGATTCTCTGATTGCGTTGGATCGGAGGGTGTTATGCGTGGTGATGACGTAAAGAGCGGCAGTCTTTTCAGTTATGTGGATCTTGATGATCGGGT
>JAKZRK010000191.1:0-6719 GCA_047518225.1 Alphaproteobacteria bacterium | reverse complement strand
GACAATCCCAGGCCGGTGCCCGAACCCGCCCCGGTGCCCGGTTTCTTGGTGGTAAAGAAGGGTTCGAAAATGCGGCCCATGTCTTCCTTCTTGATGCCTTTACCGGTGTCCTGAACCTGCACCTTGATGTATTCATCCGGTTGGATCAGGCCATTGCCTAAATCGCGCGATTCCTGCCACGATACATTGGAGGTGCTGATTTTCAGTATGCCGCCCTCGGTCATGGCGTCACGGGCATTGACGGCGAGATTGATCACCACCTGTTCGAATTGCACCTGATCGACCTTGACCAGGCCGAGATCGCGGCCATGCTCGATCCGCAGTTCGATGTTTTCGCCGATCAGGCGGCGCACCAGATGGGTTACTTCCGCCAGCACATCGGTCAAGGACAGAACCTTGGGGTGCAACGTCTGCTGCCGGGAAAACGCCAGCAATTGACGCACCAGATTGGCGGCCCGGTTGGCGTTTTGTTTGACCTGCATGATGTCGGGGAAAATTTCGTCACCTGGACGGGCGCGCAACAACAACAAATCGCAATGGCCGATCATGGCGGTCAGCAGGTTATTGAAATCATGGGCCACGCCACCCGCCAACTGGCCCACCGCCTGCATCTTTTGCGACTGGGCAAATTGCAACTCTAGATTTTTCTGTGTGGTGTTGTCGATCAGATGCAGCAAAATGCCGGAAACGCCGCCCCCGGCATCAGTCATGCCCGAGGCATAAAGTTCCATTTGCCGTTGCCCCCGGCCGGCGAACAAGGCCACCTCCAACGGCCCGCTGGACGGCTCGTTGGCCCAGGCCGCCCGCAATTGCCTGGCCACATATTCGCGGTCGTCTTCGTTGACGAAATCGAACAACGACCGCTCGGCCGCCGTCTCCCCCTCCGGCAGCAGGGATGCGAAGGCGATATTGGCTTCCAGAATTACCGCCTCGGCGTCCAGCAACAACACCGCCACCGGGGCATGGTCAAAAAACTCTTGGAAGCGGCGCTCCGCCGTCTGCAGGGCGCTGCGGCGCTGGCGTTCCAATGACAGGTTTCGCACCACGGAGCGGGTCCGCGCCTCGCCCTTGGCGGCATCGCCGACCACCGATTGCGTGATCTGAGCCTGGAAGGTTTCACCGTTTCGGGCCAGAAACGTGACGTCCCAAAAGCGGCTCGATTGACCCACGCCTTCCGCCTCGCCCTGACCCGGCAGCAGGACGGTACTGTCCCTGACCATGACGCTGCGCAGATCCTGCCCCGCCGCCAGCTCGTCCGGCCGATAGCCCAGCCAATTGGCAAGGGTATTATTGGAAAGGACAAAGTGCCCTTCCTGATCCACCGAGTAGAAGCCGACCGGCGCATTATCCAGAAAATCCGTCAACAGGGCCTGCTCGTTACGCAGCACTTCGCGCAATTCCTGCCGCGCCGTAGCCTCGGCCAGATACCAAGCCACCTTGTCGGCGGGATCGCCGATCGGATGGACCCGCAGTTCCAGGCCGTGGATTTCGCCGTTCGGTACGGTCAGGCGGCATTCATCCTGGCTACTGGTCCCGGACAATGCGTCCGCTTGCAGGCGCCGCAGGGTCTGGGCAACCGTGCCGTCGCTGCCCACGAGTTGGCCCAGATCGGCCTCCGGCCCGGCCGCGCCAAAAAAGCCCTCCGCCGCCTTGTTCATGTACAACACCCGGCCATCGCGGCCCGTGACCATCTGGCCCTCGCCGCTTTGACCCATCATTTCGGACAAAAGATGGACCTGCGCGGCGCGGGCATCGGGCATCAGGGCCGCCAACACCAGACAGGCATTGGCCACCAGGGCGAACGCCGCGGCGGACAAAATGACGCCATCGTTGAAGTCGTCCCAAACCAACAGCAGCAACAGGCAGGTGGCCCCGGCCACCAGGGCCAGCACCGCCGCGAACCAACGCAACAAACGCAGTGGACGGACCCTGGGCAGGATCGCCTCTTGCTCTGCCTGATGATCGTCCGTGATAACCGCCATTTGCCTCTATTTGCCTTGCCAGTGATTCATGGGTAACGAGCTTACGTCCATTACCCGTTCAGGCCAACCTTGTCAGGGACCGCCGCGCCTGGCAGCACCGGACCGGCCGGCCAATTTACCCTGCAAACGCATGACATAGCCGATAACCTCGGCCACCGCCTTGAAAAATTCAGCGGGAATTTCCCGATCCATTTCCGCCGATGCGAACAGGCCACGGGCAAGGGGCGGATTTTCCACGATGGGGATTTTGTTTTCCTCGGCCACTTCACGGATGCGAATGGCAATATTGTCCTGGCCCTTGGCCACCACCTTGGGCGCCGCCATGGCCTCGGCATCGTATTTCAGGGCCACGGCAAAATGGGTCGGGTTGGTGATCACCACGTCCGCATCGGGCATCGCCGCCATCATGCGGGCGCGGGCCCGCTCGCCGCGCAACTGTCTGATCTTCGCCTTGACCTGCGGATCGCCTTCGGACTGTTTGTTTTCGTCTTTCAGATCCTTGAAGCTCATGCGCAGGCCCTCGAACCAGTCATAGCGCTGATAAAAGCTGTCGGCCATCGCCACCACCGCCATCACCGCCAGAACCGCCAACGCTATCTTCAAGGCTTCGTGCCGGATGAAAGCCATGATCTCGGTTAAGTCCATGGTCGGCATATGGCGCAGATCGGCCAAATCCGGCCAAACGATGCTGACCACGAGCCCGCCTATGACAGCAATCTTGGCCGTCGCCTTGAGCAGATCAATTGCCCCCTTGGTGCCGAATATCTTTTTCGCCCCCTTCAAAATCGACAGCTTGGACAGTTTCGGCTCCATCTTTTCGGTTGAAAAAACCAGCCGATGCTGCAACATGTTGCCGGCCAGCGCGGCGCCCACCAGGACCGTCAGTGGCAGGGCCAGAAAGCGCACCACCTCGAAGCCCAGGCTTTCCGCCAGTTGCAGCAATTGTCCCGCGTCGGTCGAGATCGCATGTGGCGCGGCCAGAAACTGGGTGAAATTGGCGATCACGCCATCGGCGATATCGGAAGTAAACAGGCCAAGCACCGCCGTGCCGCCGGCCAGCATGAACCAATGGTTTACTTCCTGGCTTTTCGGCACGTTGCCTTTCTTGAAGGCCTCGTCAATCTTCTTCGCCGTCGGATCTTCCGTCTTCTCGGATTTGTCCTGATCTTCCGCCATCTCTTACCGCCCCACCGCGAATAGAATGGCGTTTTCCTCGAAATAACGCAGGAAAACCATGAAGGATGAAGACAGCACCAACGTAATAATCAGAAACGCCATCATCATCTGCGCCGGCACGGCAATGAAGAACAGCTGCACCGTGGGGATCAGGCGCTGTAGAATGCCCAGGCCAATATAAAAGATCAGGCCATAAACGATAAAGGGCGCGGACATCTTCAAACCGATGTTGAATGATGACGACACCAAATGCACCACCAGTTGGGCAAAATCGGCAATGGGGGGCGCCTGTCCGGCGGGGAATACAATATAGCTGTCGCGAATGCCCATGAGTAACAAGATGTGCAAGCCGGAGACAAAAATCAGCACCACGCCGGTGATGGTCAACAGAGCGCTCATGACCGCGCCTTGCGTGCCCTGGTTGGGATCGACGGTCTGGGCAAAAGCCAGACTGCTTTGAAAAGCTATCACGTAGCCGGCGATATGCAGGCTGGAGATCAAAATACGCGAGGCCGCGCCGATGAACAAACCGATGATGACTTCTCCGATGATCAGGATGAACAAGCCCAGGGGAGAGGGCGGCATGAGGGGCAATTCATTCCGAACCAGGGGGTACATCACCAGGGTAAGCGCCAGCGCCAGGGCAAGGCGAATACGTGAGAAAACATAGTTCTCGCCGATCCCGGGCAAAAGCATCACGGCTGAGCCAATGCGCGAAAATACCAGAATAAACGCGAATATCTCCGCAGGCAGGACTTGCCCCAACATCGCCGCCGCCTAGCACCCGAATTCAGGATGGGATGGCACGCCTGATTGCCTTGCCGGGCCTTTCGGTCCGGCGCCGCCACACGGCCCCTGCCCCGCGCCTTTATGGCGGCGCGCCAGCCGCCTGGCGGAAGAAACCTGCAAAACCGTCATAGGAACCGTCCTGTCCCGAACGCCGGGTATTAAGATAAACTGACGATGCGCTGGGCGATCCGGTCCATGAATGAGGTCAAATTTTGAATCATGTAGGGCATGAAAACCAGCAGCGCCAAAAAAATGGCAAAAATCTTCGGCACGAACACCAGGGTCATTTCCTGGATCGACGTCAGGGCTTGGATCAAGGCAATGGTCAAGCCCACCGCCAGGCCAACCCCCATGATCGGTGAGGCGATCAGCAGCAAGGTGAAAATTGCGTCGCGCGCGACGTCGAGAACTTCCGGCACACCCATGACTGGACCCTCAAACCGCCCTATATTGGCATGCGCAGAATATCTTGATAGGCCTGGACGACCCGGTCACGCACCGCGACCACGGATTCCAAGGCCATCTCGGCGTTGGAGACCGCCGTTACGACATCGGTGATGTTGGCCCGTTGCGCGGCGGCCTGAATACTGACCGACTCGGCCCCCTGGACCGCGGCCGTCGTGTCCGTAATGGCATCCCGCAGGAGATCGGCGAAGCCCGTTCCGCCTTCCCCACCCTGCTGTGGCGCGGCCGCGCCGCTGTCCATGGTTCGTTTCAGCGCTTCGACGTAAGCGATCGAGGCATTTACGACCTTAGCATCCATTTCCTTGTTCTCCTTCAGCTCCGGCACGCCATATTCCGGCCGGACGCGGTATCACCAGGCGCCGCCGTTGGCTAGTTTTTATTTCAACATATCGATGGTGCGCATCATCATGCGCTTGGCCGCCTCGATCACCTTGATGTTGGCTCTATAGCTGCGCTGTGCTTCGCGCATATCCATCATCTCGATCATGGCGTTGACGTTGGGGATCTTCACATAGCCTTCGCGGTCGGCGCCGGGATGGCCGGGTTCGAAACGCTTGGTGAATTCCGTTTGGTCCTTGGAAATGCCGGCGACGGAAACCATATGGACGCCCAGTTTATGATCCAGTTCGTTCTTGAAGCTGATCAGCTTGCGCCGATAGGGATCCTGATCCGGCGCCAATGGCTTGGTCGACGAGTTGGCGATGTTTTCCGCGATGATGCGCATCCGCACGCCTTGCGCGCGCAAGCCGGCGGCGGATATCTGTATCGTCTTGTCAAAATCCATACGCCGGTTACTCCCAGACTAAGCCCTTGCCACGCGCCGCTGACATTTGTGCATCAACCGCGCGACGGGCGGCTAAGGGCAATCCGCATCAGGTCCATGCCCTTGCGGTACAAATTGGACATCAATTCGTGGTCCGCCACGGATTGCGAAACCTTCATCATCTCGCCTTCCAGGCTCACGCTGTTGCCGGACTTGTCGGCAAGCTCATTGTTCTCCAGAACCTTGAAACTGGTGGCGCCGGCATCCGACACCCCTTGAATATGCTTGCCCGCCGTCCTTGCCAGGGCGATGGGGGCCACGCTCTTGCGCAGCAGATCGCGAAAGTTCGGTTCCGCGAGATCCTTGGCCAGAAAACCCGGGGTGTTGGCGTTGGCGACATTTTCGGCCAGCAGCCGCTGACGCTGGTTCAGCCAGGTCATGCGCGTGTTCAACGCCTGAAAGTAGTTCATATCACTTAGTGTCATGGCACCTGGATCCTTGCCGCCAACGGCATCCGCGCCGCCTTTCGGTGGTTCCGCCATTTTCGCTCCATAGCCTTTAACAAAGCCTTAACCGCGGGCGCGGCGATGCATCCCTGTCCTTGCGCTCGCCGGCCGATCCAAGCGGGCATTTAACCTTTGTTAAGCATAAAGCGCGATAACTAGAGAGGTCCCGCCTGGCTTGGATCGGACCAAGGCAAAAATTGGCGATAACCCCGGCAATACTGGGCAAAGGCACACCGAAATGGCCAGCGCACCGCAACCTGAACAGGAATTAAATCGCATTCGCGCCGCCATAATCGCGGCCCGGGAAAAGCTCGAGCGCGAGGCAAGCTTCGATGTGGCGCCCCTGGCGGGCGCGCTCGAGGGTTTGTGCGAACAAATCGCCGCCCTGCCCGGGGATGCCGCCCGCGGTTATGGCCCTGGCCTGCAATCGACCTTGCAACTGCTGGAGGCCCTGGAAGAGGACATCCGTATCGCCCACGGCGACCTGCAACGGCGGATGGAAAAATTGACCGGCTCCGGGGCGGCCGGCGGCGAAGGTGTCGATTGATGGAATGGGCCAGTTATCTACGCTTTGTCCTGGCCCTGCTGATTGTCCTGGGCTTGATCGGCGGCTTTGCCTGGCTCGCCCGGCGCTGGGGTATGGGTGGGGTGCAAACCGGCAAGCCCGACCGTTCCGAACGGCTGGAAGTGGTCGAGGCGCTGAGGGTCGATCCCAGGCGACGCCTGATACTGATCCGCCGCGATGACCGTGAACATTTGATTTTGCTGGGCCAGGATAGCGAACGGGTCATTGAAACGGACATTACGCCCCCTGGCGGTTCCCGGCCATGAGGGCCAGGCCCGGGCTCAGGGCAAGGGCAATCCGGGTCGGCCGCGCCGCGCCCCTGGCCCTGCTGGCCGCCGCAATCCCGGTCTTGTTCCTGTTCATGCACGCCACGGCCGCGGCGCAGTCCTTGAACCTGGATCTGGGTGGCGACGGGCAGCTCAGCGCCCGGGTCATACAATTTATCGCCCTGCTGACGGTGCTCAGCCTGGCGC
>JAKZRK010000190.1:0-4324 GCA_047518225.1 Alphaproteobacteria bacterium | reverse complement strand
GGTTCTACCCGTTCAACGCCTTCCGCTCATTGCTCGGCATCGCGGGCGACACCTCTGCTCCAACCTATGCCGAGCTTTACTCGGGAGAGTGGCGGCACCCTACATGTAGCGGTCATGGGCGTTAACCGGATAGGCAAGACTCAAACTATGGCTCATAAACGGGAGCACCCGCCGACGCCTTCACCAACTCAATACCGTGAAGGCAATCGGCCTTGTTGTAGTAACTCTCGCCGGAGTCGGCGATAATCTTGTGGTTGGCGGCAAGTAGCCGCCACCGCCAAAGTCCAGCGGTATCTTTGTAAACAACGTACTGCATCAGAAAGGTCCTTTCATGACCGATCATGGGTTTAAAACGTTCCTGGTGCGCTACAACTACGACGGAGCGCAGTGGGGCCTGGAATTGAAAGCCCGCGATCTTGAGGACGCGAAAGCTCGATTGGGTCGATTGAGCTTCGCGACCGTTGATGGCGAGCACGTCATGACGCTAAGCGCGTCTACTGGCCCACTGGCCGCTATCATTGCCGCATTCAGAAACGCGGTTTATCGGCTGTTTCTCCCGAGCGAATCGCCGGGCAGTCTGTAAAGAGCCTAACAGGAAATTAACCAAAATATCAACGATATGATGTGGTCAGCGTTCAATCGCCCACAACATGTACTGCCCCGGCCCTTGTTGGCGCGTGATCCGTCCTATCCTGGCCTGATCCCGCAATGAATATCGAAGCCGCCGCGCTATTTCGGATCGCAAGAGCATGTCGTCCACGTCCAGTCCTGCGTCAAGCATTATGGCCAGCGTAATATCTCGTACATCCATAGGCCCCCGCGCACGCAAGGTGGATAGAATAAACCGGGATATATAGCCGACTCGGAACATGCGCACGACATTGGTTTTGGTCTGTCTGATCCAGACAGGGCTCGAGTTGCTATCTATCAGGCAAAGGGTAGCGTCAACGTGTGCCAGGCTATCTTGAAGCCATGCCAGGCGGGCTTCGGTGACTTTAAGGTCACGCGCTAGTTCGTCACGTTTGGCCGTGAGCGTATTTATCGCGTCCATGGCCGGATTGTAACGGCATGGCCATTATTGGTGGAGAGAGCCTTTGGTGCGTTTGCTACATAATTCCGCGAACCGCGCCTACCCACGGGGTCTTGGTGGGCGGTCAAATGACCCAGAATAGCCCGGAAGCGCTCTAAGGTTTCTTTCCCAATCGGGCTTCGCGAACACCGATATACAGGGTCGCCGCGACGACGATCAGGGCGCCGGAGATGGTCCAGATGTCCGGCACTTCCGCGAACACCAGGTAGCCAATGGCGCCGGCGAAAAGCAGCCGGGTATAGTCAAAGGGCAGTAGCGCCGTTGCCTCGCCGATGCGATAGCCCCGGATCATGAAATACTGCCCCGCCGCGCCCAGGGCGCCCATCGCCATCAAGAATACCAGGTCGGCCAGGGTCGGCGCGCGCCAGACCATCAGGGCCGGGCCCAGGGCGACCAGGGTCGAGACGGCGCCAAAATAGAACAACAGGGATTCGGGCTTCTCGGTCGTCGACAGCTTCTTGATCATGATGGTGATGGCGGCCACCAGAAAGGCGCTGAACACCGCCACGAACGTCGCGGGCGCGATATCGCCGCCCGGCCGCAGCATGATGATCACGCCAACAAAGCCGACGGCGGTGGCGGTCCAGCGGCGCAGGCGCACCACCTCGCCCAGGAACAATACCGCCAGGGGGATCAGAAACAGGGCGCGGAAAAAAGCCAGCTGGAACGAATCGAACGAGCCGCCCAGAAACTTCACCACCGCCGTCATGGCGGAAAACATGATGCAGCCCAGGATAATCCACCACGCCCCACGGGTGTTGTCGGGCAGGCTCCGGACCTGGACGCGCAGTTCCGCCGCGGTCACCCCCGGGGCCCGCCAAAATCATTGCTTGTCGGCATACCCTGCAACCTAGTTGCAGGGCGTCAAAGAAACCAGAATAAATCTTGCATGGCAGGGTTGCAGCAACGTGATGGCCGGGACATGCCGGCCGGAATTGATGGGATGGCGACCCATTCTCCCATGGCGTAAACTGTGAAATGACCATGGACCGGGAGACGAATGTGAGCCAGACCCCTATGTGGCAACCGAACCCGTTGCAAGCGGCCACCACCAACATGGGCCGCTTCATGACGGAAGTGGCGCACCGCTGGAACGAAGAGGTGCCCGATTACGCCGCCTTGCACCAATGGTCGGTCAATCGGCGGGAGGATTTTTGGACCACGGTCTGGGATTTCTGCGCCGTGCGCGCGGCCACCAGAGGCAAGGTCGCCCTGCGTAACGGCGACGCCATGCCCGGCGCCCAATGGTTCCCCGAGGCGCGTCTGAATTTCGCCGAAAACCTGCTACGCGGCGAAGGGACGGGGGACGCGATCGTTTTCTGGGGTGAAGACCGGATCAAGCGGACCTTGAGCCATGACGATCTGCACCGGGCGGTTTCCCGCCTGCAACAGGCCTTGCGCGCCATGGGCGTCGGGGCCGGCGACCGGGTATCGGGTTTTTTGCCCAATCTGCCGGAAACCGTCATCGCCATGCTGGCAACCACCTCGCTGGGCGCGGTCTGGTCCTCCTGCTCGCCGGATTTTGGCGTCCAGGGCGTCCTCGACCGCTTTGGCCAGATCGAGCCCAAGGTGTTGTTCGTCGCCGATGGCTATTTTTACGGCGGCAGGGAATTCGATTGCCTGGACAAGGTAAAGGGCATTACCGCCCGGCTGCCCAGCCTGGAAAAACTGATCGTGGTGCCTTACATGCGCCCGGAGCCGCCTCTTGCAGGACTCAATAACGCCATGCTGCTGGACGATTTCGTGGCGGACTTTGCCTCCGGCGAGATCGAATACACCCGGATGGGGTTCAATGCGCCGCTCTATATCATGTATTCCTCGGGCACCACCGGGGCGCCGAAATGCATCGTGCATGGGGTCGGTGGCACCATCCTGCAGCATTTGAAGGAACATCAGTTGCACGCCAACGTGCGGCCGGGTGACCGGGTCTTCTTTTTCACCACCTGCGGCTGGATGATGTGGAACTGGCTGGTTTCCGCCCTGGCCTCCAACGCGACGATCCTATTGTATGACGGCCTGCCGGCCCATCCCAACGGCAATATCCTGTTCGACTTCGCCCAGGCCGAGGGTGCGACCCATTTCGGCACCTCGGCCAAATGGCTGGATTCCATCGCCAAGGCCGGCCTGGCGCCCATGCAAAGCCATGACCTCTCGAATTTGCGCGTACTGCTCTCCACCGGCGCGCCGCTTTCCCCGCAAGGCTTCGACTACGTCTATGAAAAAATCAAGGGCGATATCCAACTGGCCTCGATCTGCGGCGGCACCGACATTATCTCGTGCTTCATGGGCGGGGTGCCCACCCTGCCCGTCTGGCGCGGAGAAATCCAGGCCCCCGGCCTTGGCATGAGGGTCGAAGTGTTCGACGGGAACGGCCAGGCCCTGGCGGCCGGCCAGGGCGAACTGGTTTGCACCGCGCCCTTCCCCTGCATGCCCATCGGCTTTTGGAACGACGACGATGGCGCCCGCTATCACACCGCCTATTTCGACGTCTATCCGAATGTCTGGCGTCATGGCGATTGGGTGTCGTTCACCGAACACGGCGGCATGGTGGTCTATGGCCGCTCGGATGCGACCCTAAACCCCGGCGGCGTGCGCATCGGCACGGCCGAGATTTACCGCCAGGTGGAACAATTGGAGGAGGTCCTGGAAGCTCTGGTGATCGGCCAGCAATGGGACAACGACACCCGCATCATCCTGTTCGTCATCCTGCGCGAAGGCCTCACCTTGGACGACGCTCTGATCGCCCGCATCAAGGCCAAGATCCGCACCGGCGCCTCGCCCCGCCACCTGCCCGCCAAGGTGCTGCAGGTGACCGACATCCCGCGCACTGTCAACGGCAAGATCACCGAACTGGCGGTCACGGATGTCATCCACGGCCGAGAGGTTAAGAACCGCGAAGCCCTGGCCAACCCGGAGGCCCTGGCGCTGTATAGGGATATGCCCGCGTTGGCGGACTAGCCCGGATACGTCATGAAGGCCCATCGGGATCTTGATTTGAGTAATTTGACGGGTTTTCAGTATTTCGTTTGGTCCGGTCTGGATTTTCCTTGCCCTTCCCCTTGGCTTTTGTCGCCGCCGCTGTATTTCGGGTGATTTTTTATTTTCAGACATGGCGATGGCATCGCTGGCGGGCGGCCCGAACCTGGTTTGGCGCGACGCTTGGCGCTATCCCGGCTTGAGGCGGGCCACGGCGAGCTCGAACAGCGCCTTGTCCGGACAGGCGGTGGAGAGATG
>JAKZRK010000189.1:0-12579 GCA_047518225.1 Alphaproteobacteria bacterium | reverse complement strand
TTTTTTCGGCAAACTCAAGGAGTTCAAAGGCATCGCCATGAGAGCCTGCAAAACCGACACGAGCTTCGAGGCAATGATTTATGTATGCTCCGGGATCATAAATTCTCGATGAATCTCAACAGGCCCTAGAGCGGTTCCGGGTTATTCTGACCCATTTGACCGCTCACCAAGGCCCGGTGGGTAGGCGCGGTTCGCGGGTCGATGTGGGACATCGTCCAAGAACCGCAACGCCGCCACGGGGCCTTGGTGTGCGGCCTTCGGTGGCGACCCTAAGCCATTCGGATGCGTTGCGCCGCTTGCCCGATATACCATATCGCGCTGCGCGGCGCGCCTACCCGAATGGCTTATGGACGCCATCAAATGGGTCAGAATAGCCCAGAACCGCTCTAGGCAAAAAAAAGGTTGGAATTTCCGCCGTAAACGGCTAGGTTCCTAGGTGAACGGCAAGGAACGACCGTCGCGATCAGAAAAAACAGCTGTCGTGATGGGGCGAACGGTTCCGATTAGACATACCCACAATGCTAACGAGATATCTGTGGCCGATAATTAGGCCGACGTTGTACGGACAACTTGAATGCAAATGGTATGTCTTGGTTCGATCGAAGGCATTGGCGATTAGTCTGCCCGCTGGAAATTCAGCGGCTGGCTTGCGGTAGAAATACCGAGTTGATGGATCGAGCGCGGGAACCTTGAATTGGCGTTCAATTGTAGACACAACTCAAGACGGTGCTATGAGACAGAACGCACCCCAGAGACGGGGACGTGGCCGTCCAAGCGGTCGCAGGGGGTTTAACAATTCCCCCAATCGTAGTTATGACAGCAGTGGCCCGGAGGTAAAAATTCGCGGCACGGCGTCGACGGTATATGACAAATACCAGACGCTGGGGCGCGATGCGGTCCTATCCGGTGACCGCGTCGCGGCGGAAAACTACTTTCAGCATGCGGAACATTATTACCGCCTGGTGCAAGCCGCCAAACCGCAGGCTGGTGAGAACGAACAGCGCGATGTCCGGCGGCAAGAGCAGCCAAATCGCGGTGAACGTGGCAACGAGAGGGCGGCGGCCGGCGACGAGCAATCGGCGGTCGTGGCCGAAGAGGCAGTTGTTGAAATTGCCGGCGACGGCCGCGGCAATGATACGGATGATGTCGGGACGGCCGATCGTGAGCATAGCGGCACCGGCGACGCATTGACCGGGGAGGCAAGCGCCGTGACGGCGGATGAAGCGCGCGGCACGCCCATGAATCCGGCGGATTTGGCGGCAATGTCCGAACGCGGCGACCGCACGGGCAATGGCGCCCATCGCCGCGATAAACCAAATCGTGGTGGCGGTGACCAGGATGACAATGGCGCCGAAAATGTCGAGGCCGCCCCCCGCCGGCAACCGCGCCGCAGGCGCCGCCCGGCGGCGGACGCAACGGTGGCGGAAAGCGATGGCGCGCCCGTCGATGTGCCAGAGGACGTCGAATCCAGCTAGACACAATTCGTTATGGCGGGGTTACCCTGTCGCCCAGGCTGATCGTGCCGCCCTGGACCACTTCCAGATAAATGCCCATGTCCCCGTGGCCAAATGCCTGTTGCAATTGCAATGGTATGTTGACGTCACGGCTGGCGGTCTCCAAATTCACATTGGTCGCCGCGCAACGTACGATCCTGGACACGGCCCGAACCACCACGCCGTCGCCAATCTGAAATTCATTATCGCACCAATCGAACTCCTGCCAGGGCACGCCGGTGTCGAAATACAGATTGCCGCGAAAGCGCAGGGGATCGAGGGGCACTTTCATCACCCGTTCCAACTCCCGCAAGCTGGAAATATTGATCGCCGAGATGCAATGGCGGGGCACATCGGAAAAGGTATGGTCCCCGGCGCGCAATAATTTTGGGCTGCCGCGCACTTCGCCGGCCAAATAGGCGGCAAAGAATTGTTCTATCATCTGCCGTCCCACGGGCAGGTCCAGACGGCCACGGGCGACCTGCTTGCCGTCCCGCTCGATCACCAATTCCTGGCTCTCATCGTGGTAGCGGCTGCGCAATGCCGCCAGCCGTTCATTGCGCGCCAGCATCAGAAATTTGCTTTTCGGCAGAAATTTCGGATTGGCCGCGTCGAACTGGGTCGAGCCGTGGGCCAAGGCAAAGGCGCGGTCCATGGGAATGCAACGCCCGGGCGATACTGTGGTCCTTGGCAATGGCTCCGGGCTTAAACCCTTTACCGGATAGCGGTATATTTGTGCGATACGGCTCATTGTTATCTCGAATCTTGCCCTTCTTCAGGTAAAAAAGGCCTCTCTAACGGCTATTTTGCGACGTGATGGAACCTTGTGTTGCGCGTTGGCAACACCATATTCAGGAAGTGTTATGAGCTGCCGTGGTTGCTTCATAGAAGGACCGGGCATGGACTGCAAGGCGTTGATGGCGGGCCACCGAAAAGCGAAAATTTGGCCGCCCCAAGGCGTGCTTGAAAGGGATGTGAAATGGATTTCGACAAATACACCGAACGCAGCCGTGGTTTCGTGCAGGCCGCGCAATCCCTGGCGCAAAGATCCGGGCATCAGCAATTCACCCCGCAACATCTGCTCAAGGTTCTGCTCGACGACGAGGATGGCATGGCGGCGGCGTTGATCGCGGCGGCTGGCGGCGATGCGGCGGCGGCGCGGAGGGCCAATGAAGACGCCCTGGCTAAGCTGCCAAAGGTTGACGGCAGCGGCGCCGGGCAGCTCTACATGGCGCCGGAAACCGGCCGCCTGTTCGATGCGGCGGAACAAATCGCCGAAAAGGCCGGTGACAGTTATGTCACGGCGGAGCGGCTGTTGCTGGCTTTGGCCCTGGCGACGTCAACGCCCGCCGCATCCGCCCTGGAAAAAGCCGGCCTGACGCCGCAAAATCTGAATAGCGCGATCAATGATCTGCGCAAGGGCCGCACCGCCGATAGCGCCACGGCCGAGAACGCCTACGATGCCCTGAAAAAATTTGCCCGCGATCTGACCGAGGCGGCCCGCGAGGGCAAGCTTGACCCGGTCATCGGCCGGGACGAGGAAATCCGCCGCACCGTGCAGGTGCTCTCGCGCCGGACCAAGAATAATCCGGTCATGATCGGCGAACCCGGCGTGGGCAAGACCGCCATTGTCGAAGGTCTGGCCATTCGCATCATCAACGGCGACGTGCCCGAAAGCCTGCAAAACAAAAGCCTGCTGTCGCTGGATCTGGGCGCCTTGATCGCGGGCGCCAAGTTTCGCGGCGAGTTCGAGGAACGCTTGAAGGCGGTACTCTCGGAAATCGAGGCGGCGGCGGGCGAAGTCGTGCTGTTTATCGATGAATTGCACACCCTGGTGGGGGCCGGGGCGGCGGAAGGTTCCATGGATGCCTCGAACTTGTTGAAACCGGCGCTGGCCCGGGGCGAATTGCATTGCGTCGGCGCCACCACGTTGGACGAATACCGCAAGCATATTGAAAAAGACGCCGCCCTGGCCCGGCGCTTCCAGCCCGTGATGGTGCTGGAACCCAGCGTCGAGGATACTATTTCCATCCTGCGCGGCCTGAACGAGAAGTACGAGTTGCATCACGGCGTCCGCATCTCGGACAGCGCCCTGGTGGCGGCGGCGGCCCTGTCGAACCGTTACATCACCGACCGCTTTTTGCCCGACAAGGCCATTGACCTGATGGACGAGGCGGCCAGCCGCATCCGCATGGAAGTGGATTCCAAACCGGAGGAAATCGACGAACTGGACCGCCGCATCATCCAGTTGAAGATCGAGCGGGAAGCCCTGAAAAAGGAAAACGATGACGCCTCCCGCGAGCGTCTGGGCAAGTTGGAAAGCGAATTGGCGGATCTGGAGAGCCGATCGGCCCATCTGACGGCGGCCTGGCAGGGCGAAAAGGAAAAGTTGAGCGAGGCCCAAGAGCTGAAGGAACAGCTCGAACATGCCCGCCAGGAGGCGGAGACAGCCCAACGCCAGGGCGATCTGGCCCGGGCGTCCGAATTGTCCTATGGCGTCATCCCGGACCTGAACAAGCGTATCGCGGAGGCGGAATCCGTCGGCACGCGGGGTATTGGCGGCGCCGGGGCCATGCTGCGCGAAGTGGTGGGCGAAGAAGATATCGCCGCCGTGGTGGCGCGTTGGACCGGCATTCCGGTGGAGAAGATGCTGGCCGGCGAGCGCGATAAGCTCCTCGCCATGGAACAGCGTCTGGGCGAGCGGGTGATCGGTCAGGACGAGGCGTTGGCCGCCGTGGCCAACGCGGTGCGCCGGGCCCGGGCCGGGCTGCAGGATCCCTCGCGGCCCATCGGCTCGTTCCTGTTCCTGGGCCCTACCGGCGTGGGCAAGACGGAATTGTGCAAGGCCCTGGCGGAATTCCTGTTTGACGATGAAGGTGCCATGACCCGCATCGATATGTCGGAATATATGGAGAAGCATGCCGTTGCCCGCCTGATCGGCGCGCCGCCCGGATATGTCGGCTACGATGAAGGCGGCGCCTTGACCGAGGCGGTGCGGCGCCGGCCCTATCAGGTGGTGCTGTTCGACGAAGTGGAAAAGGCCCATCCGGATGTCTTCAACGTGCTGTTGCAGGTATTGGACGACGGCCGCATGACGGACGGCCAGGGCCGGACCGTGGATTTCACCAATTCCATCATCGTCCTGACCTCGAACCTGGGCGCCGAACATCTGGCGGCATTGGCCGATGGCGAAGTTTCCGATGCCGCCCGCGGGGATGTCATGGCCATGGTTCAGGCCCACTTCCGGCCGGAGTTCCTCAACCGTCTGGACGAGATTATTCTGTTCCACCGTCTGGCGCGGGAGCACATGGGCGGCATCGTGGATATCCAGCTGCGTCACCTGGCCGCCCTGCTGGCCGCGAGGAAACTTGAGCTGTCTCTGGACGCCGCGGCCCGCGACTGGCTGGCCAAGGCTGGTTATGACCCGGTCTATGGCGCCCGGCCGCTGAAGCGGGTGATCCAGCGGCAGTTGCAAAATCCCTTGGCCGGCTTGATCCTGGAAGGCGCGGTCAGCGAAGGTGAAACCGTCAACGTCTCGGCCACCGCCGCCGGCCTGACCGTCAACGACCGCCTGATCGAAGCGGCCTAGGGAACGCTCGCGCGCCCGCTAGCCGGCGGGGCTGCCGCAGGCTTGCCTTTGTTGCCTGTTCCTGGCCATACTGCGCATCCGAACGCGGCAGTATGGTCACGCATGGCGCTGCCGTGGCGCAACCTATCGAAGCAGGAGTATCCCATGCAGCCGACCATCACGCCCCTTGACGCCACTCTGGGCGCCAAGATCGCCGATATCGACCTTGCCGGCCTGGACGACGCCACGTGGCGCCTCGTGGAGGATGCCTTTCACGAGCATGCATTGTTGATTTTTCCGGGGCAGAACCTGGACGATAAGGCGCAGATCGCATTCTCCAACCGGTTTGGCGAGATCGAGCTGTTGCGCGGAAGCACGGATCACAAAGCCGTCTCCATCAGTAACCAAAAGCCGGACGGCAGCGTTTTGCAGCCCGAGGATCATCGCTACAAAACGCTGCGCGGCAATGAAGGCTGGCATACGGATAGTTCGTACATGCCATTGGCGGCCAAGGCATCCGTGCTATCGGCGCAGGTGGTACCCTCGGCGGGAGGCGAGACGGCGTGGGCCGACATGCGCGCCGCCTATGATGCCCTGGACGAGGACAAAAAGGAACGCATCGACGGCCTTTCCGCCTATCATTCGCTGTATCAGTCGCAAGCCAAGATTGGATATATTGTCGAAACGGGCGCCGGTTACGGCTACCATAACAAGGGCGCGCCACTGCGCCCGTTGGTAAAGACGCACCCGGTTACCGGCCGCAAGTCGCTTTTCATAGGCCGTCACGCTTACCGTATTCCCGGGCTCGATGACGCAGAGGCACAAGAGCTGTTGGACGAACTGGTCACATTCGCTTGTCAGCCACCCCGTATTTACGCGCACGGCTGGCAGCCGGGCGACGTCATCATCTGGGATAACCGCTGCGTTCTACACGAGGCGCGGCCCTATGACTTTAACGAAGTGCGCATCATGCGGCACACCCGCGTCGCCGGCGATCCGGCAAGCGAGCTTGTCACCACCGGTTCCGACGAACGGGCCAGCGGTTTCGAGCCCTCCGCTTCGAACCTCTAGCGCGGTTCCGGGCTAGGCCATTTGGCGCGGTATTACGGGGTTAACCCGGCTCGTCTTCGGATGTGGTCATCCTTAAGAGAGACGTCGGTGCCGGCGAATTCCGTTGCGTCCTCGGTACACAGCCAGGCGATCGCACGGGCGGGCCAATCGGTGGGTATATGCACCGAAGGGTCCAGCCGGCTGACGGGATTTATGCCCGACGCCTTGATCAGAACCTGCATTTCGGTGGCCACGGTTCCGGGGCTGAGGCCGATCACCCGAATGCCCCTGTCGCCGTATTCCCGATGGACACAACGGGTTAACGACAACGTGGCGGCCTTGGCGGAGCAATAGTGGCTCCAACCCTCGTTTGCGCCGGTGGCCGCGCCCGAACTGAGATTGACAATGACGCCGGAGCCTTGCGCCTCCATCACCGGGATTGCCGCGCGCAGGCCATGGTAGACACCCTTGTAGTTGATGTCGGCGGCGCGGCCCCACTGGTCCGGGTCCGAATCCCCCAGCCGCGCGATGGGTTCGATGACGCCGGCATTGTTGACAAGAATGTCCAACCGGCCAAAGGCATCCTGGCACCGCGCCACGGCGGCGGCGACATCGGCGTATCTGCTGACATCGCAGACAATCGCCGCCGCCTTGCCGCCCGCGCCGCGAAGCTCCGCTGCAATGGCCTCTATTTCGTCCGAACCGCGGGCGGCCAAGACCACGGCAACGCCGTGTCTGGCAAGTTCCCGCGCCGTGGCGGCCCCAATGCCCCGGCTCGCCCCCGTGACAATGGCCGCCTTGCCCTCAAGTTCTTTCATGTTGCTATCCTATGAAGATTGTACGGCGGGTGTTTTCGCATGCGAATTTAGCCGATCCGGGTGGCGGGTCAGGCCGGGCGTCGGACAACTTCCGCATGTCAAATGGGTTACAATCGCCCGGAACCGCTCTAGCGTCGGCATCTCGTTATACCGTTCCAATGCTTTCGGAATAGTCCGCAAAACGTAAATTTCAATTTAATTATATTTATGTAATAACATACACATTAATTTTCGAAGGATAAATCCATGGAACTCAAGCTGCGGAAAACGGGAAACTCGCTGGCGACTACCTGGCCAAAAGAAATTCTGAGCCGTCTGAATGTTAAAGAGGGTGACAAGCTTTATGTGGTCAAACCCCCCATGGGGTGCTGATCACGCCTTACGATCCGAAGTTCGAGACGGCAATGAATATTGCCAGGGAGGTCATGGCGCGCGACCGCGACGCCTTGAAGGAGCTGGCCAAATAAGCATGGCGCCCGCGCGCGAACCGATTTGGCTCACCGAAGACGAGGTTGCGGCCATTGGCGCTCAAGCCGTCGCCTTATTCGGCGGCCATTCGGCGGGCGTGCGTGATGAGAATTTGCTGAAGGCAGCTTTGGGGCGGCCTCTTAACAAGTGGCACTATGATGCCTCCCGGCCGGATATTTTTACCTTGGCGGCGGCCTATTGTTTTGCTCTGGTCAACGGCCATGTCTTTGCTGACGGTAACAAGCGCACGGCCTATATCGCCGCCGTCGTATTTCTTGAACTGAACGATATAAGCTGCGCGCCAGCCCAGGAAGACATCGTGCGAACCATGCTTGGCGCCGCCGACGGCTCGGTCGGGGAGGGCGATCTGGCCACGTAGTTCCAGGTCAATAGTACCTTTGGGGACGCGCGCGCCAGGGAATAGTACAATCGATAGCGGCCTGGCGCAGGCTTTTCACGCCGGCAATATCAGCTCCGCGGCTGGTAGCGACTTTGACGATTGTGGAACCTGGCGCGTAGGCTATCATTAGTTTTCATGCGGGCCGCCAAGGCCACCCCTACGGCGGTTTCACGAGGATACGCTGTTGATCAGGAAACTTCTTTTCATCCCGCCGGTACTTATCGGCATCGCCGTTTTGTATTATCTCGTCGCCGGCCGCGACGCGCCCGAGCGCCACCCGCCCGAAGAACGGGCCCGCGCCGTCAGGGTGATCACCGCCGAGCCGGTCCGGCTGGTGCCGCGCGTGACCGGCTTTGGCAGTGTCTATCCCGGCACCGTTTGGAGCGCCATTGCCCAGGTCGCCGGCGAAGTGATCTATGTGCACCCCGACCTCAAAAAGGGCGGCATCCTTCCCGCCGGCACCGAGATCGTGCGCATTTCGCCGGCTGACTTCGCGCTTGCGATCAGCCAGGCACAGGCCAATATCCGCTCGGCGCAGGCAAAATTGGCCGAACTGAAGGTCTCTGAAACCAACACCGCTGACCTACTGACAATCGAGAAGCGCGGCCTGCAACTGCGCGAGGAAGAACTGGCGCGCAAGGAGAAACTGCTTAAACGCGGCACCGTCGTGAAAACGGCCCTCGATCTTGAGCAGCGCGAGACCCTGGCTCAGCGCAAGAAAGTTCAAGACCTGGTGAATTCCCAGCGCCTGGTGCCGACCAAGCGCGCCGTGCAGCGCGAGCAGATCGCCGTCTATCGGGCGCAACTGGATTCAGCGAAGCTCGATCTTGCCCGCACCCGCATCGCGCTGCCCTTCGATGCCCGGATTGCCGAAGTGAATGTCGAGGAAAGACAATTCGTCCAGACCGGTGGTACGCTGGTTACCGCCGACAGCCTCGATGTCGCCGAGGTTGAAGCGCAAAATCCGATCTCCCAGTTCCGCCCAATGGTTCTGGCCAGCACCGCCGGCGGCGTGCCCATGGGCAATGCCGTTCTGTCCCTGTCGCGGATCATTCAGGAAATTGGCTTTGAAGCGACCGTTCGCCTGCGCGCGGGCAACGATATCATCGAATGGCCGGCCCGCTTTGCCCGCATCAGTGATGTGATCGACCCGAAAACACGCACCATAGGCGCCATCGTGGCCGTCGACGGCGCCTATGCCACGGCTGCGCCCGGCCTGCGCCCGCCACTTACCAAAGGTATGTTCGTCGAGATCGAAATCCGCGCCCGCGCCAAATATGACCGTATCGTGGTGCCGCGCGCGGCCTTTCATGAAGGCGGGCTTTATGTCGTCAACGCCGATCGGCGGCTCGAAATCCGCCCCGTAACCATCGGCCTGGTCCAGGGCGACCTTGCCGCCGTCGACGAGGGCATTGAGCCCGGCGAGCGGATCGTCGTATCCGACCTGACGCCGGCTGTTGCGGGCATGCTCTTGGCGCCCCAGCCCGATGAACGGTTGCAGACAAGGCTCAAGGCGGAGGCCGCAGGCGGGACGCCGCGTCCATGATCCGTTTTTTTGCCAGCCATCCGACGGCGGCCAACCTGATAATGCTCGCCTTCATCTTGTCCGGTTTGGTGGCGGCGCCGGTTCTTCAGCGTGAAACCTTTCCCCGGGTCCAACCGAACAAGGTCGAAGTCAGTGTGCTTAACCCGGGCGCCCGCGCCGAGGATATCGAAGAGGCGATTTGCCAGCGCATCGAAGATGCCATCGACGGCATCGATAATGTCGCCGAAGTGAGCTGCGAAGCGCGCGAGGGCCTTGCCCGCGCCGTTATCGAAATGGCCGAAGGCGGCAATTTCGACCGCTTTGCAACCGACGTGCGCATCGAGGTCGACGCCATCACCGATTTTCCCGAGCAGGCCGAAGACCCGGTTGTCGTGCAACTGGGACGGACCGACTTCGTAGCTTCCGTCGCGCTCACCGGTGCCGCCAGCAGGCCCGACCTCAAAGCCTATGCCGAGGAATTGAAGGACCGCATGCTGCGCTTCGGCGGTATTCCCAAGGTCGATATCAAGGGGTTTTCCGAGCACCAGATCCGCATCGAGCTGTCGGATGTGGCAGTCCGGCAATACGGCACAAGCATTTCCGATGTTGCCCGCGCTATCCAGCGCCAGAGCCTCGATCTGCCCGCAGGCGGCATTCAGACCAGGGATCAGGACCTGCTGATCCGTTTTTCCGATGAACGCAAGACGCCGGGCGCATTTGATGATGTCGTCGTCGTCGCCGGCACCGGCGGCGGGCAGGTACGCCTTGGCGATATCGCAAGGATCACCGACCGTTTTGACCTTGATGAGGCAAAGGTATTGTTCAACGGTAAGCCGGCCGCCATTCTGGATATCACCAAGACGGAAACCGAAGACACGCTTGCAGTGATCGATGCTGTTAATGTCTTCCTCGAGCGTGAACGCCAGACAGCGCCCGCCGGTATAGGGATGGTGGTCACCAACGATGTTTCCTCGATCGTGCGCGGCCGCCTGCAGCTGCTGATCACCAATGGAGCCCAGGGCCTGGGGCTGGTATTACTGACGTTGTGGCTGTTCTTTAGTTTCCGGTACGCCTTCTGGGTCGCCGCCGGCTTGCCGATCTCGTTTCTTGGCGCCGTGGTGCTGATGGTCGCTGTCGGCTACACCATCAATATGCTGACCATGGTCGGGCTGCTGATCGTCCTTGGCCTGTTGATGGACGACGTCATCGTGATTGCCGAGAACATCGCAACAAAGCGCAGTCAGGGCAAGGCGCCCCTTGAAGCGGCGATCGAGGGTACGCGACAGGTCTTGCCGAGCGTTTTTGCCTCCTTTGCAACGACGATCTGCATCTTCGGCTCCCTGGCCTTTCTGAAAGGTGATATCGGCCAGATTTTGCGCGTGGTGCCCGTGGTGATGCTGTTCGTCCTGGTTGTCTCGCTGGTGGAAGCCTTCCTGATCCTGCCAAATCATTTGGCCCATGCGCTTGGTAAGGCCGAGGATAAGCCGTCGCGCCTGCGCACCGCGATTGATGGAGGCATCGAATGGCTGGGCGTTCGCGTGGTCGGCCCCATCGCCAGGATCGCCGTCCAATGGCGGTATCTGACGGCCGGGATAGCGGTCGGCCTGCTGCTGCTGGCCGTGAGCGCCATCGCCGGTGGCGTGCTCGAGTTTTCCGCCTTTCCCGACCTTGACGGCAATGTCATGGAGGCAAGGATCCTCCTGCCCCAAGGCACCCCCCTAAATCGCACCGAACAGGTGGTGGACCGTGTCACCGCCGCCCTCGAACGGGTCAATGAAAAGCTTAGCGCGCTGCAACCTGGCGGCCAGACGTTGATTCAGAATGTGGTAACGAAGTTTAACGAAAACGCAACCGCCAAGGAAACCGGGCCGCACGTCGCCACCGTTACCGCGGATTTGCTCGATTCGGAAAGCCGGAGCAGCCGCATCAACGATGTTATCGCCCAGTGGCGCGCCGAGACCGGCGGACTGGCCGACGTCATATCGGTAAGATTCGCCGAACCCCAGATCGGGCCAGCGGGTCTTGCCATTGAAGTTCGTCTCACCGGCCGCGATTTGGGCGAACTAAAAGCGGCCGCGTTGGAACTCAGGGATTGGCTCGGCGGATACCGCGGCACCTCCAATCTGACCGACGACCTGCGGCCGGGCAAGCCAGAGTTGAGGATCAAGCTCAGAGACGGTGCTTCGACCCTGGGCGTCGATGCCCGCCAGATCGCCGAGCAGCTTCGCGCGGCATTTTTTGGCACCACGGTAAGCGAAATACAGCGCGGCGCGGAATCCTACGAAATCGACGTCAGGATCGATCCAGGCAACAAGGACAGTTTGTCCGATATTGATAATTTCGCCATTTCGCAATCGGACGGCAGCATGATTCCACTGACCGCGATCGCCGACATCGAAACCGGGCGCGGCTATTCGCGCATCAACCGGATCAACGGACAGCGCACGGTGGTGGTGCAGGGCGATGTGGATGTCACCGTCGCCAATACCAACGAAATCCTCGCCGATACGGCCAAGCGGTTCTTTCCCGAACTGGCAAAGCGCCACGCAGGTGTCTCGGTCTCGCTGCAAGGCCAGAATAAGGAGGCCCAGACCACGCAACGCTCGATGTTCAGCGGCTTCATTCTCGGCTTGATCGGGGTCTATCTGCTATTGAGCTTTCAGTTCAAAAGCTATATCGAACCGTTGATCGTGATGATTATCATTCCCTTCGCCCTGGTCGGCGCCATCGCCGGACACATGCTGTTGGGCCTGGATTTCACCATGCCCAGCATGCTCGGATTCGTGGCGCTGGCCGGCGTCGTGGTCAATGATTCCATCCTGCTGATCAATTTCATCAAGCATTATCACGGCGATACCCAATCGGTTTCCGAGGCCGCGCCGCTGGCCAGCACCGCACGGTTCCGCGCCATCCTGTTGACGTCGCTGACCACCATCGTCGGCCTTTTGCCGCTGCTGGCCGAGACCAGCCTGCAGGCACAAATTCTGATCCCGCTGGTCACCAGCCTGGCTTTCGGGCTGATGGCCACCACCGTGCTGGTGCTGTTCCTGGTGCCGGCGATTTATACAATCCTCGATGATTTGGGCCTGGCCAGGATCGATTGACGGGCGGAAGCGCTCTAGCCCGAATACGTCACGAAAAGGTACCGCTGATCTCCATTAATGCGTTATAATTCAGTTGCTTAAGCGGAATTTAGCGCGGAGAACAGCGGTGACGGATTGTAACCAATTGAAGATCGATTTTCCAGCCTGCAAAAG
>JAKZRK010000188.1:0-5584 GCA_047518225.1 Alphaproteobacteria bacterium | reverse complement strand
GCCGCTGTAACTCAAGAAGTGATGCTGGAAATGGCGAATCATCCCGTTTCAAAACATCAATTTCCACTCTGACACCCTTGCCTGCCGTATGACGGCACACCCTACATATAGTGGGTGTGGGTTACAACCGGATAGGCACGTAACCAACCTTGCCGTCATACCCGCGAAGGCGGGTATCCAGATGTTTGACGACAAATATCGCCGCCCGTTGCTCTGGACACCCGCCTGCGCGGGTGTGACGGGTTTGCGCGGGCTCAAGCCTTTGCCGGCAGCCGGCTAATCCTCCACGTAGTCGAAATGGAAGGCGTCGCCCTGCACCCGCACGTGGCCCATGGAGGGGGAGGGGAAATGCGCCGTCAGGACCATTTGCCCGCTTTCGGCGTTGCTGGCCAGGAAATGCCGCCGAGTTTGCCGCGCCATTTCCGGATCGAGATCGAATTTCGGGCTCCATTCCGGATGGGCGCATTGCACGGGACTGTGGATCAGATCGCCGCACATCACCGCCCTGTGCCCGTTGGAGGCCAGGTTGACGGCGACATGCCCGGCGGTGTGGCCCGGCGTGGACAGCAGCCAGACCTGATCGTCCAGGGCGAAGTCCGTATCTACCAGTTGGGCCTGGCCGGCTTCCATGATGGGCAGCACGCTTTGCTGGAAAATGATGTCGTTGCCGGCCTCGGCGGCGGCGTATTCGGTTTTGGCGAAGACATATTTGGCATTGGGGAATGTCGGCAGCCAACGGCCATCGACCAGGGAGGTGTTCCAGCCGCAATGGTCCACGTGCAGATGGGTGCAAAAAACATAATCGATGGCCTCGGGCGCGACGCCGGCGGCGCACAGATTGTTTAGCCAGGATTGGTCCGTGCGGTTGGCCCATTGTGGCCGGTGCTTAATGGTCTTGCCGCAGCCGATGCAGGTGTCGATCAGGATGGTGTGGTGGTTGGTTTGCAGCAAATAGGACTGGAAGGGAAAAATCATTTTGCCGGTCTCGGGGTCCAGGGCTTTCGGTTCCAGCCAATGGCGGTGCGGCGCCAGGGCCTCGGGCGTGGCCTCGGCAAAGACATCCCCGGGTGCCAGGAACGGCCCTTCGTACTCCATGATCCGCCGCACCGCGATATCGCCAATCATTCGACCTTGCATAGCCTGCTCCCCCTTTATTGTTTAGGCCGCATCCCGGGCAATTTGCAGCACCCGGTCCACATCGCCTGGTTCCGTATTGAAGGCGCAGACGAAACGGGCCTGACCGCCTCCCGCGCCGCCCGCCGGTCCCCAGCGGTGAAAGCCGACGCCGCCCGCCTCCAACGCGCCAAGCACGACGTCGGGCAGATGCACGAAAATCTCGTTGGCCTGGACGGGATGAACCAGATGGGCGCCATCCAGCGCGGCCAGGCCCTGGGACAATGTGGCGGCACAGGCGTTGGCGTGGCGGGCATTCTCCAGCCATAGGTCATCGCGCAGATAAGCCACCAACTGGGCCGACAGATAGCGCATCTTGGAAAACAGATGGCCGCCGCGTTTGCGCCGATAAAGGAAATCGCTGGCGGTGCCGGGATCGAAAAAAATCACCGCCTCCGCCGCCATGGCGCCGTTCTTGGTGGCGCCAAAGGACAACACATCGACGCCGGCCTTCCAGGTCGCCTGCGCCGGGCTGCAATCCAGATGGGCCAGGGCATTGGCGAACCGCGCGCCGTCCATATGGACGGACAGGCCCGCATCGTGGGCGATGGCGGCAAGCGCGGCGATCTCGTCGGGCCGATAGACCGTGCCGGCTTCCGTCGCCTGGGTCAGGGACAGGGCGCTGGGCTGGGAATGATGCTGTACGCCAAAGCCGGCGGTGGCGATAGCCGCGGCCAAGGTTTCAGCCGTGATCTTGCCGTGCTCGCCATCCAGCAGGGCCAGCTTGGCGCCGCCGGAGAATAATTCCGGCGCGCCGGCCTCGTCCTCCTCGATATGGGCGTTGCGGTGGCAATAGGTCTGGCCCCAGGGCGGCGTCAGCACTGATAGGGCCAGGGCATTGGCCGCCGTCCCGGTGGCGAGGGGAAAGACCGCCAGTTCCCGCCCGAATAATTCGGTAAAGGCGGCCTCCGCCGCCTTGGTCACGCTATCCTCGCCATAGGCCATGGCATGGCCTTGGTTGGCGGCTGCCAGGGCCGCCATGATTTCCGGTGCCACGCCGGTGGCATTATCAGAGGAGAAATTCATTTACGACCCTATGCCTCGTGCAATTCTATTTCATCGAAACCGCCACAATCGGCCCGGGGCATAAAGGCGGCGATTTGTTCCAGACGGCCCCGCGCCATCCCCGCGATCAACCAGACCAGATCGGCTTCATAAATCCCGGCGCGGTCCCTCGCCGAAGGCCGGGCCGGGCCGTCGGGGTGGGAATGATAATGGCCCAGAACCTCGTCCCCGCCGTCGCGGGCGGCTTTTTGCAGGCGCAGCCGCAGGCCGGGGTCGATTTCAAACCGGTGGCCGGGTTCATCCGCCAGATTGGCCGAGGCCACGGCCCGGGAAACCAGCATGCTTTCGCCATTCCGCCGGCCCACTAGCAGGCCGCAGGCTTCATGGGGGTAGTCCGCCGCCGCATGGGCGGCGATGGCCGCACGCTGTCCGTTGGGCAGCACGATCACCGCTTTGTTTCCAAATTCAGCCGGCCCAGCCGTTCGCCGGTTTTGCTATCGAGCACGACGACCACCTGCCGGCCGTCGGCCCGGCGAATGGCCAGGTACAGGCGGCCATTGTCCGACGTCAGATCGACCAGGGTATCTCCCGGCGCCAATTTAACGGTGACCTCGCCTATCCTGGCCGCCGATTGCGCGCTTTGACCGCCTAATTCCTTGGATGTCCGGGCAATGCCAACCACCAGCAAAATCAGGCCGATAACCAACAAAGTGGTCATCACGCCCACGAGAAGCTTGAGCCGGGTGCTATTCTCGGTCCAGTGTTGGGTCATGGGCGAAGATCCGAAAATAGAAGAACACAGCATCGTGGTTGGGCCGGACGCGACCCGGGAGCGGTTGGACCGTCTGCTTAGTCAGGCCATCGACGGCCTGTCCCGCGTGCGCATCAAGGCCTTGATCGAAGCCGGACAGGTGCAAATTGGCCAAACCGGCGACATGGGGACGGTAACCGAGGCCTCGTACCGGGTCAAACCCGGCGAGGTTATCAAACTGCGCGTGCCGCCGGCGGAGGCGGCGGTGCCCAAGCCCCAGGCCATGGATCTGACCATTGTCTACGAGGACGAACATCTGATCGTGATCGACAAACCGGCCGGCCTCGTGGTGCATCCCGCGCCGGGCCATCCCGACCGCACCCTGGTCAACGCCCTGCTGGCCCATTGCGGCGACAGCCTGTCGGGGGTGGGCGGGGTGCGCCGCCCCGGTATCGTGCATCGCCTGGACAAGGATACCTCGGGCCTGTTGGTGGCGGCCAAGCATGATGCCGCCCACGCCGGGTTAAGCGATCTTTTCGCCCGCCACGATATTCAGCGCCGCTACCGCGCCCTGATCTGGGGCCGGCCGGGCCAAAAAAAAGGCCGGATCGAAGGCAATATTGGCCGCGATCCCAACAACCGCAAGAAAATGGCCGTGGTCCAGCGGGGCGGCAAGCCGGCGGTGACCCACTACGTCCAGGTTGAAACCTATGGCCTGACCGCCAGCCTGGTGGAATGCCAACTTGAAACCGGCCGCACCCATCAAATTCGCGTGCACATGGCGTCTATTGGCCATCCGGTCTTGGGCGATCCTTTGTATGGCCGGGCCCGGCGCGGCCGCGGCGCCGAACTGGAGGAGCCGTTGCGCCACGCCGTCGCGGCCTTCAAGCGTCAGGCCTTGCACGCGGTGGAGCTTGGTTTCCGCCATCCCATGGACGGACGGGACTTGATATTTCACAGCCCCCTCCCACATGACATGAAGGATTTGGAGGCACTTTTCCAACGTTTTAACTGCGCTTGAACGGGTGGGGGCGAGGCACGTCCGACGACCGTCATCCGACGGGTTTTCCTTGACATAACTGTTGTATTTCAGTAACATACGGCCTGTATCCGATCAGACCGTGAATTAGAATCACAAAAATACGCTGGCCCTGCCGGCGCATGGTGGAGCCATGGTAGCGAGCAAATCAAAAGCGAAGAGCAGCAAGTCCGCCAAAAAGGCCGGCACGAAAACCGGCGCCAAAGCCGGCGCCAAAGCCGGTGCCAAAGCCGGTGCCAAGGCGCGCGCCGACGCCAAGATGTCGGATGTCGCCGTGCTGGAGGATAGCGCCAAGGCCGCGGCGCCGAAAAAGACGGCCCGCACGCCTATTGCCGGCATCCCGGCGCCGACGCCGGAGGCGAGCCTGTCGCGCTATCTGCAGGAAATCCGCAAATACCCCATGCTGCCCCATGAGGAAGAATACATGCTGGCCAAGGCCTGGCGGGACCACGACGACCGCGATGCCGCCCACAAGATGGTCACCTCTCATTTGCGCCTGGTGGCCAAGATTGCCATGGGTTACCGCGGTTATGGCCTGCCGGTGGCGGAACTGATCGCGGAAGGCAATATCGGCCTGATGCAGGCGGTCAAACGGTTCGAGCCGGAGCGCGGCTTTCGTCTGGCGACCTACGCCATGTGGTGGATCAGGGCCAATATTCAGGAATATATTCTGCGGTCCTGGTCCCTGGTCAAAATCGGCACCACGGCGGCGCAAAAAAAGCTGTTTTTCAAGCTGCGCAAGCTGAAGGGGCAAATTCAGGCCATCGATGAGGGCGATATGACGCCCGATCAGGTGGAAAAGATCGCCACCGCCCTGAACGTGCCGGAAAAAGACGTGGTTTCCATGAACCGCCGGCTGGCGGCGCCGGACAATTCCCTGAACGCACCCCTGCGGGCGGAAGGTGAAGGGGAATGGCAGGACTGGCTGGTCGATGACAGTGTCGACCAGGAAACCGAACTGGCGGAATCGGAAGAGCTGCAAAAACGCCGCGCCCTGTTGCTGGGCGCCATGGGCGATCTGAACGACCGGGAACGCCACATCATCACCGAACGGCGCCTGACGGAGGAACCGAAAACCCTGGAGGAACTCTCCAAGGATTTCAATATCAGCCGCGAAAGAGTGCGCCAGATCGAAGTGCGGGCCTTCGAAAAACTGCAAGAATCAATCCGCCGCGAAGCCGCCGAACAGCGCCTGCTTTAGGCGGCGCCAACGCCGGTTTCGAAAATGATTGGGACTATTTTCGATAACCATTGAATCACGCAACCTGGATTGCCGGGTCGAGCCCGGCAATGACTTTAAAACGTGAGATCAACCTACAGCAAAGGGTCATGCCCGGACTTGATCCGGGCATCCACAGGCGCGGCGAATGGATAAATCCGTCTCGAAAACGGTCCTAGCACCCCCCATATCACGAATTTCACTTCATTCCCTTCCCGCCTGCGCGGGCAGGACGACGGCAGACGAGATTTCAGAGTTTTCAGCAGCCGAAAATACGTCGCCGCGCTACGGCTGATGATCACTAGTGTCCGGTTAAAAATCGAATAAATTCAATTGGTTGGTTATTTGCGAAGCGTTGCATCTGTTTTCGTCTCCCGCAAGTGCTTGATGTATGGGC
>JAKZRK010000187.1:0-3722 GCA_047518225.1 Alphaproteobacteria bacterium | reverse complement strand
GTTGCCGGCGCTTGTCGAAGGATTTTGAAAACCTCAACCGCACAGCCCTTGCATTCATCCGCCTTGCATCCATTAGGCTTATGCTCCGGAGGCTGGTGCGCTATTGTGTTCCTTCATAAACTTCTCGGACGGACTCTGAGGGGGACGATGTTCGATTGATTAGTGTCGCTGACGTGGCTTAAGTGATTGGTTCAATTGATCTAACTTAAAGAATTTGAGTACATTTAGCTTAAATGTGCTTTAGGGGATACTGATGGGATTCAAGGTCAAGTTCTGGGGAGTACGAGGTTCGATCGCCTGCCCGTCCTCGAAATATGTCATGTTCGGCGGCAATACCTCTTGCATCGAAGTTTCTTGCGGTGGCCAGCGGGTGGTGTTTGATTGTGGTACGGGCCTGCGGAATTTTGGCCATTGGATGATGAGAAAGGGCGTGCGCCGGGCGGATATCCTGATGTCCCACAGCCATTGGGACCATATCAACGGCTTTCCGTTCTTTTCGCCGGCCTTCCAGCCCGATTGCGAATTCCGCATCATGGCCGGCCATCTTTTCGATATACCACAAACCCTGCACGACGTCATGGCGGGGCAGATGAACCAGCCGACCTTTCCCGTCCCCATCGAGGCGATGCAGGCGAAGTTGGTGTTCGAGGATTTCGTCGCCGGCGACAGCTTCACCTTGGGCCAGGATATCAAGGTCAGCACCACCCTATTGCGGCACCCGGATAATGCCACCGGCTATCGCATCGATTATGGCGGCAAGAGTTTTTGTTACGTCACGGATACGGAACATATTCCGGGCAAGCCGGATGAAAACATCCTGCATCTGATCGATCATGCCGATGTCGTGGCCTATGATTGCACCTATACGGACCGGGAGTTCCCCGCCAAGGTCGGCTGGGGCCACTCGACCTGGCAGGAAGGGATGCGCCTGTGCAAGCTGGCCAATGCCAAACGTCTGGTCATTTTCCACCATGATCCCGATCATGAGGATCCCTTCATGGAGCTGTTGGAGGCAGAGGCCCGCCTGGCCTGGGACGGCGCCCTGATGGGCCGGGAGAATATGCGCCTGACCCTCGCCTGACCTTCGCCTGATCCGAACCTCCGGAGTTTCCCCGGCGTCAGGTCTTGCGAAATTCAACGATACCGCGATCCAACAGGTCCAGGCGTTGTCGAGAGTAACCGGCGTAGTCGAAATCCAGATTGGCGAACATTTCGCCCACGCCGCCCCATAGGGCGGCCCAGATCAGAGCGGCGCATTTCCAGGCCCGAAACCTGCGCTGGCTGGCCTGATCCGGCTCTTCATCGCTTAGGCGGCGGTAACGGCGCAACATTTCGTCGGCCGCCTGCGGTTCCAGGTCCAGGTTGGCGGCCAGGCTGGCCAGATCGTACAGGCCGTCGTTCCAGCCGCCGTATTCCCAGTCGATCAGCCAAAATCTCTGGCCGTCGTCCAGGATGTTCTCCGCCACCAGATCGTTGTGGCAGAACACCGGCTGGATCGGGCCGATGGCGTTTTCCAGTTCATCGTTCAAGGTCATCAACCTGGTGATCATCGGGGCCATCGGGCCGCCGTGCTGCATGATGATCCGGGCATAGCGGCGGCATAGATGAAAGACCCAGAACATCGGCCCCGGCACTTCCAGATGCCCGGGCAGATCCAGATGGCATTGGCCCAGCAGACCCATCAGGCGGTCCATGTGGATATCCTGGCTCAACATCGCGGCGTCCAGGAAGGTGGCCTCCGCCAGGTATTCGAATATCAAGGCGCCGGGTTCGTGGTGCAGCAGGGCCGGGGACAGGCCGGCGTCGTGGGCGGCCTGGCTGACCGCGACTTCGTTATATAGAAACAGCCCATGTTCCGGCCTGTCATCGCCGATGCGCACCGCATATTGCCCTGCCCCATCGTTAACCAGAAAGTTGTGGTTGGTCAGGCCGCCCGGCAACGCTTGCGCCGTTACCGGCCCCGTCCAAAAATCCAATTCCATCGCCTGCCGGCGGGCCTGCTCGACCGTCACCTCGTTCTCCTGATTTCAAATGGCCCTGTAGGGTCCGGACGCGCCTTTGTCATGCTAGAGGGTTTTCCTCCGCCTTGCTATAATCCCTGACGCGGACGCCATCGAGGTCAACCAGGGGGCAGCCATGCCATTGAGCGGAATTCGGGTCATCGATCTTGGACGGGTCATCGCCGGTCCGTTGGGGCCGATGCTGTTGGGCGACATGGGCGCCGACGTGATCAAGGTAGAGACCGGCAAGGGCGACATGCTGCGCCTGCAAGCCCCCTCTTTCAGCCCCGGCATGGGCGGCTACTTCACCACCGCCAACCGGAACAAACGCAGCCTGCATATTGATCTGCGCAAACCGGGCGGAAAGAGGCTGTTGGCGGCCTTGCTGCGCTCGGCGGACGTGGTGGTGGAAAATTTCCGCCCCGGCGTGTTCGACGCCATGGGCTATACGGACGATGTACTGGAACGCGATTTCCCCCATTTGGTGGTGGCCCGGCTATCCGCCTTTGGCGATCTGGGGCCCATGGGCGCGCGCTCCGGCGTGGATCAACTGGTGCAGGGCTATTCGGGGCTGATGGCCATTACGGGCAGCGCCCAGACCGGGCCCATGCGCTCGGGCGTCGCCATCTCGGACGTTTTGGGCGGATTGTGCAATACCATCGGCATTCTGGGCGCCTTGATGGAACGGCAACAAAGCGGCCGGGGCCAGGTGGTGCGCACCTCGTTGTTGGAGGCGACCATGTCCATGTTGACCGTACAGGCGGGAAAGTATTTCGCCTCCGGTCAGGATCCCCGGCCCGAGGGCAACCATCATCCGGCCATCGCGCCCTATGGCCTGTTCCCCACTTCCGACGGTCAAATCCAGATCCTGGTGGCCCGCGACGAGGATTTTCACCGCTTCTCGGATTTCTGCGGCCGGCCGGAATGGAAGGACGACGCGCGGTTTGCCGACAGCGGCGCCCGCTCCATCAACAAGGACGCCATGCGCGCGGTGGTCGCCGAGGCGATGGTGGAGAAAAGCACCGAAGAATGGACGCGGTTTCTGGTTGAAAATGACATCCCCCACGGTCCGGTGCTTTCCATCCGGGAGGCCTTTGAAAGCGCCCAGGCCAAGGCGCTGGGCATGACCATGGAAATGGCGGCGGCGGATGGCACCCCCATCAAGGTGCCGCGCTTTCCCTGGCGCTTTGCCCGCACTCCCGCCCGCATGCGCCGCCCGCCGCCGCAAGTGGGCGAACATACCGAGGAAATCCTGGCCGAAATGGGCCTGGCCGACGACCCCGAAGTCCGCGCCGCCATCTTGAAATAACGTTGCTCCGGCCGCCATGCCGATCAGCATCTGCTACACTGGCAAGGTTTCCGACGCCCTGGCCGATTACGTTACGGCTGCCATACCGATCAGCATCTGCTACACTCCCACCTCACGGGAGGCGGGATAGACCGATGTTACGGCTGCCATACCGATCAGCATCTGCTACACTCAGTTCTCTACTAGATGTAACTGTTCCCACGTTACGGCTGCCATACCGGTCAGCATCTGCTACACTCCAACAAAATACGCGCCTTCTGTGCCTCTAGTTACGGTGTCGATAACAAACTGAATTGACCGCTTTATGTACCATATAGTTTGACCGCTTCGGTTTTGGTTGTTGGCTCTGTGGGGAAGTGGTCAGGTCGGCGTAGCCGGGCTGTCCCCTTATCCACAGAGCGTCCTTTTGCCGC
>JAKZRK010000186.1:0-3541 GCA_047518225.1 Alphaproteobacteria bacterium | reverse complement strand
CAGATCACATGTTACCGACACGCGAAAAAGCCAAACTGGACCAGTTGAAGGACGCAGCATAACCTCCCATCAAGCAGCGCCGCTCAGGCGAGTTTCAACACAGACTGGGACATTCCCAACGGTACTTATACACAGCGTAATTACGCTATGTATTATTCGGCGGCGCCTGCGTTTCAGACCGCCGGTCCAAGCCGCCAAATCGGAGCTTGATCTTGGACGTATCACCTGGAGGCATGCCGCGGGGCGATAGGTGCATTCAAAGCGTCCGATCAGAATTCAGAATACGGCCAACGCGCCTTTATTCCGGGTTCTCGAGATCATGCACCAACGCCTCGAAGCTCTCCTGAACCGCCTCCGCGTCGGTCTCGCTGGCGGTTACGATTTCTTCCAGTTCGAATTCCGGGTTTAGCGCGGCGCTCATGGGTGTCGGCGCCATGATGACAAAGTCGGAAGTATCCCCGCTGGCAAGGGCGCTTCGCTGTGTGGTCCGCCATATGGCGAACAGGCCGATCAGGGCCATGGAGATCCCGATGGCATGGAAAAATGCTTGTGAGCCAAACGTCTCCATCGCGAAAGCGGTAATCGGCGCCCCCAGGCTCGATCCGATGGATACGGTCAGCACCAATGTCCCGCTTGCCGCCACCATCTGGCTTGGGTTGAGGTAATCATTGGTGTGGGCGATGCACAAAGCGTAAAGTGGCGTCGAAAATCCACCAATCAAAGCGATTATCAAATAGAGCCGCCAGCCGTTGCCCTCCAATCCGGCGGCAATGAAGGCAGCCGCTACGCCGGCGGCACAGGTGCCGATGATGACCTGGCGGCGCCCAAATACATCGGACAATTTACCGATCGGGTATTGCAGGATCGCCCCGCCCAGCACCAGGCTGCCCATGAAAAACGAAATCTGGCGCACGGACAGGCCGACATTGGCGGCATAAACCGCGCCCATGCCAAAGATGGCGCCCAAGACCACGCCATTGATCAACATGCCGGTCACGCCCAGGGGCGAGACCCTGTAAAGCTGAAGCAGGCCGACGGATTCGGAAGTATTGAATTCCGGCGCCTTGCTCACCGATAACAGAATGGGAATGACGGCAATGCTGACCAGCACCGAGATCAGGACGAACAATTCGTAACTCGATGGGCTGGCGATATTCAGCAGGAACTGGCCACCGGCCATGCCGCCCAGAGAGATCAGCATATAAAAGCTAAGCAATTGTCCCCGGGTTTGGTTTTCCGATGCGTCGTTCAGCCAGCTTTCAGCGACAATATAAAGTCCGGCATAGGCGAAGCCCGTGACGAAACGCATGGTCCACCAGATCCACGGATCAATAATGACCACATGAACCAGGATCGAGGTCGATGCCAGGGACGCCATGGCGCCGAAACTGCGGATATGGCCTACCCGCGCGACGATTTTAGGTACAATGGTGGCGCCAATCAGCAGACCGATATAATAGCCGGACATGACCAGTCCGGTGGCCGTGACCCCGAAACCCTCCAGCGACGCCCTCAACCCCAGAAGCGATCCCTGCAGGCCATTGCCCAGCATGATCAGCCCCAGGCCCAGAAACAAGGCCCAACTGTTGGCGATTACCTGAAACAACTCATCCTG
The DNA here is from genome assembly GCA_047518225.1 of Alphaproteobacteria bacterium. Classification (GTDB taxonomy): domain Bacteria; phylum Pseudomonadota; class Alphaproteobacteria. The sequence goes on along the minus strand of JAKZRK010000186.1, from coordinate 1,926 downwards.
CTTCCTGAATTTTGCGCGAGCCGCGATTGCTTATGCCGTATAGAAATTACCAGAACAATAATACTGCAACGGATCGATCCGTGCCGCGCCATGGTTCCAGGTTGTCCGCACCGCGAAAATCCAGGTAATGCCTGGTTTCGAACCTTCGGCAAAGGGGTGCGCCGGCCGGCATTTTGCGCCCGACGCGGCGATGGACAGGAGGCCTCGCCGATTCCGGCCATACCCCCTCGTTATTGCTTTTTTCGGCGACATCATTTATGTACGCCCCCATACGTATTGCATTGGTTTGGTGCGACCTGAATAACCGGCACGCCGATTAGCTTAGTTATCCCCCGGCAATGTGGACGTTAAACCGACCGCCTCCTCGCATGGCGTGAGGCGCGGCACTAATACCATTGTTAAAGGAAATAGCTATGACTACCGGTACCGTTAAATGGTTCAATTCGGCCAAGGGTTATGGGTTCATTGAGCCGGAAGACGGCTCAAAAGACGCTTTCGTTCACATTTCCGCCGTCGAGCGCGCCGGACTGAGCTCGCTTAACGAAGGGCAAAAGATCACCTATGAACTTCAGCCCGGACAGAACGGCAAATTCTCCGCCGAAAATTTGTCCGTCGTCGACTAGATAGGCAAGGTACCGCCTCCGACGCCCGTTGGAGGCGGTGGCCGCCCGCCGCCGGCCATGCCGCCTGGGTTGTTGTCTTGGCGGTGCGAAGGAAATGGGCCGCGCATCGGCGGTAATGCCTTCGGCAGCGATATTAGCCGCGTATAAGATTAATAGCCGCGCATAAAAAGCCCATGGACGTCATGCGCGGCGCTGTCGGTCCACCGGCTTCCCAGCCTGTGTTCCGCGATCAGTGTCTCCGCCCGCCAAGAACCGAAATAGAGGATTGCCAAAATGTCCAAGTCAACGAAATCCAGGGCCGAAGAACAGTTCGCCGCGGCCCAGAGGAAAGACAGGCAGGGCCAAATGGAAAAAGCGGCGGCCCAGCAGGAGAGAGCGGCTCATCAGGCAAAGCTGCGGGGCCTTCGCCTGGCGAAAGAGGCGGCCGACAAAGCGGCCGCCAATGGCGCCGACGCCTAGCGCACTTTCGGACTATACCGGGTCATTTGACCGGCGTGGAAGCCCCCGTGGGTAGGCGCGGTCCGCGGGCCGATGTGGTACATCGTCCAAGGACCGCAACGCCGCCACGGGGGCTTCCACGCCGGCCTTCGGTGGCGGCCCTAAGCCAATCAGATGCGTTGCGCCGCTTGCCCGATGTACCACATCGCGCTGCGCAACGCGCCTACCCGAATGGCTTATGGACGCCATCAAATGACTCACAATAGCCCGGAAACGCTCTAGGCCACCGACTCATTAAATCTGAGCCATATTCGTAGCGAAGCGAGCTTAACGGAAGCGAGAAAGTTGTCATCCCGTTTGTCGTAGCGCGTGGCGACGGCGCGGAAGTGTTTGAGTTTGTTGAAGAAACGCTCGACCGCATTGCGCTGCTTGTAGAGATAATGACTGAAAACCGGCTCTTTGAGACGGTTGGGCATGGCGCGGATATTTCCCCAGACAGCGCGCTCGACAAGCCATTCGCGAAGAGCATTGGAATCATAGGCCCGATCCGCCAGAAGAATATTCCCCGCCTGTAGAGTGTCGAACATATCTACCGCACTGCGCCCGTCATGGGCTTGACCTTCGGTTAACTTCAGAACAATGGGCAGCCCCATGGCATCGACCAGGGCGTGGATCTTGGTCGTCAGGCCGCCCCGCGAGCGACCCATGCAACGGGATCGGAGAGCTTTTTTTTACCGTTCGCAGCATGCTGATGAACACGGATCGATGAAGAGTCAATCATCTGGATGTCGCCATCGTAAGCCTTTGATACGCTGGCCAGAAGATGATCCCACACACCCGCCTTCCGCCACCGGTTAAAGCGGTT
>JAKZRK010000185.1:0-5168 GCA_047518225.1 Alphaproteobacteria bacterium | reverse complement strand
GCACCAACTCGCCCGGGTCGGCGGCGTCGATGGGTATATCTTCCGCCACGAACAGGCGGGCATAGCCTTGGCGCAGGCCGGCCTCTTCCTCGCCCGACAAGGTCCGCCCGGCGACGTTGATGGCGAAACCATTCTCGGCCAGCCAGGTCAGCCCCGTCAGCATCCGCCGCCAACTTTGCGCACCACGCTCCAACTCGTGTACATCGGGGGCATAATGGTCCACGGACACGCGCAGACGGAGTTGATCACCGTAGGCATCGCGCAAGGCCAACAAGCCGTCCGCCAGTTTCATCATGGGCCGCATGGCATTGGTCAGGACCAGAACCCGGTAACCACGCCCCAAGGCATCTTCCAGCATAGCCAGAATATCCGGATTCATGAACGGTTCGCCCCCGGTGAAGCCAATTTCCCGGGCCTGCCAACCGGTTTGCAATTCATCCAGCGTGGCGCCGACTTCGCCTGCGTTCAAATATGCCAGGCGGTCGTTGCTGGGGCTAGATTCGATGTAGCAATTGGCGCAGGTCAGGTTGCACAGGGTGCCGGTATTGAACCAAAGCGTCTCTATGTTGCGCAGAGTCACCAATGCGCGCGGTGCGCCATCGAGGGTACGGTGGGAATCTTGAAACTTTGCCTTGTCCAGCGCGGCGGGCACTTTACCAGGTATGGCACCGTTCATTTGCGACTCCTCAAATCAACATAACATCGACAGCGCAAAGAACACCGCCCGTCCACCCGCTAACCGTTGCGGACCGCAGCCAAGGTGTACAGACGCCGCCCCGTTGTCAACGGGTCGGACCCTCCCGCTCTCGCGACTGTGATCGGCGATGTCGGAAAAAGGGCTTGGACCCGGCGTTTCGCATTTTATTCGTCTGTGTTAAACAGCCCCCAAGGCGGGCGTAGCTCAATGGTAGAGCAGGAGCTTCCCAAGCTTAAGACGAGAGTTCGATTCTCTTCGCCCGCTCCAATTCACCGGCGATCAAAAACAATTTCCGCGCCCCGGCCATCCGTCATTTGCCATCATTGGGGAATTCCCTACGATGATGGCCGTGACCGGATCGCGTGGGAAGGAACGAAGTGAATGGCAAAGTTAAGGGCGGTTTTTCACTATGCCGCAAGTGCGGGCATTGCCGCCCGCCTGCGCGCCGCCGAGACTGATTGGCTGTCCATTGAAAGCTGTGACGAGGGCGACGATGGGCGTTTGTTCCAATTGCTGGCCGACGCGGACGTTTTGTGGCATGTGCTGAAACCGGCCACGGCGGAGGTCATCGCCGCGGCGCCGAAGTTGCGTCTGATCCAAAAGATCGGCGTCGGCGTCAACACCATCGACCTTGATTGCGCCCGCGCCCGGGGCATCACCGTATGCAATATGCCCGGCACCAACAGTCAGGCCGTGGCCGAGGCCACCGTATTGTTGCTGCTATCCGCCCTGCGCCACGCCGCCATGTTTCATGACGCCACGCGCCGTGGCGACGGTTGGCGTTTGGATCCGGCCATGTTTGACCGGGTGGGTGAAATTGCCGGACGCACCGTCGGGTTGGTTGGCTATGGCGAGGTTGGGCGCCGGGTTGCCCCCGTTCTGCGCGCCCTGGGCGCCCGGGTCCTCTACACTTCATCCCGCCCCAAGCCCGAGGCCGTGGCCGAATGGCGGGAACTGCCGGAACTGTTGGCGGAAAGCGACGTCGTCACGCTGCACTTGCCGCTGACCCCGGAAAATGAAAAATTCCTGGATGCAGCCGCCTTCGCCGCCATGAAGCCCGGCGCCGTGTTGATCAATACCGCCCGCGGCGGTCTGGTGGACCAGGCTGCGCTGTACACGGCACTGACCGAAGGTACGCTTCTGGCCGCCGGATTGGATGTTTTCGCTGACGAACCCATCGGTGATGGGGAGCCGCTGCTGGCGCTGGACAACGTGGCGCTGATGCCTCATGTGGCCTGGTTGACACCGGAAACCTTCGACCGCAGCATTGACATCGCCGTGCAAAACAGCCGCCGTCTGCTGGACGGGGGCGAATTCCTGCATCGGGTCGGGTAATTTGGGAGACAGACAATGCCGCAGAAAACGACGGTAATCCGCAATGCCCGTTGGCTGATCGCCTGGGACGAGGCGGAAAAACAGCATGTATTTCGGCCCGGCGCCGATCTGGCCTTTCGTGGCAGCGAAATTGTCCATTGCGGGCCCGGCTATGACGGCCCTGCCGACAAGGAAATTGATGGACGCGACAGGTTGGTCATGCCGGGCCTGGTCAACATCCATTCCCACCCCATGTCCGAACCCATGAACAAGGGCTACAACGAGGAACTGGGAAGCCCGGCCCTGGGCATGAGCGGCCTGTATGAATATATGCCCATCTTCCGCCCCGACGAGGCCGGCACCGCGGCAGGGGCCGAAGTGGCCTATTGCGAATTGCTGTTAAGCGGCGTGACCACGTTGATCGATATTTCAGTGCCCTGGGAGGGCTGGCAGGCGTTGATGGCGAAAAGCGGCCTGCGCGGCGTGGTGGCGCCCATGTTCCGTTCGGCCCGCTGGTATACCCCCAATGGTCATGAAGTGCTGTATGAATGGGACGAGGCGGCGGGGCGCGCGGGCATGGAGCATGCCCTGAATTTGATCGAGCGGGCCCGGCAGGACCCCTCCGGCCGTCTGGGCGGTATGTTGATGCCATCGCAGATCGATACCTGTACCGAGGAATTGTTGCGCGAGGCCAGCGCCGAGGCACGCCAGCGCGGTCTGCAGATTCAGATCCACGCCTCGCAAAGCGTCGTGGAATTCAACGAAATAACCCGGCGCCATGGCCTGACGCCCATCCAATGGCTGGACAGCATCAGCTTCCTGGACGAGAACGCCACCATCGCCCATTGCATCTTTCTGGATCACCATTCCTGGGTTCGCTGGCCAACCCGCAAGGACCTGGATCTCGTCGCCGATAGTGGGGCTTCCGTGGCCCATTGTCCCAACGTCTTCGTCCGCCGCGGCATCCTGCTGGAGCATTTGGGCGCCTACCTGGACCGCGACATCAACGTTGGGATCGGTACCGATACTTTTCCCCACAATATGCTGGACGAAATGCGCTGGGCCGGGGTCTTGGGCCATGTGGCGGCCCAGGACGTGGATGCGGTGAAGACCGGCGACGTCTTTCACTGCGCCACCATCGGCGGCGCCAAAATTGTGGGCCGCGACGATATCGGCCGCCTGGCGGTCGGCGCCAAGGCGGACCTGGTGCTGGCCGATACCTCCCATCCCTATATGATGCCGAGCCGGGAGCCGCTGCGGAACTTGATCTATTCCGCCCAGGACCGCGCCGTGCGGGATGTCTTCGTGGATGGGCGGCAGGTGGTCGCGGATGGCAAGGTGCTGACCATGGACCATGCTGACGCCGCCGGGCGTCTGGACGAGGCCCAGCGCCGGGCCGAGCTGGCGGCGCCAAAGCTGGATTGGGCAAAACGGCCCATGGACGAAATCGCGCCTCCCAGTCTGCCGATCCGCCCATGAAGGACAAGCTGAACGACCGGGCGCCATTTTTAGACCTCATTCATTTCGAGGATTTCGCTATCGGCGACCGCTACGCCTATGGCTCGCATAAAATGCGGCGCGAAGAGATGCTTGCCTTCGCAAGACAGTTCGACCCGGAACCCTTCCACGTGGATGCGGATGCGGCCAAGGCCATGGGCTGGCCCGATCTGATCGCCTCCGGCCCCCATGTCTGTGCCATCTGGCGGCGCCTGTCCAAGGACGCCTTTACCGCCACCGATGCCTTTGTCTCGCCAGGCTGGGACGAGGTACGCTGGCTGATGCCGGTACTGGTCGGCTATGTCTTGAACGTACATTCGGAAGTCTCGGTGGTGCGCCCGCTCAAAAGCCGGCCTGAATTCGGCCTTATCAAATTCAACAACGAAATCCGCAATCAGCATGGCGATATCACCACCACATTGATTACCAGTTGGTTCGTGAACCGCAAGCCAACGGCATAACCCAACCGCTTATCCAGGGATGAATACTATGACCGCACCGCGCATCGATCTTTACAGTGACACCCACACCAAGCCGACGCCGGCCATGCGCAAGGCCATGGCCGAAGCCGAAGTGGGCGACGAACAGCAGTTCGAGGACCCCACGGTCAACAAACTCTGCGCCATGGTGGCGGATTTATTGGGCAAGGAAACGGCTGTCTTCCTGCCATCGGGCACCATGTGCAATCAGATTGCCTTTCGGGTGCATTGCCGGCCGGGAGACGAAATCATCCTGGATTATTTCGCCCATCCCATCAATGCCGAGAGCGGCGGGCCGTCGGCCCTGGCCATGGCCCAGACCCGCGCCTTGCATTCCGAGCGGGGCATATTCACCGCTGATCAGGTGCGCGGCGCCATCCGGCCCAGCCGCCGCCACAGCCCAAGCAGCCGGGTGCTATCGATTGAGAATACCACCAATTTTGGCGGCGGCAGCGTCTGGCCGATCGAGGATATTGCCGCCGTTACGGCCGTGGCCAGGGAAAACGGCATGGCGACCCACATGGATGGCGCACGATTGTTGAACGCCGTGGTTGAAGGCGGTACTTCGGCCAAGGAATACGGCCAGCATTTCGATTCAGTGTGGATCGATCTGTCCAAGGGCCTGGGCTGCCCGATCGGCGGCGTCCTGGCCGGCAGCGCCGATTTCATCGAGCAGGCCTGGCGCTTCAAGCAACAAATGGGCGGGGCCATGCGCCAGGCCGGCATTATCGCCGCCGCGGGGGTTTATGCCCTGGAACATCATGTGGAACGGCTGGCCGAGGATCATGAAAACGCCCGCGATTTCAGCCGCGCCATCGCGCAAATACCCGGCATCAAGCTGATATTCGACCGCTGCGAAACCAATCTGGTGTTCTTCGACGTCGCGGATACCGGCCTGGATACCGCCGAGGTCAGCGAACAATTACAGGCGCGCGACGTCCGCATTGGCGCCATGGGGCCGACCCAGATGCGCGCCGTCACCCATTTGGATGTCAACGCCGAGCAATTGGCCGAGGCCGCCGACATCCTGAGCGATATCGTTAGCCCGAATACGTCACGAAAAGGTACCGCTGATCTCCATTAATGCGTTATAATTCAGTTGCTTAAGCGGAATTTAGCGCGGAGAACAGCGGTGACGGATTGTAACCAATTGAAGATCGATTTTCCAGCCTGCAAAAGGC
>JAKZRK010000184.1:0-11349 GCA_047518225.1 Alphaproteobacteria bacterium | reverse complement strand
ACGCCCGGCCAGGTTCAGCAACTGTGATCGTCAAGGCCCTCCTCCAGCAGAGCTGGTTGATTGAGATCGAGGCGGTCGCCGCCACTTCCACCTGACGGGGAGGTTACTCCCGAAACCAGACATCAGCGGTGAATGCCCGTTCAGATCGATGAGGCGGATATGCAACGGATCCTGGCCTATCCCCCCACCATGATCGGTTCTGACGGTCTGCCCCATGACGAGCACCCCCATCCCCGCCTGTGGGGCACCTTTCCACGGGTTCTGGGCCATTATTGCCGTGACCTTGGTCTGTTCGATCTGGAAACCGCGGTCCATAAGATGACGGGCCTGCCCGCAAAAACATTTGGCCTGGCCGATCGCGGCACCCTGCGCGAGGGCGCCTTTGCCGACCTGGTGGTGTTTGATCCCGCGCGGATCATCGACCGGGCCACCTATGAAAAACCTCTGCAGCAATCCGCCGGTATTGACTATGTCCTGGTCAACGGCACCCTGTCCCTGCTGCAAGGCAACCTTTGTCCCGAACGGTCGGGCCAAGTGGTCCGAAACCATTAAACCTGGATGTGGTTCACAACATGACGACTGAGCAAGTAACAATCGATCAAATCGATACCCCCGCGGTGGTGATCGACCTTGATGTGGTGGAACATAATATCCAGACCTATCAAGCCTATTGCGACGAGCACGACCTGGCCCTGCGGCCGCATATCAAAACCCATAAACTGCCCAGCCTCGCCAAGGCGCAGATGGATACGGGCGCGGTTGGCATCACCTGTCAGAAAATCGGCGAGGCGGAGGTCATGGCGGCGGCCGGTATGGAAAATATCCTGGTCACTTACAATATCCTTGGCACGGCGAAGCTGGCGCGGCTGCGCCGTCTGCATGACGAGATCAAGCTGTCGGTGACCGTGGATAACGGGACCGTGGTCGAGGGCTTGAGCGGCGCCTTCGCGGATGCGGATCGTCCCCTTGCGGTGTTGATCGAATGCGATACCGGCGCCCGCCGGTGCGGCGTGCAAACGCCCGAAGCCACCGTCGAACTGGCCCGGCAGATCGGGCATGGCATGGGCCTGCGCTTCGCCGGTCTGATGACCTATCCAGCCACGGGCGGAACGGCTGATGTACAAACCTTCATGACGGCGGCCAAGGCGCTGCTGGCCGAGGCGGGCCATGCCTGTAGCACGATTTCCAGCGGCGGCAGCCCCGATTGCTGGCAGGCCCACCTGGCCCCCATCGTCGATGAGTATCGGGTCGGAACCTATATCTATAACGACCGCAGCTTGCTGCTACGCGATGTCTGCACATTGGCCGATTGCGCCTTGCACGTCCTGGCGACCGTGGTCAGCGTGCCGACGCCGGAGCGGGCCATCGTCGACGCCGGCAGCAAGATACTGACCACCGATCTGTTCGGCCTGCAAGGCCATGGCCTGGTGGTCGATCATCCGGACGTGGTCGTCGCCGCCGTAAGCGAGGAGCATGGCCACCTTGATTGCAGCCGGGCCGCCGGCTGCTTCTCCGTCGGTGACCGGATCAGAATTGTTCCCAACCATGCCTGCGTGGTCAGCAACATGGTGGATCAGGTGCATCTAATGCAAAATGACGCCGTGGTGGCCGTCCAGGACGTCGCGGCCCGGGGCAAGATCGGCTGAATGCCGCCAAACCATCGGAATATAGTATCTTAAGTAGTTCCGGGCTTCACGCGGCCGAGGACTGCTCCGCCTGCCAGATCTGTACGATATCCTCGACGGTCACCACATCGGCGAACAGGAATGCCATGGTGTTGATGGCGAAGTCGTGGCGTTCCTGTTCCAATTCCCCGGTCGCGTCCGTAACAACAAAGGTTTTGTAGTCGCGCTGGCTGGCATCGCGGACCGTGGTTTCGACGCAGCAATTGGTGGTGACGCCACAGACCACCAGGCTATCCACGTCCAGACCGTTCAATATCGGCTCCAACCCCGTTGCGTAAAAGCTGCTGGGACGGTTCTTGTCAACCACATAGTCGCCTTTCCGGGGCGCCAGGGCAGCCACGATCTCGATGTCCCGGGTGCCAACGGACAAGTGCCCTGACTCGCCCAGCGCGGGCAGCAGATATTTCACCAGCACCCCGCCGTCGGCGTAATCGGCGCGATAGATAAAGCGGGTATAAATGACCGGCACGCCCGCGGCCCTGGCGCCATCGATCAACCGCCTGCACGGCTGTACCGCCGCCTTCAGCATGGTGATATCCAGGCCGATCTTGGCGATAGACCCCTCATCTGTACAGAACGCGTTCTGCATATCGATCACCATAAGCGCCGTACGGCCGGCCGTCGGCGTCATGCGGAGTTCCGTCATGAGATTTTCTCCCAATGAAACCGGCTGCCCAATATTATGCGGCGGCCGCAATTCCGGTCATGATACTAACGGGCTTTCCACGAGGGGCACAAGATTGATGCCATCGTTTGACCGCGCGCTGCTTTGAGCAAAGGGGATATTCGAGTCAGAATTGTTGAAAATTGCCGTTGTCGGCGGGAATGGATACGCCTGGACCAACCTGGTAGACCATGGTCAGCCGCACGCTCGGGGAACCTAATCTGCCGTCCGAAAATTCAATTTTCGCGGCGCTGGCAGTCTTGTACCGAACGACGATGCATTTTCGCCCCTGCCGCACGAAGGCTTTGCAGGCATTTCGGGCCGTGGTCCATTCCAGGTAGGCGCCATATTGAACGTGATACAGGACCTGCCTGCCCGGATGGCTTTTCCTGACGACACGAAAGTGCCTGCCGGCGTCCACGGACAGGCGCAAATTCTGCACCTCGGCCAACAAGGCCTGGGCGCGGCCATGTTCACCGTAGGCGCCAAATTGGATACCATAGGATTGGTGCGGCAGCGCGGGCGCGGTGTTTTCCGCGCCAGGCTGCTCCTGTCCGGCCGGGGCTTCGGTTGAATTATCCTTTGCCGGACCGGATTTTCCGGTCAATGTTTCCCGATTCAACATCGCGGGCCCAATGGCGGAATCGAAACCGTCGACGCCATCCAACAGAATACGCGCCGGTATCACGTCCATTCCGACGGTTTTGCCCACCTTGTGCCGGACGACGGTGCATTTCCGTCCCTGCCGCGCGAAGACGTTGCAGGCATTTTGGGCGGCGGTCCAGCCGATGTAAGCACCATATTGCACATGATACAGCACGCGCTTGTCCGGATGGCGTTTCCTGACGACACGAAGGCGTCTATCGGCGCCTTTGAAACGGCGCGGATCCCGTAACCCGGCCAACAAACCCTGGGCCACTCTGTTTTCGCCATAGGCCCCAAATTGGACATCGTAGGCCGGCAGCCAGCGCTTCTTACGGGGCCGCGGGGGCAAGATTTTCAACCCTTGATCATCGCGCGGTTTCGGGGGGTCGGCCGCGGCTTCGGCGCTCACGCTCTCTTCGTCAGAGCGCTGCAATACAGGCACGCCCGACGTTATCGCCCATTGCAAATCAGCCACATCGAGTACCGCCGGCGGCTCAATGACCTTGCGCGCGGCAGGTGTGGACCCCGTGGCGCCTGACGCCACAGTCGCTGCCCCGTTGCCGGCCATCGCCTGGTCGGTCATCGCCAGGGCCATGTCCGCCAAATCGGATGGTGCGATCACCAGCGGCCCCGGTTCGGTTGGCGTTAATCCGGCCAGGGACCGTATGATCGGAGCCGTCGGCCCCTTGGTTTTTTCCGCCACGCTGCCGGCGGCCCGGCCGATCATCCCCTGCATCTCGAATTCCGGCGTTGTCGCCGGGCCCAGCCATGCGCCACCGACACGTTCCCCCGGCACTATCGTATCGCGGCGTATATCCGCAACTACCTGCCCGACCAATTCCTCGATCGTACCATCGTTCGCCACGTCGAGTGCCGCCGGCGGCTCAATGACCTTGCCCGCGGCAGGTGTGGACCCCGTGGCGCCTGACGCCGCGGTCGCTGCCCCGTTGCCGGCCATCGCCTGGTCGGTCATCGCCAGGGCCATGTCCGCCAAATCGGATGGTGCGATCACCAGCGGCCCCGGTTCGGTTGGCGTTAATCCGGCCAGGGACCGTATGATCGGAGCCGTTGGCCCCTTGGTTTTTTCCGCCACGCTGCCGGCGGCCCGGCCGATCATCCCCTGCATCTCGAATTCCGGCGTGGTCGCCGGGCCCGGCCATGCGCCACCGACAGGTTCCCCCGGCACTATCGTATCGCGTCGTATATCCGCAAATACCTGCCCGACCAATTCCTCGATCGTACCATCGTTCGCCGGATCGGTATCCTCGGACAGGTTTTCCCATTTCGCCACGGTGTGGCGGATTGCGATGCGCAGCCCATCGATATCATCCAATGGCACGTTGTCCGGAATGACGTCCAAGCCCAGGGAATGCAGCAGGTCGCCATGGGCCCGGCGCAGCTCTACGTAAGCCCGGTGCTGTTCCACTTCCGAACGCAATTCCCGGGCCGCCACATCAACGACATCCAGCCGGTTGCCCCGGGTAATCGCCCGCTCTCTCATGGCCATTTTGCTCAACTCCCGATCAGAACGGGAGATTTGCCGGGCCAAGCGGAACTGGTACCTGGTTTCGCGGTATTCTTGAAAGGCGATGTGGACCTGAGCCAGCACCGCCACCGACAGGGCAAGCCGTTGCCGGCGCGCCAGTTCGCCGCGCCGTTCAGCCGCCTGCATGCGCAGCGGTCCGGAGAACAAGCGAAATAAATTCATCCCCAATTGCGCGCCAACGCCGGTCCAGGAAGTGTTCACCAGGCCGGCGTCGCTGCTGAAATTGCGTGTCAAATTTAGATCCAGACCGGGAAACATGCTGTACAGCGCCTCGCGCGATTCCCAATCGGTGACCCGTTCATTGTAATCCTCGACCCGTAACTCCGGCCGATTTGCCAGGGCGAAGGAAGCCATTTCCTCAACGGCCACCGGCAAGGCCGGAATCCCCTGCATGGAATCCGGCGGCTGCAGCGTGAAGTTGACACCGGGCCGGATATTGATCAATTGCGCGAATTCAAGCCTGGCGCGGCTGTAATCCTTGCGCGCGGAGATCAATTGCCGCACCGTGTCGATCAGACCACGGCGAAAACCCACGGTGCGGCGCCGGGATTCTACATTGTTGCTTTCCAAGCGCCGGGATTCGGCCAGGCCGGCACTGAAATCACGTTCGATGGCCGCCATTCTGGTCATCAGGCGCTGGGCCCCGACGGCTTTCCAATACGCCAGACGAACATTGCGGATAATATCCTGTAGACCCTTGCGCCGCCGCTCCTCGGCGATCAGGACGCGGTCGGCGCTCTGTTGCGCTCTGGCATAACTGACGCCAAGGTCGAGCAGGTTCCAGGTCGCGCCAAAGCTTCCCGTTCGGATATTGCGGTCCGTGTCGGTGGAAGTGACTACGCTATCCCGATTGTAGCCGGTATCGCCCGCGATATCCGGCCAAGCCTCCAGGTTCGCCTGCTCCAGCTCCAACTTGGCGATATCCCGTTCGATTTGTCGCACACTGTGCTGCAGATTGAAGGCCACCGCGCGTGCCATCGCCTTATACAGGGAAATCGGTTGGGTCGGGGCAAAGCGTTTCCCATCGACAAATTTCAAATCGGCCGCGACGCGCGTTTGCCGCTGCTCCTCCGTCATGGGTTCCGGCGTGACGGCGCAGGCAGCCAACAGCCCGGCCAGAAGCAAACCGAAAAGGCCGGGATGAACTGGCGATGAAGTGAACATTCCCACCGGACGGCACCTTAACGTTCCGTCATCGCGGTATCGAGGGATTGGCAGATCGGCCGCAGCAGATAGCGCAGCACGGTGCGCTCTCCGGCCAGAATATCGACCTCGGCGACCATCCCGGGAAGGATTAGATTTTCGCCCGACTGGTCGCCGACATGGTTCTTGCCCAACCGAAGCGTCGCCATGTAATAGACCGTGCCATCCTGGTCCTTAAATGTGGTTGGCGAGATCTTTTCGACGACGCCAGCTATGGCGCCCAGGCGGGCGAAGTCATAAGTGGTAATCTTTACCGTCGCCTTGTCGCCGATCTTTACATGGCCCACATCGATGGGCGAAATCCGCGCCTCGACGATCAACTCGTCCCCGAAGGGCACCACCATGGCAATGGGCGCGCCCGGTGCGATCACGCCGCCAACCGTGCTGGCCGCCAGTTCCTGCACGATGCCGCGTACGGGCGCCACAATCTCCAAGCGGCGAACCCTGTCCTGGGCCTGGACAATGGTTTGTTCGACTTCCGTCAGCTCGGCCCGTACCGTTCCCATGACGTCGAGCGCTTCATCGCGCATGCCCGCTTCCAACTCCGCGATCTTGGCGCCTGCTTCGGCGATGGCATTCCGCGCCCGCGCCGCCTTTTCGACCACTTCATCCAGTTCGCCCGAGATCGTGTTAACCTCGCGCAAGGTGTTGATATAGACTAGGTTTGAGATCAGCTTTTCGGCCAGCAATTTCTCGTGGGTATCTCGTTGCAGGGTCAAGATGGCAACCTCGCGCCGCAGTTTTCTGGCTTCGCTGAGCAACACCTTCAATTCGACCTTGCGTTGCTCCCTTTTCAACCAGAGGACGCGTTTCTGCTCTTCCCGCGCCAGCGTATGTTGCTCCAGGATCGCTTTCTGGTCGGCCACCAGATGCGCGAAACGGGGCGGCACCTTGGGAAAATTCGGCGGCCGCCCGTCGGCAAAAGCCCGCAGTCTTTCGGCTTTAAGCCGCAGACCGATCCGGCGGATGCGGGTGGCTTCCAAATCCGCCAGAACCGGAGTCGGATCCAGCCCGACCAGAACCTGCCCCCGTTCGACCAGATCACCTTCCGCGACCAGGATGCTGGCGATGATGCCGCCCTCCAGATGCTGCACCGCGTGCACCGATCCAATCGGGACGACTTCACCCAAGGCATTGGTGGTTTCCTTGATCTTCGCAATGCTGGCCCAGGCGCCCGACCCGAATACGCTAAGCGCGACCAGGAATAAAAATGCCCTTAGAAACCGGGGCGGGCCGACCTCTTCAAGCAACTCCGGCTTGGAAAGATAGCGTAGTTGATCACCCCAACTGACCCGGGGGCTGTCCGAGGGCCCGTCTGGCGTGGGTTTGCCGGGACTGGTCATTACTCACTGCCCGCCAACCGGTCCAGGGCTTCCTGTGGCGGGCCGTTGTACTGCAGCCGGCCGCCATCAAGGACCAGCAGACGGTCCGCGACCTGCATATGACTGGGCCGATGGGTGACGATGATAATTGTCGTGCTACCGCGCAAATTCTGTACCGCGGCGAGAAAGGCCTGGTCCCCTTCTTCATCCAACGATTGCCCCGGTTCATCGAAAAACATGATCGGCGCTTTTTTCAAGTAAGCGCGGGCAAGCGATAACTTTTGTTTGAAACCTTCGGGAAGTTCCGTTAGGAGCCGTTCATTCAGGCGGGTATCGAACTGTTCCGGCATCTTCATTATGGCGTCATAGACGCGCGCCATTTTAGCCGCCGCCACAATATCCTCATAGGTCGCGGTGGGTTCCGCCAACTGTAGGTTTTGCGCCACCGTGCCGTATATCAGATCGGTATTTTGCGGTATCAAGGCGATACTCTGCCGCAAGTCGATTGGATCAATCTGCCGCACATCGATGCCGTCGATCATGACCGAGCCAATGCTGGCGTGGTACAGACCGGTGGCCAAATTGAGTATTGTCGATTTGCCGGATCCATTGGGTCCGGTAATTGCCACCACTTCGCCCGGTTCCACGGTAAAGGTGACGCCCAGCAAGGCCGGTTCCACATCGTTGGAAAATCGCTGCACGACGTTGTCGAAAGTAACGCGGCCCTTGATATCGCGCAGGAATGGCACTTGCCCGGGGATCCGCTCCGTCGGCAACTGCATGAGTTGGTCGATCCGCCGCAGGCTGGATTTGATCTGGCTTAACCGATTGAGGGCCAGAAAACCAGATTGCATCGGCGCCAGCGCCCGCCAGACCAGGGCCATGGAGCCGATCAACGCGCCAATGGTGATGACATTTTCCATGACGCCGATGGCGCCGAAGCCGATTAACGCGACGCCAGAGGCAAGGGTGATGACGCGGGAAATCGTCTGAACCGTATTGCTGTGACGGGAAAGGGTAAAATCCTGCAGGGCATTGGCGGCTGAGAGTTCGCGATGACGCCGCAACCAGACATCTTCCGACCCGGCGAATTTGATCGCCCGCATGCCCGACACGGCCTGAATCCGGAATTTTTGCTGCTCGGCTTTGTCTTCATTGCCAATGCTGGCGAAATGCCGGCTCCATGCCGTCAGCGCCAAGCCGAACAGCACGTAGGCAATGATCGCGGCCACCGGCACCAGCACCAGCCATCCACCCAGCGCCGCGATCACGGCGAGATAAATCACGATAAAAGGCAGATCCAACAATGCCTCACCCAACGGCCCGGCAAAAAACTCGCGTAACGATTCAAACTCTTGCAGATGTGCCAGCTGCGCGCCAAGTGGCTCGTTCTCCAACATGGAAAGGGGCAGGAAAAGAATGCGTTCGAACGCCGCGCGGCCCACAAGATAGTCGATGCGGCCGGCCAAATAGGCCATGGCTCGAACCCGCAACCTGCGCAACGCGGTATCCAGCGAAATCGCCAACATCACGCCGGATAACAGAAACAGCATCTGGTTGACCGACGCCGAAGGAATGATCGTGTCGTAAATCGACATCATGAACAGCGGCATGGCCAGGCTGAGTATGTTGAACAACAGGGTCAACGCAATCACTTGGCCGATTAGGGCGCGAAACCGGCCGGCCAGTGGCGCCGTCCATGACTGGTTTCGTTGCCGTTCTTCATTCAAAGTGTGGTCCATGTTTTTGACCACATAGGCGGTGCCCCGCATTCCCCGGCCCGAGACCTGTCGGAAATACCTGTAGACGCCATCGAAAATTCGGTAACCGTCCGGCTCGGCGCGAACGATTACGCGGACAGGCTCGGCGGGGTCGTCGGGCACGAACAGACAGGGCATCAGACTGGGATTGATGCGGTCATGCCGGACGCGGACCGGACGCGTGCTCAGGTTCAGATTGGCCAGGGTTTCGCGAAAACCCGCCAGATCGATATTGGGAACGAAATGGGGTATGGCTTCGGCCAAATGACGCTCCTTGCCGTTCCATTCCAGGGCTTTCAGCAGGTGCAACAGACAGACAGCGAAGTCGGACAGCCGAACGGCCTTCAACACGTTCATCCCGGCCAGCGGCAGGGACTTTGTATCCATGGCGTCGCGGGCGGCCGTGCCCATCAAGCAAACTCTTTCTGCAAGGACTCGATGGATTCCAGCGCGCCGGTGCTGGACGGCACCAGTTCACCATTCCGAATCACGAACACGCGATTGGCAAAATTCAAATAGGACGGCCGATGGCTGGCGATAATTATGGTGCATCTGCCGACAAATTCCTGCAGCAAGGTGCGCAACTTCTCATCGCTGGCGCGGTCCAACTGGGAATAGGCCTCGTCGCACAGGATCAAACGCGGGTCTTCCGTCATGGTCAGTGCCCTGACCAACCCGATGCGTTGGCGAATGCCGCCGGGTATTCGGGTCGACGAACGATGAAATTCGACCAGTGTGTCGTAGCCCCTCGGCATTTTGCCAACCACTTCGTGCAGGCCCAATCGATCGGCGAAATACATCGCCCGGTCGACGTACCGTTGGCCGCTGAACATGGTCAAATTATCCATGATCGTGCCCTGGAACAGGACGGCGTTCTGCGGCAGATAACAGACTTGGCGATGCAGGGCCGCCGGATCAATTTGCCAGACGTCGTTGTTGTCGATTTGAACGTGGCCACCGCTTGGCGCCAGCGCGCCGACGATCAGTCCCAACACGGTAGATTTTCCAGAACCATTGGCGCCGGAAATACCAATAACATCGCCAGGTTCGATCTGCAGGTTTACATTGCGCAGCAGTAGTTCCGCATATTCGGAATAGCCGAAATCAAGGTTTGCCAGGTTGACCTGGCCTTCGATGGCGGTGTCGGTTAGGGCGTCCGACTTACTATCCTGCGGCAAGGCGAACAACTCGCCGACTTGTCCCCGCGCCACGTGGGCATTCTGAAATTCCGTCCATATTCCAAGCGAGCGCAGCAGCGGCTGCGCGGCCCGGCTTGCCAGCAACGTGCAGGCGGCCAGGCCGCCAAGTGTCAATTCGCCGCTCATCACCATGGTACTGCCGTACGCACCAACAGCGACGGCGGTGACCTGGGATAGGGTCAAACCCATGTTGCGCGCGGTCGCCCCGGCCAAACTGACCAAATAACTCGCTTCGGAAGAGCTGGCTTGCAGCCTCTCATGGCGGCGGACCATCAAGGCTTCCATGCCCAAAGCCTTGATGGTGTGGATGTTTGACAAGATCTCGATCATGAAATTGTGGCGTCTTTCGTCGCCAATGGCGCGATAACCCAACGCCTGCGACAGGGCACGGCCGCTGAGGCCGGCGAATATGGCAAGCAGTGTCAGGATGGCCAGCGGCGCCAATGCGAGTTTGCCGGCGATCAAGGCGATTAGAACAAGAAAAAGGCCCGCAAAGGGCAGATCCACCAGCAATAACAGCGCCTGGCCGGCGTAAAAGTTCTTGATCGCGTCAACGGCGCGAAGCCGTTGCATATGAACGCCGGGGGCCACCGACTCGAAACTGCGTAAATCTGCATGGAACATCCGGTCCATGGCCTGGCTGGCAAGATAGTGCTGGGTACGGGCGCCCACCCAGCCGGTAATATGGGAACGGCCAAGGCTGAGCGTGGCATCAAGGATCAGCACCACGCCCATCGCAAAGATAAAAACCGCCAGGGTTTGATTTGCCGTGTTAGGAATGACCCTGTCATAGACCTGCAGCATGACAACGGGCAAAGCCAGGGACAGCAGGTTCAAGGCGCTGGAAACAGCGAACATCTCGAAGCGGAGGCCCCGCATAGGACTCAGTTTCGGCAAAGCCGAGATTTTGCTATGGGGCGATAACATCGTTTCGATTGCAATCCATACGTTCAACTAAAACCGCCGGACAAGACCCGCCGATTTTACTTTGCGCCAGCGTCGCCGCGCTCAGCCTGCAAGTTTCCAAAAGACCTTCAAATTCAAAGGCTTTGGTTTCACGCGGCGGATTATCCAGGATTTTGGTTAATGGATAGTTTAAATTGATTTAGCCCGGATTTCTCAAACCCATCTTGGCGGTGTGTCAAGTGGAGCTGATGAGCCGGGTTGTGGCAGCATTTGTGTGGTGTTGAGACAGTCTGGGCCGGGGTTGATCGTATGACGAGTCTTCGGAAGATTACGTCGCGTCATGGGCGTAGCCGCGCGCGTGCGGGAACGTGGCGCGGCGCCGGCGCTTGAATCGGGCGCGGCCGGTCGGGCTCGGCTAT
>JAKZRK010000183.1:0-2902 GCA_047518225.1 Alphaproteobacteria bacterium | reverse complement strand
CAGTCCTTAAGATCAGGCGGCAAAAGCATCCGTTGTGAACGGTCATAAGAGCGAAAATTCTTCATCAAGAATCATACCAGAACAGAGCAGAATTGTAGCGTCAAAACACCCTCAAATCCGACAGACTGCTAGAGCAGTTCCCAAGCCGAGATCCGACCAGGCAAAATAACATTTCCAATTCGCTGCGGGACAATGCATAATCCAGTATCATAAAACCGATTGTGGTCACGGCCCCTGGGCGGGGTGTGCGGACCGTCGTTGGTTACTGAATTGTCACGATCCTATCGCCATGATCCTTTAGGTCTTTGGAGGCCGGCTTGCAAATGATTGACCCGTTTGGGCGCAGCATAGATTATTTGCGCGTTTCGGTCACCGACCGGTGCGATTTTCGCTGCGTATATTGCATGTCCGAAGATATGACGTTCCTGCCCAAGGCCGAAGTTTTAAGCCTTGAAGAGATGGATCGGTTGTGCCGCGCGTTCATCGACCTGGGCGTCCGCAAAATTCGTATTACCGGGGGTGAACCCCTGGTACGGCGCAACGTGATCTGGCTGTTCCGGCAATTGGGCCGGCAATTGGACAGCGGCCGCCTTGATGAATTGACCGTTACCACCAACGGCTCGCAACTTTCCAGACACGCCGCCGATCTATATGCCTGTGGCGTCCGCCGCATCAATGTCTCGCTTGATACCCTGAACGCGGACAAGTTTCTCGCCATAACCCGTTGGGGCAAGTTTGAGCGGGTCATGGCCGGGATCGACGCCGCCCAAGCTGCCGGCCTGGCGGTAAAAATCAATACCGTGGCGGTGCGTGACTTCAATGAAGACGAATTTGACCGGATGATCACCTGGTGTGGTGAGCGAGGCCTGGATATGACCTTGATCGAGGCGATGCCCATGGGCGATGTCGGTTTGAATAGGGCGGACCAGCATCTCGCGCTCTCGGAGGTACGGCAAGATCTGGCGCAACGTTGGACCTTACGGCCCAGCGATCACCAAACCGGCGGCCCCGCCAGTTATGTAACCGTGGCGGAAACCGGACGGCGTCTGGGTTTTATTACCCCGTTGAGCCACAATTTTTGCGAATCCTGCAACCGGGTACGCCTGACGTGTACCGGTACTCTGTTCATGTGCCTGGGCCAGGATGACGCCGCCGACCTGCGCGCGCCGCTGCGCGCCTCGTCCGATGACGAGATTTTGGCACAAGCGATCAATGCCGCCATCGCCCGCAAGCCAAAGGGCCATGATTTCATTATCGACCGGGATAACACCGATCCCGCGGTCGCCCGTCATATGAGCGTGACCGGCGGCTGATCCCGGGTTTTGCTGCCAGCAATTTTGCGTCCCGAGCGGCCGGAAAATGTAATCCGATAAGCTCCGTGGCAGCCAGGCCCCTTCTCGCTCCGACCATGGTCACCCTCGGGCTCGTTGTTTTGGTGAATTCGTCGTGGTCCGCCGACCATACGACGGCGACATTCGATACCATGCGCCTGGCCCAAAGCGACGGCGCCACCCGTCCCTTGGGCAAACCGGTAACGCGGCGGCAGCCCATTTACCGCAGTGTGCCGTATCTGGCGCGGGCGGTCTCGCCGGCGGCGGCGGCGGCCATGCGCGCCGTCCGCCAATACGAGCCCCGCATCGTTCGCGAAGATCTGGGCCAGGTCGTAGCCCACGACAAACGCTACGTGCGCGCCGCGGTTCGGGCCGTGGCCCGTTATCAACGCGCCGCCGACCAGGGCTATGTCATGGGGCGTTACAATTTGGCCCGCGTCCTGGCCGAGGGCCGGGGCGTCAAGCGTGACTATATGAAAGCAATTGAAAATTTCCGCCTTGCCGCCCTTTTGGGCAACGTTCCCGCCCTTTTGCGGCTGGCCGAATTTTATCTTGCCGGCCTGGGCGTGCCCGAAGACAGGGTTGAAGCGCAGTCCATATATTACATCGCCGCCAGCATCGAAAGCAGAGGCGCCGCGCGGGCAAAGGCCCTGCTATCGACGCATCTGGACAACATCCAACTGCAAAAGGCGCGCAAGCGGGCACGAATATTGCGCGCGCAAATGCCCGCCCTGGATTTGATCCTGCAACGTGGTAAGGAGCGGAAGTTGCTGGCCGCCGCCGCGCAAGGCGATTTGACCACCATCCGGGCGCTAATAAAGGCCGGCGTCGATGCCAATGCGATCAATGCCCTGGGCCGGACCCCCGCCATCGCCGCGGCTTGGCGCGGTCATCACGATATTGTCGATCTTTTGATCAACTCCGGCGTGGAGATTGATGCGGCCGACAATCAGGGCCGGACGGCACTATCCTGGGCCGCCATCAATGGTTATTCCGATATCATCGAAACGTTACTGGCGGCGGACGCCCTGGTCGACGTTCGGGATGACCAGGGCCTGACCCCATTGATCCGCGCCGCCTGGAACGGCCATGAAGGGGTGGTCCGAGCCTTAATTGGTGCCGAAGCGGACGTGAATGCGGCCGATGATCGTGGCGTTACCGCGTTACAGCGGGCCGACGAACAAAACGAACGGCGCATAGCCGCCCGGCTGCGCGCGGCGGGTGCCCGATGATCGGCTAGAGCGCTTCCGGGCTATTCTGGGTCATTTGACCGCCCACCAAGACCCCGTGGGTAGGCGCGGTTCGCAGGTCGATGTGGGACATCGTCCAAGAACCGCAACACAGCCACGGGGCCTTGGTGAGCGGCCTTCGGTGGCGACCCTAAGCCATTCAGATGCGTTGCGCCGCTTGCCCGATGTACCACATCGCGCTGCGCAACGCGCCTACCCGAATGGCTTATGGACGCCATCAAATGGGTCACAATAGCCCGGAAACGCTCTAGGCCCCCGCCGGGGCCATGATGTCGGTGGCGAAGTGCTCCATGCGTTCCAGGCTTTCCGCCAGTGTCGGCG
>JAKZRK010000182.1:0-10537 GCA_047518225.1 Alphaproteobacteria bacterium | reverse complement strand
GGCCACCCAGTCCTTAAGATCAGGCGGCAAAAGCATCCGTTGTGAACGGTCATAAGAGCGAAAATTCTTCATCAAGAATCATACCAGAACAGAGCAGAATTGTAGCGTCAAAACACCCTCAAATCCGACAGACTGCTAGGTTACGGGGGGCATTCGGCGCCATGTCGATCAAGCGGCGGCTATATGATCTGTTGGAGGGTGGCAACCGGGCCAAATTCAGCCAGCGCCTGATTGATTTTCTGCTGGGTCTGTTGATCGTCGCCAACGTCCTGGCCGTGGCCCTGGAATCGATGCCGGATATCGGCGCCGCGCACGTCACCTTATTTGCCATCTTCGAAAGCGTCTCCCTGGCCATCTTCACGACCGAATACCTCACCCGCCTTTGGGTCTGTACAGAACATCTCCCCCTGAAACGCCTGTCCGCGGCCGAGGCACGGCGGCGCTATGCCCTGTCGCCCTTTATGATCATCGATCTGCTGGCGATCCTGCCCTCGTTGGTGGTTAGCATCATTGGCCTGGATTTGCGCTTCCTGCGTATCTTTCGCCTGCTGCGCCTGTTGAAGCTGGCCCGGTATTCGCCCACCATCGTCACCCTGGGCCGGGTGCTGTACGCGGAGCGCCGCGCCCTTGTCGCCGTCGTGATCATCATGTTCGGTCTATTGATGCTGTCGGCCTCGATCATGACGATCATCGAGGCAAAGGCCCAGCCGGAGGCTTTCGGCTCCATTCCCGCCTCCATGTGGTGGGCGCTCGCCACCCTGTCCACGGTGGGCTATGGCGATGTGGTGCCCATCACCGCCCTGGGGCGGATTTTTGGCGGCGTGGTAACCCTGCTGGGCGTTGCCATGTACGCCTTGCCCATCGCCATCATTGCCTCGGGCTTCACCAATGAAAGCCGGCGGCGGGATTTCGTCATCACCTGGGGCATGGTCGCGCGGGTACCCTTGTTCGCCAATTTGGACCCGGTTTCCCTGTCTAAGATCGGTGGCCTGTTACGCTCTAAATCCGTGCCCTCGGGTTACGAGATCGTCCATCGCGGGCACCCGGCGGACAGCATGTATTTCATCGTCTCGGGGGAAGTGATCATCGATCTTGACGATCATCGCGTGACCCTGGAAGAGGGTGATTTCTTTGGCGAGATTGCGCTGTTGCAGGACACCCACCGCCGCGCCCATGCCTTTGCCCTGACCGAATGCCGTTTGATGCAGTTGATGAAAGTCGATTTCAACGGCCTGATGGAAACAGAGCCGAAACTGCGCCAGGAAATCGCCGCCGAACGACTGGGCCAGGGAGAATGGTCCCACGGCGATCTGGGCGATATGCCCGACGAGGAACTCCGCGACCAGCCCAGCGAGGGGGAATAAAACCAGGATTTGAAGGAACCTGTCCGGAATTCATACGCCGAACTATTGCAAAACTACGGAATTTCCGTATAATGAAGTTTCAATGGGACGGTAACAAGGCAGCTTTGAACCTGGCCAAACATGGCGTTCGGTTTGACTACGCTGTCTATATCTTTGGCGATGCCAGTCGCATTGAACGCTATCAGCGCCGCGAGGGCGAGGACCGCTGGCAGGTCATTGGGCGGGTTGAAGACGGGGTCTACGTCGTTATCACCCATGAGAGGCACTCGCTGGCTGGCGAAGACGTAACGCGCATAATATCGGCAAGAAAGGCGACCGGCGATGAACGACGATACTACTACAAAAACCGTATCCAAATTTGATGCGCCGCGCCGGCTGTCGCGCAAGGAAAAGGCGCGGCTTGACGGCCTGTCGGATGAGGACATCGCCCGCGCCGCGCGAAGCGACCCGGACAACCCGGTCTTGACGGCGGCGGAATTAGAAGAGTTCAAGCCCATCGCCGATGCCAAGCTGATCCGGCACTCCCTGAAACTGACACAGGAAGCCTTCGCCCGTGCGTTCCATATTCCGATTGGCACCCTGCGCGATTGGGAGCAGCACCGGACGGAACCCGACCAGGCCGCCCAAAACTTCCTGAAAGTCATCAGCGTCACGCCAGATGCGGTTAAACAGGCACTATCGGAGTTTCGTGAACCTGAGCGGTTGCGCTGAGACCAGCAGGCAGGGCATTGCGGCCCGGTCTTGTGTTTTGAAATCCGCCACGCCAAGCACAGAAATTCAGGGTCCGCCGATTGCGACGGGCCCTGCTTCGTTTGTTTGGCTCTGGCTGGACGGTTAGGCCATGGCCTTTTGCAGGTTTTCGTCAAGGGTGTCCAGGAACTGGGTGGTGGTCAGAAAATTTTGTTGCGGGCCGATCAGGATCGCCAGATCCTTGGTCATGGCGCCGGATTCCACGGTTTCGACGCAGACCTTTTCCAGGGTCTCGGCGAATTGCGTCACATCCGGGGTTTCGTCCATGCGGCCGCGATGCTTCAGGCCACCGGTCCAGGCGAAGATCGAGGCGATGGGGTTGGTCGAGGTTTCGTTGCCTTTTTGATGCTCGCGGTAATGGCGGGTGACGGTGCCATGGGCCGCTTCGGCCTCTACCGTTTTGCCATCCGGGGTCATCAGGATCGAAGTCATCAGGCCCAACGAGCCAAAGCCCTGGGCCACGGTGTCGGATTGCACATCGCCGTCATAGTTCTTGCAGGCCCAGATGAATTCGCCTTGCCATTTCAAGGCGCAGGCCACCATGTCATCGATCAGGCGATGCTCGTAAGTCAGCCCCTCGGCCTTGTAGGTATCGGCGAATTCAGCCTCAAACACTTCCTCGAACAAATCCTTGAAGCGGCCGTCGTAGGCCTTCAGGATGGTGTTCTTGGTGGACAGGTGGACCGGCCATTTGCGCTGTATGCCATAGCTCAAACAGGCGCGGGCGAAATCCCGGATCGAGTCGTCCAGGTTATACATGGCCATGGCCACGCCGCCGCCGGGAAAATCAAAGACTTCCCGTTCGATCACTTCGCCGCCGTCCTCGGGCTCGAACTTGATGGTCAGCCTGCCTTTGCCCGGTACCACGAAATCCGTGGCCCGGTACTGGTCGCCAAAAGCATGCCGGCCGATCACGATGGGGTGGGTCCAGCCCGGCACCAGGCGGGGTACGTTCTGGCAGATGATCGGTTCGCGGAACACCGTGCCGCCCAGAATGTTGCGGATGGTACCGTTGGGCGAGCGCCACATGGATTTCAGGTTGAATTCCTCGACCCGCGCCTCGTCCGGCGTAATGGTGGCGCATTTGACGCCGACGCCGTATTCCTTGATCGCCTCGGCGCAATCAATGGTGATCTGATCGTCTGTTTCGTCCCGCTTCTCGATCCCCAGATCGTAGTATTTCAGGTCGATGTCGAGATAGGGCAGGATCAATTTTTCCTTGATAAAGGCCCAAATAATCCGTGTCATTTCATCCCCGTCTAGTTCCACGACAGGGGTCTTCACCTTGATCTTGCTCATATACCTAACCTCTTGGGCGGGTTGATCCACCTGATGTTTGTTCGTTCGGGCGGAACATAATCATCCATGCCGGGAAGGTCAAAGATTCGCTCACAGTCTTTCCGGATGGCCCGGCCCCTGCGATTGTGGCGCGGCGGCCAGACAGTCGAACAACTGCTCCACATCTTCCGCGACGGCATAGAAATCCGCGATGCCCGGATTGGCGAAGCCGCCTGCCACCACCGCCTCCAACAGCGCCGCCAGGGGCCGCCAATAGCCCCGGTCGTCCAGGATGACCAATGGCTTGTCGTGCAGGCCCAACTGCCGCCAGGAGATGATTTCAAAGGTTTCGTCCAGGGTGCCGATACCGCCCGGCAGGGCGACGAAGGCGTCGGCCAGTTCGAACATCATTTGTTTGCGGCTGTGCATGGTGTCGACCACACGCAATTCGGTCAGGCCGTGATGGCCCACTTCGCGTTCCAGCAAATGTTTCGGAATCACGCCGATCACCTCGCCCCCCGCCGCCAGGACCGCGTCCGCCGTTGCCCCCATCAGGCCCACGTGGCCGCCGCCATAGATCATCCGCATGCCGCGCCTCGCGATTTCTTGACCAAGGGTGACGGCGGTATCGCGGTAACCTTGTTGTGGGCCAAATCGAGAGCCACAATAGACGCAGATAGAGGAAACCTTGGCCATGACCATCCCTGCTTGTCGTTGCTTACTGTTGTTTTTGACCGCCTTGAGCCTGGCCTTTCCGGCCCTGGCCGGGGAGGCCGACGTGGTAGGGGTGAAAGTGACGAAAGCTGATCCCGGTGTCTACAAATTTGCGGTAACCGTTCGGCATGGAGATACCGGATGGAAACACTACGCCGTCGCCTGGGAGGTATTGGGACTGGATGGCAAGGTCCTTGGCCGACGGGTGCTGGGCCATCCCCATGAAAATGAACAGCCCTTTACCCGATACCTGACGGTTCCCGGCATCCCGCAAGGGGTCGGCAAAGTCCGTGTCAGGGCCCGCGACAATGTCCATGACTATGGCGGGGTCGAGATGGTGGTCCGACTGCCATGATGAATCGATTCGCTGGCGGAGTGGTATTTTTGCTTTGTTCGGCCTTGGGCGGGACGGCGGCGGCGGATGCGGTATCACGCGGTAGCTATCTGATCAGGGCGGCGGGCTGTATCGGTTGCCACACGGATGTAAAGGGCGGCGGCCCGATCCTGGCCGGTGGCCGGGCTCTGAAAACACCCTTTGGCATTTTCTACAGCCCCAACATTACACCGCACCCAAAGTTGGGAATAGGGGCCTGGAGCGATGGGGATTTCCTTGCTGCCTTGGTCCATGGCATCCGCCCGGACGGCAGCAATTATTTTCCGGTGTTTCCCTACCCCAGTTTCACTGGCATGCGGGTCGAAGACGCCCTGGCCATCAAGGCCTATCTGTTTGATCAAACCCCGGTGGCGCGCCTGAACAAGGCCCACGAGGTACCGCCTCCCTTTTCCTGGCGCTGGACCGTCCGCTTCTGGAAATGGCTGTTTTTCAGGCCCGGCCCCTGGCGGGACCGGACGGACCAAGATGCGCAATGGAACCGCGGCGCCTATCTAGTGCATGCCGTGGCCCATTGCGGGGAATGCCACACGCCCCGCAATTTTCTGGGTGCCATGAGGCCGTCGCTCTTTCTGGCCGGGACGACCGAGGGCCCCGACGGTGATCTTGTCGCCAATATTACTTCCGATCCAACGACCGGCATTGGCGATTGGGCTGCGGCGGATATCGCGCAGGTGCTGCGCGACGGCACCAAGCCTGATTATGACGACGTGCAAGGCAGCATGGCGGACGCCATCCGCGACGGTCTGGCCTATTTGACGGCGGATGATCGAAACGCCATCGCCCGTTATATTCGCACCGTGCCGGCCATCGACAATCGCATCGAGCGGCGACCTAAATGATCCCGGATGATGCCACGGGATTGCCCGCGCCGGGGCGAAAGCTTACCTTGGTTGGTCTCTGATGTGGGGAGATGGCGTGCGTAATATCATCATCATAGGGTTGGCGGCGGTTTTGTTGGCCGCTGGGTTTATGTATTTTACCGCGCCGGATGGAGAGGCGCCGCCACCTACCGCGCGGAAGACCGCGGCTGGCGAAGCGCCGGACACGCCGGCTGGAAAAGCGCCCCTTGCCGCGGCTGCCTTGGACGATGGCGGCAAATTGACGGCGCCCGCCTTTGGCCGGTCCCCGGCACAGCGCAACGGCAAGGTTGTGGTGGCCAAGGAAGCGTCCAAGAAGACATCCGGGACGGTAGCGTCCAGGAAGACATCCGGGACGGAAGCAACCAGGAAGGCATCCGGGAAGGAAGCATTCAAAATCGCGTCCAGGAAGGAAGCATCCAAGGAAGCGCCCGGAAAGAAAGCGTCCAAAGATGCGGCGGCCTCTGATCGGGCCATGTCGGCTATAAAACCGCCGGCATTCGATATTGTCCGGATCGCCAAGGACCGCACGGCGGTCGTGGCCGGACGGGCGCCCCCCGGTTCCACGGTGTGGTTGTCCCTGGACGGCAAGATTGTGGCCGAAACGCCGGTCGGTCAGCGTGGCGAATGGGTGGCGGTAATCGATCAGCCTTTGCCCAGCGGCCAGGCCGAATTGGATCTGGTGGCGGTCATGCCCGATGGCGGCATTATTGCCGCCGGTTCCGACGTTGCCGTGGTGATCCCGGAGGCTGCCTCCAGAACAGCGGCGGCAACCAAAGTTGCCAGGAAAGAGCGCCGAACCGCGCTGGCGGTGCTATTGCCCAAAAGCAACGATGCCCCGGTAATACTGCTGCAAAAGCCGGAGCCGAAAGGCGGACCTTCCAGCAACAAGTTGAGCGTCGATACGGTCGACTATGATGACAAGGGCAACGTCGTCATATCGGGCAGCGCGCCACCAGGGGCCAAGGTGCGAACCTATGTGGACAACAAACCGGTCGGCCTCTCCCAGGCGGATCGGAAAAGCGTCTGGGAGTTGAAACCGAAAGCCGAGCTCGCACCAGGTACCCATATCTTGCGGGTGGATCAGCTGGACATTTCGGGCCGCGTGGTAAGCCGCGTCGAGTTGCCCTTTGTCCGGGTCGCCGCGGCGGAGATTCTGGCCACCACCACGGCCCGCTTTCGGGTCATTGTACAGCCCGGCAACAGCCTGTGGCGTATCGCCCGCCGGGTTTATGGCAGCGGCGACCGCTATACCGTGATCTATCAGGCCAACGACAGCCAGATCCGCGACCCCGACATGATCTTCCCCGGCCAGGTTTTCAAGTTGCCGACGGATACCTAACAAGGCGCATACGCCGTACCCGGAAAATTCAAGGATTCATGGAAAGATGGGAGTGAACTGATGTCGAGAATGCCCGCCCTTAGTCTGGCTGCCGTGCCCGGGCGCCGCCGCGCCACCCTGGAATTGGCCGGCGAGATCGAACGCCGTGGCTTCACGGGCATCTATTGCCCCTCCACCGTGGCCAATGTCACCCTGTGCGCCGCCCTGGCGCAGGTCACGAATGAAATTCATTTCGGCACCTCCATCGCGCCGATCTATGCCCGTACGGTGTTGGACTATGCCCAGACCATTTCATTCATTCACGAGATTTCCGGCGGCCGCTTCCGCTTCGGCATCGGGGTCAGCCACGGCCCGTCCCTGAAACGCATGGGCGTGACCGCCGGCAAGCCGCTGTCCGATACCCGCGATTTCGTGGCCGAATTGAAAGCCGTGCAGCGGGTGGGGGAATTGCCGCCCATCGTCCTGGCCACAATGCGCCGGAAAATGATTGCCCTTGCGGGAGAAATTGGCGACGGCATGGTCTTCGCCAATGCATCCCGCAGCTTCATGGCCGCATCCCTCGCTGCCCTGCCGGAAGACAAGCGCAACGACGATAATTTCTACATCGGCAATATGATCCCAACCTGCATCGACGACGATGTGGAAGCCGCCAAGGCGGTCAACCGGCGCACTTTGAGCACCTATGTACAACTGCCGAACTACCGCAACTATTGGAAGGAGTCCGGCTATGCAGAGGAAATGGCCGGCGTTGAAGCCGCCGTCGCGGCGGGCGAGCCGGATAAGATAGCGGGCCATCTAAGCGACAAGTGGCTGGCGGATAACACCCTGTTCGGCAGCGTGGCCCAGGTGCGCGACGGCCTGGAAGCCTGGTTCGATGCCGGTGTCCATACGCCGATCCTGGTGCCCTCGTCCGCTATAACGGCAACCAGTTGGTGGCGTTCGAGGAAATGTTCGCGGCTTTCAGCTAAGCAGGCGGCAGGCGGGGTTGCGATGACCGAGAAAATCGACTGCCTCCTGATTGGCAAATGGCGCACCGTCGAGGCCGACATTTGGGATCGAGATTATCTCGACCTCGTGGAGCCCGCCTATATTGCTTTCAAGGACAGCGGCCGTGGCGAGTTTTCCTTTGGTTGCATCAATGGCGGCTTTGAATTCGAATATTCCCGCCGGATCGTCTTTTTCAAATGGCTGGGATTTGATGAAATGGACGACGTCGGCGGTGATGGCTCCGCCGACCTGGAAGATGATGGCTCCATTGAAATTGAAATCCGCTTCGACAGCGGTGACGAAGCAATCCTAAAGGCCCAGCGTTGGTGACGATTCACGTTGTCCGCCAGACCGGATCAGGGTTGCCGGTTGGTATTAGCCCATTAAGGCGGCGTACCCATCCAGCAGGGGCAGAACGTCGTCGCGGCCGGCGGATGGCAGGGTAAAGACGGTCCGTTCCACGCCGGCGTCCTGGTAACCCTTCAGCATGTCGGCCTTGTCCTCGGCGCCGAAGATGGTGATGCCCAGGCTGTCGGGATCGCGCTCGGCCTCGGCCGCCATCTGGCGGAACCGGGGCAGGGTGTCCAGCACGTCCCAGCCACGGCCGCCCAGGGGCATCCAGCCGTCGCCATATTCAATGGCGCGCTTGGCGCCATGGGGAAAACCACCCCCCACCAGAACGGGGGGATAGGGTTTCTGGAGAGGTTTGGGCCAGGCCATCATGGGTTCGAAGTTGACGAATTCGCCTTTGAATTCCGGCTTGGTTTCGGTCCAGATGACTTTCATCGCGGCGATGCGTTCCGCCATCAGACGAAAGCGGCTTTTGAACGCGGTGCCGTGATCGGCCATTTCCTCGGCATTCCAACCACCGCCGACGCCCAGAACCACGCGCCCGTTGGATAGTTGATCCAGGGTCGCGACCTCTTTCGCCAACTGAATGGGATCGCGCTGGATTACCAGACAGATACCGGTGCAAAGGCGAATGGTCTTGGTCACGGATGCCGCCGTGGCCATGGCCACCAGGGGGTCCATGCAGTCGTAATAATGTTTCGGCAGGTCACCGCCGCCGGGCCAGGGCGAGAGGCGCGAGAGCGGAATATGGGAATGTTCCGGGAACCAAAGGGATTCAAAACCACGCTCTTCGGCGGCTACCGCCAATTCAGCCGGGGTTATTGAATAGTCCGTCGAGAAAATTGCTACGCCGTAATCCATCTCTCACCTGCTTATTTTGGTATAACATGGCCGAAACACCTATCGGACCATGACAGGGAGTGATCATATGCCACGGGTACGGGAAATTGAAATCAATGAAGTGCCGGAAGATGCCCGGCCCATCTACCAACGTTATGCCACCGATTACGGCCCGTTTCTCAATCAGGTGAAAATTTTCGCCCACCGCCCGCCGGCCTTGCGCCATATCATGGGTCTGCTGCTGGAACTGGCGGACGAGGCGGTGCTGCCCAAACGCTATCTGGAAATCGCCTTGGTCGTGGTCTCGAAACTGAACGAATGCGAATATTGCGTCGCCCATCATGCCCCGCGTTTGATGGATTTGGGCCTGTCGGCAGCGGCGGCGTCAGACATCTTGGCCGATCGGGTACCGGGCTTCGACGAGGTCGATATGCTGGTGCGTGACCATGCGGCGCAGGTCACCAGCACGCCGGGCCGCATTCGCGACGCCATGCATGAACGATTGCACCAACACTTCAGTGAAGAGCAAATCGTCGAATTGACCTTGCGCATCGCGCTGTGTGGTTTTTTCAACCGCTTCAACGATGCCATGGGTATCGAGATGGAAGACGGCGTCGAGGCCGAAATGCTGGCCCGTACCGCCGCCATGGGAGATTGAGCGTGAGCTATCAGGATATTTTGTACGAAGTCGAAGACGCTATCGCCACCATTACCCTGAACCGGCCCGATAAGCTGAACGCCTTTACCCAGGTGATGTTGGAAGAAATCATAGATGCCGTGGACAGGACGGATGCGGACGATGCCGTGCGCGCGGTGATTTTCACGGGCGCGGGCCGCGGCTTTTGCGCCGGGGCCGATCTGTCCCGGGGCGCCCGCACTTTCGATATGAAAGATCGGGAAGGGGCCGGGCCGATCGAGGATTGGCGCGATGGCGGCGGCCTGGTCAGCCTGCGTCTGTTCGAATCCAAAAAGCCATTAATTGCCGCCGTCAACGGCCCCGCCGCCGGTGTCGGGGTGACCATGCAACTGCCCATGGATATCCGCATAGCCTCGACCGAGGCGTGCTTTGGCCTGGTCTTCGCCCGCAGGGGCGTGGTGATGGAGGCGTGCAGTTCCTGGTTTCTGCCCCGCATCGTCGGCATCAGCCAGGCCATGGAATGGGTCATGAGCGGGCGCGTGTTTCCCGCCGACGAGGCATTGAAGGGCGGCCTGGTCAGCCAGGTGGTGGCCCCCGATGATCTGTTGCCGACGGCCCGCGCCCTGGCCCGCGAAATCGCCGATAATACCTCCGGCGTATCGGTGTCCCTGTGCCGGCACATGATGTGGAAGATGCTGGGCGCCGACCACCCAATGGAAGCTCACAAGATCGACAGCCGTGGCATCCGCAGCATGGGACAGCTACCCGATGCCTATGAAGGGGTGCAGTCGTTTCTGGAAAAGCGCCCCGGCAACTACACCATGAAGCCCAGCACCGACATGCCGGACTTTTTCCCCTGGTGGCGGGAACGGAAGTTCGAATAGCTAGCCCGGATTTCTCAAACCCATCTTGGCGGTGTGTCAAGTGGAGCTGATGAGCCGGGTTGTGGCAGCATTTGTGTGGCGTTGAGACAGTCTGGGCCGGGGTTGATCGTATGACGAGTCTTCGGAAGATTACGTCGCG